>CAWIDQ010000086.1:0-7429 GCA_963834695.1 uncultured Actinomycetota bacterium
GACCCTGCTCATACCGTCCAAGAGCCGGCTGGAGGAGCTCAGGAACGCGGCTCCGGTTGCTGTCGACGTCGCTCCGGCCCACAGCCCGGCCGGGGCGGACGCCATGACCACCTTGCCTGCCGCTGCCGGCGGCGGTGAGACGGACGGCTCGGCCATCGCCAGCGTCCCGTCGTCCTCCACGTGATCCACCGGTCGGGGCCGCCTGGTCACCGCTCACTCCGGAACACAGGCTCAACGGTGACGGCGGGCTTGTCCGTAACGGGCGACTAGCCCCTGGACAGCCGTAACCTCAGCCTCACGGCTGGATCTTGGGCTGGATGTACCCCGCCCCGGGGCTGGTGTTGCCCTCAGGGGCGGGGTACAGCCGGCTCGCCAGGGCCGGGCTCGCGGCGAGGATGGCGCATTCGGTGTGGGAATCGACCTGCTTTCCCGCCAGCAGCCGGATGACCGAGATTCCGGCGTAGCACGCCGCGCGCCCGAAGGGCCCGAGGGAAGCCTGAGCCTCTCGTGCCGGAACCGTCGCGCGCCAGCGCGTCACGACGCGGTCATCCTCGGCGATCTGGTCCTCGATCGTGACGTACAGGCCGGGATGGGCGCGCCGGCGGCTGGCCACGAACTGCCGCACGCCTGCTGGACCGGCCACCTCCGGCTCGAGGCAACGGATGTGGCCAACGTAGTCGGCGGCTATCAACTCGTCGATCAGCTCGAGCCGTCCCTCGTTGAGGACTGCCTCGATGAACAACCGGACCCTGAGCTTGTTGAGCTCGCTGACGTTCTTCATCTACGCCATGGTCTTGGCGGCGTCCTCGCTCCGACAAGGGAGGATTCCCGAGGGTTTCCCCCGAGGTTTTGCCTGGCCATGCCACCGACGTGCGGGGTAGCGTCAAGTAGTGCCGTTCGCTCCCGGGGGCGTTCTGCTCGAACGCGAACGCGAGCTGGAGACGCTGCGTGACGGACTTGACCACGCGCGCGCCGGCGAGGGCACGCTGCTCCTGATCGAGGGTCCCGCCGGCACCGGTAAGACGGTGCTGGCGCGGGAGGCGCGCGCAGCAGCCGAGCGGGCGCGGATGATGCCGCTCGAGGCGAGGGGCTCAGAGCTTGAGCAGCCGTTCGCGTTCGGCGTGGTGCGCCAGCTGCTGGAGCCGGTGATCAGCAAGGAGCCTGGGCAGGCCGAGCTGTTCGCGGGCGCTGCTGGTCCCGCGGCGCGGCTGTTCGAGCCAGGCAAGCCAGGGCCGGTAGGTGCTGATGCCGGCTTTGAGGCGCTGCACAGCCTGTACTGGCTGGTGGTGAACCTGGCCGACCGGGCCCCTGTGCTCGTGCTGGTCGACGATTGCCAGTGGGCCGACCGGGAGTCGCTGCGGTTCCTGGCCTACCTGGCGCAGCGGATCGAGGGGCTTCCGGTGACGATGCTGCTCACCGGGCGCCCTCCAGATGCCGGCGGGGACGAGGCGGGGGTGCTGTGGGTACAGCTGGCCTCGCGCCCCGCCGCAGCCGCGCTGTATCCGCGGCCGCTGAGCCAGTCTGCCGCGGTGACGTTGGCGCGGGAGCGTCTGGGCGCCGAGGCAGCGGAGGAGTTCTGCCGCGCCTGTCACACGGCCACCGGTGGCAACCCGCTCTTCCTGCGGGAGCTGCTGAGAGCTCTCGGCCGCCGCCGGGGTGGAGCCGTCGGCGGCCGCAGCGGGCGCAGTGCAGGACGTGGGACCGGCCGCGGTGAGCCGTTTCGTCCTGCACCGGCTCGCTACCCTCGGTCCCGCGGCGACCGAGCTGGCGCGAGCGGTCGCCGTGCTCGGAGATGACAGCGAACCGCTGCTGGCCGGCCGGATGTCGGGCCTGAGCCAGGACGACGCCCGAGAGGCGGCAGATGACCTGGTGCGGGCGGACATCTTCGTTCCGGCTGAGCGTCTGGGGTTCGTGCACCCGATCGTGCGCGCGGCGTTGTATGAGGATCTTGCGCCCGGTGAGCGCCAGGCCCGGCACGCGGCGGCCGCTGAGGCCCTGGCTCGCGAGGATGCCTCGGTCGAGCGGGTCACCGCCCACCTGCTGCTGACCCCGCCGACCGGGGATCAGCACAGGGTCGGCACGCTCAGGTCGGCTGCGACCGCCGCGACGCACCGGGGCGCACCGCGGGCGGCCGCCGCGTACTTGCGGCGGGCGCTGGCCGAGTCCCCGTCCGAGCAGGAACGGGGGGAGATCCTGGCCGAGCTCGGCTGGTACGAGGTAGCCACGATGCAGTTCGAGGCGGCCGAGGAACACCTGCGCGCGGCGCTGGCCTCGGGCGCCACGCTGGCTACCCGGGCCGACGCGGCGATCTTCGCTAGGGCGGTGCGCGATCGTGTCCGGCGGCCGCTCGGCCGAGGCCGCGGTCGACGCACTGTCGTCGCTGGCCGGGGAGCTGTGGCCCGCCGATCCCGAGCGCTCGCTCGAGCTGGGCGCTGAGCTGCTGATCGTGATGGGCTCCGTCCCGACACTGCGGCCCGGCCTCGCCGCCCGCCTGCGGGAGTTTCGTGACCTGGCCCGGGGCCGCCCGGTTTTCGAGGCCGTGGCGAGGATCGTCAGCGCCCAGGACCAGCTCTTGCACGGAGCATCAGCCGCGGTCGCCACGGACGAAGTCCAGGCGGCGCTCATGGCCGGCCTGCCGCCCAGCGCGCTGAATACCGCCGGGCTCACGGCGCTGTTCACGTTGATCGCTCGGGCGAGCGGTATGACCTGGCTGACCGGTTGATGGACGCGGCGCTGCAGCGGGCCCGCCAGGAGGGTCACGCGACCAGGCAGGGCATCCTCCACGCGATGCACGCCGCGAGCGCACTCGGGCAGGGTTCGCTGCACGATGCGCAGGTCGAGGCGGAGACCGGGCTGCTGCTCGTGGAGCATCCGCACTTCATCGCGCAGCTTCTCGTCGCGGTGGCAATGACCGTGCAGATCGAGCGCGGAGCGCTGGATGCCGCGGCCGCTCTGGCCCGAACCGGCGAGACAATGGGAATCACCGAGGAACGCGCCTACGTTCTCGAGTTCCTGATCGCGCGCGGGCGGCTGCGGATAGCCCAGGGTCAGCTCGAGGAGGGTGTCGCGGACCTGCTGTGGTGCGGCCAGCGGCTCGAGGCGCGGGCGGTGCAATGGCCAAGCACCTGGCGGGCTTACGCGGCTCCCGCGCTGGCCGCGCTGGGAGACAGACCGCGGGCTGACAAGCTGGCGCGCGAGCAGGTGGCGGCGGCCCGGCGGGTCGGCGCGCCCGGCGCGTTGGGCATGTCACTGCGAACCGCGGCCCTGGCGATCGGCGGGGGTGAAGCGCCGGCGCTGCTCCGCGAGGCGGTCGCGGTCCTCGAGCGCAGTCCCGCCCGGCTCGAGCTGGCTCATGCGCTCGCCGATCTCGGGGCCGAACTGAGCCGATCCGGCAGGCGAAAGGAGGGCCGGGCCCTGCAGCGCCGGGCCATCGGCCTGGCCGGCCAGTGCGGTGCCGTCGCACTCGCGGAAAGCGCGATGGCCGGGCTGCATGCCGGGCCCGGACGCCGCGCCCGGCTCGAGCTGACCGGGCCGACCGCACTGACCGCGGCGGAGCGGCGGGTATGCCGTCAGGTGGCGGAGGGGCAGACCAACCGCGAGGTAGCGCAGACGCTGTTCGTGACCGAGAAGACGGTCGAGCGCCACCTCAGCAGCGCCTACCAGAAGCTGGGCATCCGCTCTCGCTTCCAGCTGGCGTCGGCCATCGGCGGGTAGCCCGCAGGCTGGTGCCCCGTCCGGAAAACCGTAGGGAAAAGCTGCGGGGTTCCTCCCTTGTGACCGGTCACGGCCGCCAGGCACGTTGGCGTGAAGCCCGTGTCCCGGCGGATGAAGCCGCCGATGAGGAGAAGGAAGCCCGGTCATGACAGGTGTGCTCTACCGGCTGGCGCGGTTCTGCGTCCGGTATCGTTTCGCGGTTCTCGCCGCCTGGATTGTGCTCACGGTCGCGCTGGTGGGCGTCTCGCATCGCCTCGGCGACAACACCAACGACAACGCCACCCTGCCGGGAACCAACAGCCAGCAGGCCGCCGACACGCTCAGCAAGCCGTTCCCCGACCAAGCCAACGGATCAAGCCCGATCGTGCTGCACGTCAGCAGCGGGAAGCTGACCGACTCCAAGTACTCTCAGGCGGTCAACCAGGCGGCGGCCGACGTGGCCAAGACGCCGGACGTGGCCTCGGTGGTCAACCCGCTCACCACGCAGGGCGCCTCCGCGCTGAGCAAGGACCAGAGAACGGGATACCTCTCGGTGACCCTGTCGGTCAGCCCGGGGTCCCTGTCCGTCGATGACGCTCAGACGATCATCGACGCGGCCGCCAAGCCCGCCCAGGCGGCCGGGATCCAGGTGGAGACCGGCGGTCAGCTCGGCGATAAGGTGTCCAAGCCATCCACCGAGACCAGCGAGCTGATCGGCATCCTCGCGGCGATGGTGATCCTCACGTTCACCTTCGGCACGGTGGTGGCGATGCTGCTGCCGATCGTCACCGCGATCCTGGGGCTGGCCTCGACGCTGTCGATCGTCTATATATTCAGCCACGCGTTCACCGTGTCCACGGTGGCACCGACCCTGGCCACGATGATCGGGCTCGGTGTCGGCATCGACTACGCGCTGTTCATCGTGACCCGGCACTTCCGCGGCCTGAAGGACGGCCTGGACCTGCGCGAGTCGATCGCCCGGGCCGTCGCGACCTCCGGGGGTGCGGTGGCCTTCGCCGGCGGGACCGTGACGATCGCGCTGGTGTCGCTCGCGGTGGCCGGCATCCCGCTGGTGACGACGATGGGGGTGATGGCGGCGGTCGCGGTCGTCGTCGCGGTCCTGGCCGCGCTGACCCTGCTGCCGGCGATGCTCGCGATCATCGGCCCGGGGATCAACGCGCTGCGGGTCCGCGGCCGCCATCCCGCGGATCACCAGAAGCAGGGCTTGTGGGCGCGATGGGCGGCCGGCGTGGTCAGGCGGCCGGCGATCTCGGCGCTGGCGGCCCTGGCCATCTTGATCCCGCTGGCGATCCCGCTGCTGTCGCTGACCCTGGGGCAGAAGGACGTCGCCGCGCTGTCCACGTCGACCACCGCTCGCCGGGCGTACGACCTGATCTCGGACAACTTCGGTCCCGGGGTGAACGGGCCGCTGCTGGTGGCGGTTTCGCTCGGCTCACCCGCGCAGGCCTCCTCCAGCGGCTCGGCGAGCTCCCAGAGCTCGTCGGGCAGCGACCCACGCGCCAGCGACCCGCGGCTGCAGACACTGGAGAAAGACATCTCGCAGACCCCGGGCGTCGCGGCGGTCAGCCCGGTCCAGATCGACCAGGCCGGGACCACCGCCTACTTCAGTGCGGTCGCCACGACCGGGCCGGCCGAGCAAGCCACCGCAAACCTCGTCGGCAAGCTGCGCTCGAGCGTGATCCCTGACGCCGAGAAGGGCACGAACATGCGCGCCTACGTCGGCGGGAGCACCGCCAGCAACGTGGATCTCGCCTCGGAGATCTCCAGCAAGCTCCTGCTCCAGATCCTGGTCGTGATCGCGCTCAGCTTCCTGCTGCTGATGCTCGCCTTCCGCTCCGTGGTGATCCCGGTGCAGGCCGCGGTCATGAACCTGCTCTCCATCGGCGCCGCCTACGGCGTGCTCATCGCGGTGTTCCAGTTCGGCTGGCTGCACAGCCTGATCGGCCTGGACAGCGCGGTGCCGATCGTCTCCTACGTGCCGCTGTTCATGTTCGCGGTCCTGTTCGGGCTCTCCATGGACTACGAGGTGTTCCTGGTCAGCCAGATCAAGGAGCACGCCGACGCCGGCGAGGACCCCAAGCGCTCGGTCGTCTCCGGACTGGTCACCAGCGGACGCGTGATCACCGCCGCGGCGACGATCATGGTGTTCGTGTTCGGCAGTTTCGTCCTCAACGGCGATCCGACCGTCAAGCAGTTCGGCATCGGCCTGGCGGTCGCCGTGATCCTGGACGCCACCGTCGTCCGCTGCCTGCTCGTGCCGGCGCGCATGGCCAGCCTGGGCAGGTTCAACTGGTACCTGCCGCGCTGGCTCGGCCGGATCCTGCCCCGCATCAACATCGAGGGCGAGGAGTATTTCAGGGCCCGCGACCAGGTCCCGGCCGCCGCGCAGCTTCAAGCTGCTGAGGCATCGACGGCGCGGCCGTAAGGGAAGCCATGAGAGCAGCGGCCACCGGCGGCATGACCGGTTCCATCAGGATCACCGGGCGACCATGACGGAGATGAGCACGCCGCCGGCGCCAGCCCCGGCGCAGCCCGCAGTGCTGCGCCGGGGCTGGATGGGCGTCGCCCAGCTGGTGGCCATGGTTGCGGTGGTGGCCGGCGCCGGGGTGGCGATCTACGCCGAGCGCGCGGTGCTGCGGCAGGGCCTGGGGGGCATGGCCCACGTCCGGGTGAGCTGGGTGCTGGCCGGCGCCGGAGCCGAGTTCGCCTCGATGGCAGCGTTCGGCCAGCTGGAGCGGGTGCTACTGCGGGCCACCGGGGCACGGCTGGCGTTGCGCTCGGTGCTGGCCACCGCCTACAACGCGAACGCGATCGCGGTCTCGGTTCCGGTGGTGGGCTCGGGCATCGCGGCGACGTATGCCTTCCGTGAGTTTCGCCGGGGCGGCGCCGACGTCGGGCAGGTCAGCGTCGCCCTGGCTATCGCCGGGACGTTCTCCACCGTCGCATTCGCCATCCTCGCCTCGGTCGGCGTCGCGATGACCGGCAACCCGGGCGCCGCGGCGCTTGGCCTGGCAGGCAGCCTGGTCGGCGCCGGGATGGCCGTCGCCTTGGTGATGAGCCTGCGCCTGGCCGGCTTCCGCGCCTGGCTGGTCACGCTGGCGGACCGGGCGATGCGGCTGGTCCGCCGGGGCACGCGCGGCCGCCCGCGCCGCGACGTGGCCGCACTGCTGCGCGGCACGCTGGAGCGGGCCGGCGGCCTGCGGCTCGCGTACCGGGGGCTGGGGCAAGCCTTCGCGTGCGCGCTGGCCAACTGGGCCGCGGACGTGGGCTGCCTCATCTGCGCCATGTTTGCGCTGGGTATCCCGGTGCCCTGGGCGAAGATCCTGGTGGTATGGAGCGCGGGTGCCGGAGCGGCCAGCCTGAGCCCCGTGCCCGGCGGCATCGGCATCGTCGACATCGTGCTGATCGCCGCCTTCGCCGGCGTGGGTATCCACGCCCCCGCGGCTGTGACGGTAACGCTGCTCTACCGGCTGCTGTCCTTCAAGGTCGGCATGAGCGTGGTCTGGTTCGGCTACCACTCCTGGCTGCGACGCCGGGCGGCGAGCCGTTAGCGACACGCTGAGCCAGGCGTCCGCGCCGCCGACCAGCCCGTTGCGCAGGCGGCCTGGCGTCAGGCGGTCGCCGTGGTAGCGATCTTCTCCTCGGGAAGCAGACCGTGCTGCACCGCGAACATCGCTGCGGCGGCCCGGCTGGAGGCGCCTATCTTGGCGTAGAT
>CAWIDQ010000087.1:0-16410 GCA_963834695.1 uncultured Actinomycetota bacterium
CGGCGCCAGCCTGCCCCACGTCGCCGGCCAGCACCTCCACCGCCGGGCGCGAGCTCGGCGCGCAGCCGCGCGCTGCGCTTGACCGGGGCGAACCGGGTCGTGTCCACACCCCGGGCCCACAGCCAGACCCGGTCGATACCGTGCGCGTGCAGGCTGGCGGCCGCAGCGGTGGACGGCGCCAGGGTCCGGTCGGCGGCATTGTGGATCCGGCGCAGGCGGCGCCACGCGAGATCCTGGCCGGCCGGGCCGAGCCGGTAAGCCCGGGCGTAGCCGGCCACGTCGGTCTGATAGACGGCGACCAGCGGGAGCCGCAGCCGCCCGGCGGCCACGGCACCGCCGCCGCCCAGGACGAACGGGCTGGCCAGGTGGACGATTTCGGCGCGGTGACCGGTCAGCGCGGCGCGCAGGCCGGAGCCGGCCGGCGGCGACCCGGAAGCCGGGGTAGCCGGGCATGGGCAGCGACGGCACGCGGACGACCGGATAGGACACCGCGCTATCGGGCCGGGGCATCGAGTCGGCCGGGCGGGGGGCGATCACGAGCGGCTCATGTCCTCGCCGGACCAGGTGCTCAGCCACGCGCAGGACGCAGTGAGCCACGCCGTTGACATCTGGGGGAAACGATTCGGTGATGATCGCGATCCTCACGATCACACGGTGCAACAGGCGATGTCCGAAAACGGCGTCGACGCGGTGACGACGCGGATAACTGTCGCTGACATCTCGGCTACGCGGGGCGCGGGCTCGCGGAGCGCTCTCGCTGACCCGGACCCGGACCGCGTTCACGTGGGCGGCCAGGTCCTCGGCCCCGCCCAGCGCGTCGATCAGCGGCGCGACCTCGGCCAGGGCCGCGGCGTCGTAGTCCACCACGTGGATGCCGCGCAGGAAGGTGAGCACCGACAGCCCGGCCGAGTGCCGGGCGGTCCCGCCGGTGGGCAGCACGTGATTGGAGCCGGCCAGGTAGTCGCCGAGCGAGACCGGGGCGTACGGTCCGACGAATACCGCGCCCGCGTTGCGGACGCGGGCGGCGACCTCGGCCGCCTGCTCGGTCAAGATCTCCAGGTGCTCCGGGGCCCAGGCGTCCGCGACTGCCAGCGCGGCGTCGATGTCGTCGACCAGCACGCACGCGGACTGGCCGGCCAGGGCGGCCTCGATCCGGTCCCGGTGCCGCGCCGCGGCGACCTGGCTGCGCCAGTTCGGCGTCGGCGCGGTCGGCGAGCGGCGGGATCGGTGGTGATCAGCAGGCACGCGGCCAGCGGGTCGTGCTCGGCCTGCGCGACCAGGTCCGCCGCGACGAGCACCGGGTCCGCCGATCCGTCCGCGATGATCGCGATCTCGGTCGGGCCGGCCTCGGCGTCGGTGCCCACGCGGCCGGCCAGCAGCCGCTTGGCGGCGGCCACGTATACGTTGCCGGGGCCAGTGATGACGTCGACGGGCGCGCAGTCCGCGGTGCCGTAGCCGAGCATTGCGATCGCCTGCGCGCCGCCCGCCGCGTGCACCTCGGTGACGCCCAGCAACGCGCACGCGGCGAGCACCGCCGGGTGCGGCAGGCCGCCGTGCCCGGGACCGGGCGGCGAGGCCACGGCGATCTCGGCCACGCCCGCCACCTGCGCGGGAATCACGTTCATGACCACCGAGGACGGGTAGGCGACCAGGCCGCCGGGCACGTAGACCCCGGCCCGGCCCGCCGGGACGTAACGCTCGGTCACCGTTGCGCCGTCGGCGACCTTGGTGACCACGTCCGGCGGCCGCTGCGCTTCGTGCACCAGCCGCGCCCGCCGCGCGCCCTCCTGCAGCGCCGCGCGCACGTCCGGGGCGAGCCCGGCCAGCGCGTCGGCCAGCGCCTGGCGCGGAACCCTCGTGGTGGCCAGGTCCACCCCGTCGAACCGCATGGTCTGGTCCCGGACCGCGGCCGCGCCCCGCTGGCGTACGTCCTCGCAGACCGGCCGCACCGCCTCCACCGCCGCGCCGACGTCCAGCCGCGCCCGCGGCAGCACGCCGTCCAGCCGCGCCCTGCTGAGGCTGGGCGCGGCCTCCCCGCGCAGATCGATCCTGGTGAGCACCTGGCCAGCCTAGTGGCTAGCGGGCCTGGCCGCCCGGACGGCACGGGCGCCGTCCGGCGCCGCCTCGCCCGATGAACCGAAGCTGACATCTGGGCGGACAAACCCCGAAAAGCCCGGAGCCGCCGTTGGCCCGGTGAGTCACGGGCAGCGAGGATGAGGGTGTGACATGGATCGAACTGGACGGAGCGGTCAACGTCCGGGACCTTGGCGCGCTGGCCACCGACGACGGCCAGGCCACGGCCCGCCGCCGGCTGCTGCGCGGTGACAACCTGCAGGATCTCTCGCCGTCCGACGTGCGGACGCTGGTCGCGGACATCGGGGTGACCACGGTTGTCGACCTGCGCAGCCCCGGGGAGGTGACGTCCGAGGGACCCGGGCCGCTGACCCGCGTCGGGTCCGTTCGGCACGCGTACCACTCGGTCCTGCCCGAGCAGGGCACCGCCACCGATGCCGCCGCCGACCCGCTGGCCAACCGGCGCGACGGAGCCAGGTCCCGGTACCCGGACGACATCAGGTGCGGCTACTACCTCGGCTACCTCGAGGACCGGCCGGAGCAGGTGGTCGGGGCGCTGCGCAGCATCGCGCACTCGACCGGCGCGGTGCTGGTGAACTGCGCCGCGGGCAAGGACCGGACCGGCGTCGTGGTCGCGCTGGCGCTCACCGCCGTCAGTGTCAGGCGGGAGGCCGTGGTCGCCGACTACGCGGCGAGTGCCGAGCGCATGGAGGCGATCCTGGGCCGACTGCGCGCCTCGAAGACGTACGCCTCCGACGTCGACTCCACCCCCGCCGCCGAGCAGGCGCCGCGCCCGCAGACGATGGCCGCGTTCCTGGACCAGCTTGACTCGCGCTTCGGCGGGGTGCTCGGGTGGCTCGGCGAGCGCGGGTTCGGCTCGTCCGACGTCCGGGCGCTGCGGGCCAAGCTGGTGGCCTGACGAGCCGGCCCGTCACGTCACGGCGGCGGATACCGGGCGATGATGCCCTGCCACGGCCCGAGTACCCGCTCGGCGGCGAGTTCCGCCGCGAGCTCCCCGGCTGCGGTGCTGAGCAGGATCTCACCCGCCGGGCAGGGCACGCCGGCGGGCTGATCGGTGAGGTTGGCCGCGACCAGCAGGCCGCCGACGCGGTAGGCCCAGTGTCCTTCGGCCGTGGGCACGATCTCGTAGGGAGCGATCCCGCCGCCCAGTTCCGCGCGGCGCAGGGCGAGCAGGCTCCGGCAGAACCGGAGCACGGAATCCGGATCGCGGCGCTGGTCGGCAACGTTGCAGGCGGCGGCGTCGCCGAGCGGCAGCCAGGGCGTCACGCCCGGGGCGGCGAAGCCGCCGGAGCGCGAGGCATCCCACTGCATCGGGGTCCGGGCGCGGTCCCGGCTGCCGTCCCAGCCCCCCCGGTCCCGCGACATCGCGTCCCGCCGCAGCTCGGGCGGGACCCTGACATCGGTCATCCCGATCTCGTCGCCGTAGTACAGCACCGTGGTACCGGGCAGGGTGGCCAGCACCAGCAGCGCGAGCCGGACCTTGCGCTCGTCTCCCCCGCACCAGCGGGTGGCGAACCGGCCGACATCGTGGTTGGACGCGGTCCACACCGGGCACGCCCCAGCGGGCAGCCTGGCCAGCGTCGCCCCGACGACCTCGGACAGCTCGCGCGCGGCGAACGGGGCGAACACGAACGGGAAGTTGAACGCGAGCTGCAACTCGTCGTCATGCCCGTAGAACGCGGCGAGCCGGCCGAGGTCCCCCACCCAGGTCTCGCCCAGCAGCAGCCGCGGCGGCAGGTAACCTTCGGCGATCTTGCGCCAGTCCCGGTAGACGCCGTGGGTCTCCGGCCGGTTCTGGCTGAACGCCGGCCGCTGGCCGAAGCGGCCCGCCAGCGGGCCCGAGCCGGTCGCCGGGGGGTCATCACGCAGCTCCGCGTCCTTGTACAGGCCGTGCGCCACGTCGATGCGGAACCCGGCGACCCCCCGGTCGAACCAGAACCGGAGGATCTCGCGGAATTCCTGGTGCACCGCGGGCTCGTGCCAGTTCAGGTCGGGCTGGCTGTCCAGGAACAGGTGCAGGTAATACTGGCCGGTCGGCTGGTGCCAGGCCCACGCGCTGTGCCCGGTGGCGTCCAGCCAGTTGTTCGGCGGCCCGCCGCCCGGCGCCGGATCGGCCCAGACGTAGTAGTCCCGGTGCCGGGCGTCCTGGCCGCTCGCGGCGTCGATGAACCAGGGGTGGGCGCTGCTGGTGTGGTTGGGCACCAGGTCGAGCAGCACGCGTAGCCCGCGCGCGCCGGCCTCGGCGATGAGCCGGTCCAGGTCCGCCATCGTGCCCAGCTCGGGGTGCACGCCCAGGTAGTCGGAGACGTCGTAGCCCCAGTCCTGATCCGGGGACGGCATCGTCGGCGACAGCCAGACGCCGTCCACGCCCAGCCAGGACAGGTAGTCGAGGCCGGCGATGACGCCGTCCAGGTCACCGTAGCCATCGGCATCGGTATCCCGCCACGACCGCACGTACAGCTGATAGAGCACGGCGCCTTGCCACCACCGGCGCCCGCCGGCGCTCTCGTCCATCTGCCTCCTGAGCTCAGGGTCGCCCAGCCTACGCTGGCCCGACCGCGCTTGATTTCACCGGGCGCGGGGCCGACACTGGACGCGTGGGTCCGGTCGCCTTGCTGATTTTCGCCGCCGCGCTGCCGACGGCAGCGTGCTTCGCGCTCATCTACATGTGGCGCGGGGCCGGGTGGCTCGGCGAGGTCCTGGCCCGCCGCAAGGCCCAGGCCGCGCCCCCCGAGCCGATCGACCGGCTCGGGGCCGACCTGCGCCGGCTGCGCACCGAGCTGGAGGCCACGGAGACCCGGGCCGGCCTGACCGCCAAGCACCACCGGGTGCTGGCGCTGCGCGGCGCGTACCTGGACGCGCTGTGCACGGCCTGCCAGCGGCTGGGGGTCAGCCCCCCGTCCGGCGGCGACCGGGCCCCGCTCGCCGAGATCTACCGGGTGGAGGCGGCGCTGCGGCAGCGCGGCCTCGACGTGCGCCGGGACGTGCCGGAAACGGCCGCGCACTGAATGCAGGGCAGGGCATCGCGTAGCCCGGACCGCCCTCCGGACCTGGTCCGCGTGCTGGCGGTGTCCGACGAAGTCGACGAGGCGCTGTGGGCCGACGCCAGCGCGGCCGGAAGGGTCGGGCTGATCCTGGCCTGCGGGGACCTGCCGCTGGCGTACCTGGGCGCGCTGATGAACGCGCTGGAGGTTCCGCTGGCGTTCGTGCCGGGCAATCACGACCCGGACCTGACCGGCTACCGGACCTCCCGCGCGGGCCTGACCCTGCGGGCCGGCATGCCGGCCCGGCTGCCCTGGCCGGAAGGTGCCGTCAACGCCGACGGCCGCGTGGTCGACGTGGCCGGCCTGCGCGTGGCCGGGCTCGGCGGCTGCCGCCGCTACTCCGGCGGCCCCAACCAGTACACCGACCGGCAGCAGGCCCGGCGCGCCCGCGCGCTGCGCGCCCGGGCCCGGTGGCGCGAGCTGCGCGACGGCCGCGGGGTTGACGTGCTGATCACGCACGCCCCGCCGCGCGGCGTCGGTGACGGCGAGGATCCGCCGCACCAGGGGTTCACCGCGCTGCACGGCCTGGTGGCCGCCGTCCGCCCGGCGGCGCTGCTGCACGGCCACGTGCATCCCTACGGCGCGCCGGTCCGGCCCGGCCGGCTGGGGCGGACCGTAATCTGCAACGTCACCGGGTGGCACGTGCTCGAGATCGGGCCGGGCACCGGCCGGGCCGAGCTCCTCCTCGCCACGCAGGCCCGGGCTCAAGGCCGCCGCGATGCCCGCTGACACCGGCTTCCCCGTCGCCGACGTCGAGAACGACTTCCAGCGCGCCCGGCGCCGCCAGGTGCTGGCCCGGCTCGCCCACCGGCTGCGCCGCGGGCCGGACGACGTCAACCTCATCCTGCCGTTCGACGAGGTCGTCGCCGCCCTGGGCCGGCGCGGCGAGCGGCGGCTCGGCCTGCAGACCATCCAGCTAGACACGATCGTCGGCACCGTCGACTCCACCCGTGACTTCGACCGCCGGTTCCGGCCCACCAGCTACCGGGTCAGGGAGCGGTGGGAGCGGCTCGCGCTGGCCCAGCGGCGCGGCGAGCCGATCCCGCCCATCGACGTTTACCGCGTCGGCGACATGCACTTCGTGATCGACGGCCATCACCGGGTCTCCGTCGCCATGGCCACCGGCGCCAAGACGATCGAGGCGTACGTGACCGAGGTGCAGACCCAGCTGCCGCCCACGGGCATCCGCGGCCGCCGGGACCTGCTGATCAAGAGCTACGAGCGGATCTTCCGCGCCCGGGTGCCGCTGCCCGCGCCGGACCTGGCCAAGATCACGGTGACGGACCCGTGGTCGTACGCGGTACTCGGGGAGGCCGTCGAGGCCTGGGGCTTCCGGTGCATGCAGGACAAGGGCCGGTTCCTGAACCGCGCCGAGATCGCGCGGCACTGGTACACCGAGGAGTACCGGCCGGTCGTGCGCATGCTGCGCGCGGCCGACCTGATCGGCTCGCGGACCGAAGCGGAGGCCTACATGCGGGTCGCCGCCGAGCGGTACCGGCTCATCCTGACCCACGACTGGAACGACGAGGTCATCGAGCGCCTGCGGCGAACGATCAGGTAACCTCCCCGTCGGAGCCGCCGGACTCCGCGCCGCCCGCATCGTCGGCGGCCTCGGTTGCCGCGTGACGGCCCTGCGCTTCCATGCCGGAAGCCTCCTGGCTCGCGCTGTCCGCCGCCTGGGTCGCGCCACTGTCCGCCGCGTGAGCCGCGCTGTCAGCCTCCTGCGTCGCCGTGGCCGTGCTGCCCGTGGCCGTGCCGCCCGCCTCCTGGGCCGCGGTGTCAGCGTCGAGCGCCGCGGTGCCGGCCGCGCCACCCGCCGCGCCGGCCGCCGTCTGCGTGGCGCCGGTGGACGACGCTGGCGTGGCGCCGCCCGTGACCGCGGCACTGCCGTTCCCGGCCGCCAGCGACAGGTTCCGGCCGCTGGCCGGGTCGAACACGTGTATCGCCCGGGCGTCCACCCACAGCTCGGCGTCGTGGCCCTCGCGGATGGTGGTGGCGGCGTCCAGCCGGGCGACGATGGTGTCGCCGCTGCTGCCGGTATCCGCGCGCCCGGAGTCCGCGGCGAGCTCATCGAGCTCGGCGGCGTTCACCCCGTGCTCGCGTCCGCGGGTGAAGTAGACGAACACGTCGGAGCCCATGGATTCCAGGACGTCGATAGTGGCGTTGAACGTGATCCCGTGCGGCCGGTTGTCGGCCGACACCAGCGCCGCGTCCTCGAAGTTCTCCGGGCGCAGGCCCACGATGACGTCGCGGCCGGATCCGGAGGACTCCACCTCGCGGCGCAGCCGGTCGCTGAGCCGGAAGTCCCCCAGGCTGGTGCGCAGCATGCCCTCCTCGAGGGTGCCGCCCACGAAGTTCATGGCCGGCGAGCCGATGAAGCCGGCCACGAACAGGTTGACCGGTGAGTCGTAGAGTTCCTTCGGCGATCCCACCTGCTGCAGCAGGCCGAGGCGCATGACCGCGACCCGGTCGCCGAGCGTCATGGCCTCGGTCTGGTCGTGCGTGACGTACACGGTGGTGGTGCCCAGGCGCCGCTGGATCCGCGACACCTCGGTGCGCATCTGCACCCGCAGCTTCGCGTCCAGGTTCGACAGCGGCTCGTCCATCAGGAACGCCGACGGGTCGCGCACGATGGCCCGGCCCATGGCCACCCGCTGCCGCTGCCCGCCGGACAGGTTGGCCGGGCGGCGGTCCAGGTGCTGGGTCAGGTCCAGGATCCGGGCCGCCTCCTCGACCTTCTCGTTGATGACCGCCTGGGGCGTCTTGGCCAGCTTCAGCGCGAAGCCCATGTTCTCCCGCACGGTCATGTGCGGGTACAGCGCGTAGCTCTGGAACACCATCGCGATGTCCCGGTCCTTCGGCGACTTGGTGTTCACCACCTGGCCACCGATGCGCAGCTCACCCGAGGTGATGTCCTCCAGGCCGGCGATCATGTTGAGCGTCGTCGACTTGCCGCAGCCGGACGGGCCGACCAGGATGACGAACTCGCCGTCGGCGATGTCCAGGTTGAAATCGTCGACCGCGAGCGAGCCGTCGGGATAGCGCTTGATGATGTGATCCAGGATGATTTCGGCCACTGTTTTCTCCTTAGCCCTTGACCGCGCCCGACGTCAGACCCGCGACGATCCGGCGTTGGAAGAACAGCACGAAGATGATGATCGGGATGGTGATGACCACCGCCGCGGCCGCGATGGGGCCGGTCGGCACCGTGAACTGCGAGCTGCCGCTGAGGTAGGCCAGCGACGCCGGCGCGGTCCGGGCGGAGATCGTCGAGGTGAGCGAGATCGCCAGCAGGAACTCGTTCCAGCAGGCCAGGAAGACCAGGATCGCCGTGGTGACCATGCCCGGCGCGGCCAGCGGGGCGATGACCCTGACGAACGCCTGGAACGGCGTGGCCCCGTCCACCTTGGCTGCCTTCTCCAGCTCCCAGGGGATCTCGCGGAAGAACGCCGACAGCGTGTAGATGCCGAGCGGCAGGCCGAAGGCCACGTAGGGGATGATCAGGCCGGGCCAGGTGTTGAACAGGCCCAGCGCGCGCTCGATGCTGAACAGCGGAGTCACCAGCGCAATGATCGGGAACATCGCGATCAGCAGCGCCATCCCGACGAGCAGCGCCTTGCCGGGGAACCGCAGCCGCGCGACCGCGTAGGCCGCCATGGAGGCGAACAACACGGAGATGAACGTCGCGATGAGACCGATGCCGATCGAGTTGAGCAGCGGCCGGACGAACGTCGCGGTGTGCAGGATCCCGGTGTAGTTCCCCCAGGTCCACGAGGCGGGAATGAACGAGGGGTCGAGGATGGCCGCGGGCGTCTTGAACGACAGCGAGACCATCCACAGCACCGGGATCAGCGCCAGCGCGATGACGACGAGGTTCGTCACCCCCCAGCCGACCTTCTGCCGGGGCGTCGTGGTTACAGCAGCCATGACCGGGTCACCTTCTCTCGACGTCCGTGCCGGGGGCCGCGGTGCCGAAGCCCTTGATGTACACCGCCGCGATGATCACCACGCAGATGAAGATCAGGATCGAGATCGCCGCCCCGATCCCCAGGTTCAGCGCGTTGAACAGGTTGTCCCAGGCCAGGATCGACACCGACCCGGTGCCGTTGTTGCCCTGGGTCAGGATGAAGATGTTGTCGAAGATCCGGAACGAGTCCAGCGTCCGGAACAGCAGCGCGACCAGGATGGCCGGCTTCATCAGCGGGACCGTGATCCGCCAGAAGCGCTGCCAGCCGGAGGCGCCGTCCACCTTGGCCGCCTTCTGCAGGTCCTCGGGCACCAGGGAGAGCCCGGCCAGCAGCAGCAGCCCCATAAACGGCGTGGTCTTCCAGATCTCCGCCAGGATGATCACGGCGAGCGCCTTGTACTGCGAGGTCAGCGGCGCAGCGTAGTTGAACAGCGCGGACAGGTAGCCCTGGCCGGGCGTCCAGGCGTAGTACCAGCCGTAGGCGGCGGCGACCGTCACGATCCCGTAGGGGATGAGCGCGGCGGTGCGGATCGTGCCCCGGCCGAACAGCGTCCGGTACATGACCAGGGCCAGCAGCATGCCGAGCACCAGGGTGATGGCCACCGAGATCACGGTGATGAGCACGGTCACCCACAGCGCCTGCCACCAGTACGGCGAGGTGAGCACCGCGCCGTAGTTGGCGAACCCGATGAACTTGACCTCGTTCGGCAGTTCCAGGTTGTAGCGCTGCAGCGACAGCCAGATGGCGTAGACCACCGGGTAGGCGGTCACCGCGATCATCACGATGACCGCCGGCGCGCACAGCCACCAGCCGAGCCTGCGCTCGGCCTTCGCGCCTTCGGACAGCGGCGGCTTGCGTCTCCTCCCGGTCGGCTTCTCGGCCGCGGTTTCGGCGGCCACCTGCGTGCTGGTACTCATCGGCCCCTTCCTTCCCTCGTGGCCAGCAGGCCGCCTGCTCTCCTGTGGTTTGCCGTACCGGCGCTCACGGGACCAGGCCCTTCGCTTGCAGGGCGTCGTTGATCTGGTTGACCATCCTCTTCTCCGTGCCGGTCGGGTTGATGCCGGACGGGGGCGAGATCAGGTGCGAGATGTCGATGGAGACCACCTGGTAGACCGGCGTCTTCGGCCGCACGCTGGCGTGCTCCAGCGCGTACAGGATGTCGGCGTGGAACGGGTAGTCGGCGAACAGCGCCGGATCGTTGTAGAGGCTGGTGATCGTGGGCGGCACGCCGCCGACGTTGGCGCCGATGATCTGGTTCTGCCTGTCGCGCAGGCAGAGCGCGGCCTGGAACGCGAGCGCCTTGTGCGTCGAGTACGCGCTGACCGCGAGGTCGGTGCCGCCGATCGTCACCTTGGCCGGCACGCCGGGGATGACCTCCGGGTAGAGCGCCCACTTGAAGGACTTGAACATCGTCGGGTTGTCGGCCTTCATGGACGGATACACGAACGGGTAGTTCAGCTCGAACGCGGCCGAGCCCCCCTCCATGGCCAGCCGGTTGTCGTTCTCCATCTGCACGCCCAGCGACGGGTCGGCCGCGGACGAGTCGGCCAGCTCCTTCATGATCGACAGAGCCTTCACCGCGGGCGCGCCCAGCGTGACCTTGGTCGCGTCCGGGTTCAGGATGGTGCCGCCGGCGCTGGCGTTCATCGTGTTGAACCAGACCGTCACGCCCTCGTACTGCGCGCCCTGGATCTCGATGAGGTGCGGCTTGCCCTCCTTTTTCAGCTGCTCCGCGTCGGCGAGCATCTGGGCCCAGGTCTTCGGCGGGGTCTTGACCAGGTCCGAGCGGTACCACAGCAGCTGGGTGTTGCTGTTGTCCGGCACCGCGACGAGCTGGCCCTTCCATTCCGCGGTCTCCAGCGCGGGCTGGAGCGTGCCGTCCTCGGCCTCGGCCTTGTACTTGCCGGTCCACGGCTCGATAAAGCCGGCGTTGGCGAACTCGGCCTCCCAGGTGACGTCGAGGCCCAGGATGTCCATAGAGGAGTCATGCGCGGCCAGCCGCCGGACGAGCTGCAGGCGCTGGTTGTCCGAGGAGACGGGCAGCACCTGGTAGGAGATCGTGTACTGACTGTGGTGTTGCTTGTTGCAGTTGTTGACGGACTGCTGGGTGGCGCCAGAGACGTCCGGGTAGAAGTAGAAGTTCAGCGTCACCGGCCCGGTGGCGGCGTTGCTGGTGCCGCAGGCGGCCAGGGCCCCTCCGGCCAGGACCACGCTGGCCACCCCGGCGGTCAGCCGCCAGCGTGACACGCGAGCGCGGCGCGTCAGGACTCTTGATCTACCGCCATCACCCATCGTTCCTCCTTCCAGCCCCAGGAGCCTCTCAGTTAACGAAGCTTCCCAGCTAGCACATGATCACACCGGGTCGTCGGACCCGGAAAAAACGGTTTCCGACCGCCGCGAACGACGGCCGCATCAAGGTCGACCCCGGCAGCGCGAGAGACGGCCGCGCCGCGGCCGGCACGGCCGCCGCGCCAGCCGACCGGCGGGCGCCCGCCCGGAGCCCGCGAACGGCCGCCGAGCTGGAGCGCCGCACTACCTCCAGGGAGAGCAGCTGCCGCAGCGGGCTGACCCGCTCCCCGCGCAGCAGCGCGCACAGCCGGCGCGCCCCCTCGGCGCCGCTGTCCGCCAGCGGCTGCCGGACCGTGCTCAGGCCGAGCAAGGCCGCCAACTCGACGTCGTCGTAGCCGATCACGGACAGGTCACCGGGAACGCTGACGCCGCACCGGTCCGCCGCGGCCAGGACGCCCATCGCCTGGGTATCGGACGCCGCGAAAATGGCCGACGGCCGGTCCGGCAACGCGAGCAGTTCCGCGGCCAGCGCCTCGGCGTTCGCAGGACCGTGCGGACCGCGCCGCACCAGCTCGGGGTCGCAGGCGACGCCGGCCGCGGCCAGGGCCTGCCGGTACCCGTTCAGCCGGTGCTGCGACGCCACGAAGCCGAGGCCCATGCGCGAGGCGCCGACCGCCCCCCGCGTGGTGTCGCCGACGAACCCGATCCGGCGGTGCCCGAGCGCCAGCAGGTGCCCGGTGGCCAGCCGGCCGCCCGCCACGTCGTCGGTGAGCGTCTGCGGGACGCCGGAGGCCGGCGCGTCGATCGTCACCAGCGGCACCCCGGCGTGGCGGAACGAGGCCAGCTGCTGCCGGGACAGCCGTAGCGACACCACGATCACGCCGTCCGCGCGATGCCGGCCGGTCAGCGCGGCCAGGTGGTGGTCGCGCTGCTGGGGGGTGTCGACGTTGCACACCACCGTGTCGTAGCCCTGCTCGTCCAGCACGGCCAGGGCCCCGGCGAGCCGCATGACCGCCGACGGCCGGGTCAGGTGCGGCACCACGATCGCCACCGCGCGCGGAGTGCCGCGGGACAGCGAGGCCGCCAGATGGCTGGGCCGGTACCCGAGCTGCTCGATGACCTTCAGCACGGACGCGCGGGTCGCGTCCCGCACGTTGGCCGCGCCGTTGATGACCCGGGAGACCGTACCCACGCCGACGCCCGATGCGGCGGCTACGTCCGCGATCGTGGCCCGACGCGAAGCCGACATTCCGCTCCCAAGGAAACGTCACCAGCACGCTGGAACCGGTTCCACCAGCGAATCTAGATCATCGTCATCCCGCGTGGCTGCGGCGTCAAGAGCAAAATGCGGGTAAACGGCAGATGTCGTTACTCGACGATCTTCGAGATCGGGATCTCCAGGATGTCCCGGGCCCCGGCCGCCTTCAGCGCCGGGATCAGCGTGTTGACCCCGCGCTTGGGCACCACGGCCTCCACCGCGTTCATGCCGCCGCGGGCCAGCGAGGTGATCGTCGGCGACGACATGGCCGGGAGTATCGCGGTGACGGCGGCCAGTTCCGAGGCATTCACGTTGAGTTTCACCAGGACATTCCCCCTGGCCCGGATGGCTCCCTGCAGCAGCAGCGCGACGTCCTCCATGGCCGCGCGCTTGGCCGGGTCGGCGAACGCGCCCGGGTTGGCGATCAGCTCGGTATAGCTGGTCAGCAGCGTGTCCAGGACGCGCAGTCCGTTCTTCCGCAGCGACGAGCCGGTCTCGGTCAGGTCGACGATCGCGTCCACGATGTCGGGCACCTTGGCCTCGGTGGCGCCGTAGGACGGGATCACCACGGCCTTGACCCCGGCTGCGTCCAGGTACCGCCGGGTCAGCGCGGGAAACTCGGTCGAGATCCGCACCCCCTCGGGCAGGTCGGCGGCAGACGTCCAGGGCGCACCGGCCGGCACGGCGAGTACCACCCGCACCGGGTCCGAGGTCGCCTTGGAGTACTGCAGCTCACCCAGGGACGCCACGTCGGCGCCGGTCTCCGCGATCCAGTCCCGCCCGGTGATGCCGAAGTCGAACAATCCCTGCCCGATGTAGGACGGGATCTCCTGAGGGCGCAGGAACCGGACCCGCTCGATCCGCGGGTCGTCGATCGCGGCGTGATAGTCGCGGTCGGAGGACCGGCGGACGGTCAGGTCGGCGGCGTCGAACAGGTCGAGGGTGGCTCGCTCCAGCGAGCCCTTCGGCAAGACCAGGGAGAGCAACGGACCATAACCCCTTTCCTCGGATGCGCGCTTCCCCGATCTCCTCGGACGCCGCGCCTCCCCCGACTGTAGCCGGACGGCCACCCGCCGCCCCCGCGCAGTTGACAGTCGCGATATAACTCAACTACTCTGCCCAGAGTACCCGGCATGGAGGTGATTCCGGTGGCCGCCAAGAACCGCGCGAACCCGCTGGCCCTGGCCGTGCTCGTGTGCCTCGCCGAGCAGCCCCGGCACCCGTATGAGGTGGCCACGACCCTCCGGCAGCGGCAGAAGCACCAGAGCGTCCGGCTCAACTACGGCTCTCTGTACGGCGTGGTCGAGTCGCTGGAACGGCGCGGGCTGATCGAGGCGCAGGAGACCAGGCGCAGCGGCCGGCTCCCGGAGCGGACCGTCTACCGGCTGACCGAGGCCGGGCGGATCGAGGTCCACGACTGGCTGACGGAGCTGCTCTCGACGCCGGTCAAGGAGTACCCGGCGTTCCAGGCGGCGCTGTCGTTCCTGCCCGCCCTGCCCCCCGAGGACGTGGCGACGCTGCTGGCCGAGCGCGCCCAGCGCCTCCAGGCGGAGCTCGCGCAGGACGCCGCGACCAGGGAGCTGGCCGAGAAGGCGGGCCTGCCCCGGCTGTTCTGGGTCGAGCACGAGTTCGAGATGGCGCTGCGCGAGGCCGAGCTCCGCTACGTGCGGCAGCTGGCGGCCGACATTTCCTCGGGCGCGCTGGACGGCACGGCGTGGTGGCGCGAGATGCAGACCAGGGCCGATGACGAACCGGCCCCACCGCCGCCGTTCGGCGCACCCGAGACCGACGACGAGGGGACCAGGTGAGACCGTTGGACAACATCATCACCACGCACGACCTGCGCAAGAGTTTCCCGGCCCGGGGCCGGACGGGCAGCACGAGCGAAAAGGCCGAGGGCGGAAAGGGCGCCGAGGGCGGCACGGGCGGAAAGGCCGCCGAGGGCGGCGGGGGCGGCACGAGCGGGATGGGCCAGGCGCGTCGAGGCCGTGCGCGGGGTCAGCATCAACGTGGCCCGCGGCGAGGTCTTCGGCTTCCTCGGGCCCAACGGCGCCGGCAAGACCACCACCCTGCGGATGCTGACCACGCTGCTGCCGATCGACTCCGGCACCGCGACCGTGGCCGGCTTCGACGTCGCCCGCCAGCCGCAGCAGGTCCGGACCCGGATCGGCTACGTGAGCCAGCTCGGCGGCGCGGACGAGCTGGCCACCGGGCGGGAGAACCTGATCCTGCAGGGGCGCCTGTACGGAGCCAGCCGGGCCCAGGTGGCGCCGCGCGCGCAGGCCCTGGTCGAGCTGCTCGACCTGGCCGAGTTCGCCGACCGCCGGGTGGCCACCTACTCCGGCGGGCAGAAGCGGCGGCTGGACATCGCACTCGGCATCGTGCACGAGCCCCCGGTGCTCTTCCTCGACGAGCCGACGACCGGGCTGGACCCGCAGAGCCGCGCCAACCTCTGGGACCACATCCGCGGGCTCCGCGAGAGCGGCACGACGGTGTTCCTCACCACCCACTACCTGGACGAGGCGGACGTGCTCTGCGACCGGCTGATGATCATGGATCACGGCCAGATCGTGGCGGAGGGCACTCCGCGGGCGCTCAAGCAGGAGGTCGCCGGGGACGCGATCGTGATCAGCCTGCGCCCGGGTGACCATGGTGCTGGTCATCACGAGGCAGAGCGGGCCGTCCCGGTGCTCCGGGGCGAGCCGTACGTGCGAGAGCTCACGGCCGACGACGGCCAGCTGCGGCTGTACGTCGACGACGGCGGCACCGCGCTGCCGCAGCTGATCCGGCTGCTGGACTCCCGCGGCATCGGGATCCGGTCCATATCCATGTCCGAGCCGACCCTCGACGACGTCTTCCTGCGCCAGACCGGCCGGTCGCTGCGTGACGGCGGCCCGGGCGGCGGCGAAACGGGGGCCGATACCGGATCCGAGCCCAGGGAGGTGGCGGCATGAAGCCGGTCAGGGACATCGGCCTGCTGTTTCAGCGGTACGCCGTCCAGTTGCTGCGCAACCCGGTCTGGCTGATCGTGGGGTTCTCGACCCCGATCCTGTACCTGGTCTTGTTCATGCCGCTGCTGAAGCACGCGGTCGGGGCGGTGGGCCTGTCCAGCGGCCAGGTGGTCAACCTGTTCCTGCCGGGGATCCTGGCGCTGCTGGCCTTCGCCAGCGGGATCGGGCTCGGCTTCAACACGATCTTCGAGCTGAAGGCGGGCGTGATCGAGCGGTTCCGGGTCACCCCGGCCAGCCGGTTCGCGATCCTGACCGGCCCGATCCTGGCCACGATGATGATGATGTTCGTCTTCGACGCGGTTGTCGTCGCGGTCGGGGTCGGGGTCGGGTTCTCGCGTGCACCTGGACCGGGCTGGCGGTGCTGGCCGTGCTGGTCGCCCTGCTGATGATCACCGTGGCCGCGTTCTCGGTCGCCACCGCGCTGATCACGAAGGACATCAGCGGCTTCGCCGCGATCGTCAACGGCCTCAACCTGCCGGTCCTGCTGCTGGCCGGGGTGCTGCTGCCGATCTCGCTCGGCCCGGCCTGGATGCGGGTGATCGCGCACTTCAACCCGCTCTACTACCTGGTCGAGGCGTCCCGCGTGCTGGCCGGAGGCACGCTGGCCGCGACCGCGGTGTGGCAGGCCTTCGCGGTGCTGGTGCCGCTGTGCGCGCTGGTGCTCGCCTGGGCCACGGGCGTGTTCCGCAAGGCGGTCGCCTAGGCCGCCTCCCGTGATCGTGGAAAGTTATGTGCGCTATTTGCCG
>CAWIDQ010000088.1:0-38094 GCA_963834695.1 uncultured Actinomycetota bacterium
TGCCGCACTGCGATGTTTTCACCGCCGAGGTGGTTGGCTTGCTGGTCGGCGTGCTGCTGGTGGTGCTGCTACTGCTACTGCATCGCGGCGACGGCTGCCATTCCGATGACCGCGGCTACCGCCACGACTCCGCGCACACCTGAGAGTGTGCTCCCGCATGCTCACCTATCCCCCACCTCCTGGTGGTTGACGGCAGGAAGTACCCCATTGTCCAAAGATGTGAGGCGATGCTCACCCTGCCATCGCCGAGGGCCAAGGCGAAGGCGCGCGAAAGCAAAGTATGTGACAATTTCTACGTCGGCAGTACCTGATTTTGCCTTGGATGCTAGATGTCGGCCGACACGAGCGCAAGGCTTCGCCGACGATCGAGGCCGCAACGAAACGATCTTGTGTCGGCGCGTACATCCGCCGTCGGCCGGCTTGTGCGAGCCCAACAAACGATCGCAGGCCCGGTTGTGCCGCGGCGCAGTAACCGGCCTGGCCGGGGACGCGCCCGGCCGGGGAGGTGCCGGGCTCGCCGGGTCAAGCCTGGCCGGCGAGGCGCCGGGTCGGCCGGAAATGCCGGTCAAGCTCGTTGGCGTAGTCCCGGCCGAGTTCGGCCCCGTGCGCGGCCACCCAGTCGGTGAACACGGTGTCCCCGGTCGGCGGCGCCGCGGAATCGGCCAGCCCGTCGGCCATCGCCTGGTACTCGTCTCGGGTGAGCAGCGTGTCGCGCAGGGCCACGCTCAGCACCTGGGAGAATCCCAGCAGCACCGGGCCGGGGACGTTCACGACCACGGCCCTGCTGCCGACCGCCGCCCGGACCGCGTCCACGAGCTCGCGGAACGTCACGCTCTGCGGCCCGACCGCGTCGACGGTGACCGTCTCCCGGCTCGTGCCGAGTTCCACGCACAGCCGGGCCAGGTCGTCGACGTGAATCCCGCGCACCCGGTAGTCGCCCCGGCCGCCGATGGCGAACACCGGCGCCCGCCGCAGCAGCCACGCGATGTTGTTCACCAGCACCCCGTCCCCGCCGAACAAGATCGCCGGGCCGGGCGATCGCGCACGACACCCCGGTGCCGGCCAGGCTCTGCTCGACCCGCGCCTTGCCGCGGAAGTAGGGGTACGGCGAGCTCAGGCTGGGATTCGTGATGGACACGTGCACGATCCGCCGCACGCCAGCCCTGGCCGCCGCTTCGAACAGCACCCGGCTGTTGGCCACGGCCGCATCGTGATCGACACGGCCGCGCGCGAACCGCACCCAGTAGGTGTTGTACAGGGTGCGTGCGCCTCGCAGCGCCCCGGTGAGGCGGGCGGGATCGGTGAAGTCGAGCGGGCGCACCTCGATGTCGGTGCCGGCCGGGGCGCGCTCCGGGTGCCCGGTGAGGGTCCGCACCCGGTGCCCGGCGGCACGCAGTTCCCGTGCGATCGCGGCCCCGGAGTAGCTGAACGCCCCGGTCACCACGTCGAGCTGAGCCGTGGCTGGTGTCATCATGAGCCTCCCGTCAGCTCCTCGCCGGTCACGGGCAGGGCGCCGGCCAGGTCGAGCAGCGTGGCCAGCGTGCGCCCGCGGTCGAACAGGGCGAGCGCGGCGGCCCGGTCTCCATCCAGGTTGGCGAGCAGTTCCAGGCCGAGGAATCCCGCAACCACGGCATGCGCCGCGTCCCGGGCGGGCAGCAGCCGCGCCAGCGGCGACGAGGCCAGCGCGGCGCGGATCGCGGCCTCGGCGAAATCGCGCCACGGCGCGAGCCTGGCCGCCACCTGCTCGCCGAGCCCCGGGACCGATCTCGCCCCGGCGATCATCTCGACCAGGACGGTCACGTGCCCGCTGTCCAGGTCCTCGATGAAGATGGACTGCGCGGACTCGATCAGGTCGGTGAGGGACCCGGCGTGGTCGAGCACGCCGCGGTAGGCGGCCATGCGCCGTTCGCTGATGGCGTCCAGCGCCGCCAGCAGCAGGTCCGTGACCGAGCCGAAATGGTAGAAGACCAGCGTCTGGTTGCACCCGGCCCGGCGCGCGATCTCCCGGGCGCTGGCGCCGGCGAACCCCACCGTCCGCAGCGCCTCGATGGCGCCCTCGACCAGCGCCGCGCGCGTTTCCGCCGACCGGTCACGCCCCCCGGCCGACCCCGGAGCCCGCCGCGGCCCGGTCTTGGCCATGCTCGCCTCCGACTGAGCAGATAGTTAAAGCAATCGCTCAACAACAGACGTTACCATGACGCTCCGTCTTGGCTCGGCCAGGGCGCCGCACCGCATCGGGCTTCGGGCCGCAATCCGCTTGACTCCGTACCCTGGTACGGCGGCTAGCTTGTGGCCCATCCGGCACACCGGAAGGGACGGCTGCCATGAGCGCAACCAGGGTCGTGACTGACGAGACCTTCGAGAGTGAGGTCTTGCAGAATCCCAGGCCGGTCATCATCGAGTACTGGGCGCAGTGGTGCGGCCCGTGCCGCCAGGTCGCGCCCGTGCTGGAGTCGATCGCTACCTGGACGAGCTCGGGGTGCTGATCGGCCGGTCCGGGCCGCCCGACCCGGCCGCGATCGCCGAGGTGCGGGCCCGGTACGACATTCAGCAGCTCACCCCGATGGCCGCCGGGCAGCCGGGTTAGCCGGACGGCCCGGCGAGCTGGCCGAGGAGGTCCCTCGCGCGGTCCGCGCCGCGGTCGGCCTCCGGCGGCGGTCGGAACGCCGCGAACGGGTTGGTGATCACGAGGGTCCGGGCCGCGAACCGGTAGAGCGTGGCCGGCCTGGCCGCCCAGCGCGGTCGGCGGGGCCGCGGCCTGCGTGGCCTCGATCACGCCGCGCCGGGTCAGGATCCGCTGCAGGTTGGTGGCTGAGATCGGGTGGCCGATGGAGGCGGCGTAGATGTCCCGCAGCTGGGCGATCGTGAAGGTCTCGGGGGCCAGGGCGAAGCCGATGTTGGTGTAGGACAGCTTGGCCCGCAGCCGTTCTCGCCCCGACTCCACGATCGACCCGTGGTCGAACGCGGTCGGCGGCAGGTCCTGGACGGGGTGCCAGGCGGTGTCCGCGGGGATGCGCGGCTCGACGTCGGCGGATACCAGCGCGAGATAGGCCGTGGCCAGGGTCCGCCCCCGCGGATCGCGCTCGGGATCGCTGCGGGTCTCCAGCTGCTCCATGTGCGCGATCGCGGTGATGTCGACCTTGGTGGCCAGGTGCCGCCCCAGAGACGTGCCGAGGCGCTCGCTCGCCCCGAGGGGCCCGCCCGGCAGCGACCACAGTCCCTCGAACGGCGGGGCCCCCCGGCGCCAGAGCAAGACGTGCAGGCCACTCCGGCGGACCTGGAGGACGACCGCCAGCACCTCATGGCCAAACCGGTCGTCCTGGTCGGGTGAGGTCGGCGGCTTAGGTTCTGGCACGTTCGCATGATACTGTGCTCCGAACAGGTTTTAGACTATAAGTTGAAAACCTCTGAGCAGGATGGGAGCGGCCGATGAGCAGCACTGCGGCGGCGGAGGTGGCTCGCGCCGAGGCCGGGCCAGCGCACAGCGGACCGCAGGAGGTGGCTCGCGTGGCGGCGCTCGGGGCGGCGCGCAGCGGACCGGCGGAGGTGGCTCGCGCGGGGCCCGGGCTCACGGCGGACCTGGCGGAGTGGGCCGGGCAGGTCCGGCGTCTCGCGCGGCAGCGCGACGCCGTGATCCTCGCGCACAACTACCAGGCTCCCGAGATCCAGGACGTCGCCGATCACGTCGGCGACTCGCTAGCGCTGTCCCGGCTGGCCGCGGCGAGCACGGCGAGCACGATCGTGTTCGCCGGGGTGTACTTCATGGCGGAAACCGCCAAGATCCTTGCCCCGGAGCGGACGGTGCTGATCCCGGACTCGCGGGCGGGCTGCTCGCTCGCGGACAGCATCACCGCGCAGCAGGTCCGGGAGTGGAAGGCCGAGCATCCCGGGGCCGCGGTCGTCGCCTACGTCAATACGAGCGCCGAGGTCAAGGCCGAGTCCGACGTGTGCTGCACCTCGGCCAACGCGGCGCAGATCGTAGCGTCCCTCCCGGCCGACCAGGAGATCCTGTTCCTGCCCGACCAGTTCCTCGGCGCCCACGTACAGCGGACCACCGGCCGCGCCAACATGCACGTCTGGCTCGGCGAGTGCCACGTGCACGCGGGCATCAGCCCGGACGAGCTGCGCCGCAAGGCGGCCGCCGACGCCGAGGCGGAGCTGTTCATCCACCCCGAGTGCGGGTGCTCGACCGCGGCGCTGTGGCTGGCCGGAACGGGGGACCTGCCGGCCGGCCGTACCCGGGTGCTGTCCACCGGGGGGATGCTGGACGCCGCCCGCACCACCAAGGCCCCGGCCGTGCTGGTGGCCACGGAAACCGGAATGCTGCACCAGTTGCGGCGGGCCAACCCGGCGGTCCGGTGGGAGCCGGTCAACCCGGACGCCGTGTGCCGGTTCATGAAGATGACGACGCGAGCCACCCTGCTGCGCTGCCTGCGCGACGGGGTGGAGGAGGTGCACGTCGCCCCCGACGTCGCCGCCCGGGCCCGCCGCGCGGTGCAGGCGATGATCGCCGTGGGGACGCCCTCGGCGGCCGGAGAATGAGCGCCGCCGAGCTGCGCAGCCCGCCCCGGTCGCGGCCGCGCTGGGAGCGGGACGCCGACGTGGTGGTCGTGGGATCCGGCGCGGCGGGGATGAGTGCCGCGCTGGCCGCCGCGGGGCACGGCCGGCGGGTCCTGCTGATCAGCAAGGAGGAACTCGGCGGCGGTGCCACGCCCCTGGCCCAGGGCGGCCTGGCCGCCGCGATCGGGCCCGGGGACACCGCGGCCCTGCACCAGCGGGACACGCTGGGCGCGGGCGCCGGGCTGTGCGACCCGGCGGCGGTGGCGGCGCTGGTGGCGCAGGCACCGGCCGAGATCGCCCGGCTGGCCCGGCTCGGCGCCCGGCTCGAGCGCACCGCGCTGCACCTGGAAGGCGGGCACAGCCGGAGCCGGATCGTGCACGCCGGGGGCGACGCGGCAGGCGCCGAGGTGCACCGGGCGCTCGTGGCGGCCCTGGTCGCGAGCCCGGTGGAGATCCTGACCCGTGGCGTCGCCCTGGACGCGCTGACCGATGAGCAGGGCCGGGTCGGCGGGCTGTTGGTGGGCGCGGCCGGCGGCGAGCCGACCCTGGAGGTCGGCGCGGTGACGGCGCGGGCCGTGGTGCTCGCCACCGGCGGGTTCGGCCAGGCCTTCGCGACCACCACCAACCCGGCCGGGCTGACCGGCGACGGCCTGGCCCTGGCCGCCCGCACCGGGGCCCGGCTGCGGGACGTGGAGTTCGTGCAGTTCCACCCCACGGTGCTGTGGCAGGAAGCGTCCCGCGGCCAGTGCCCGCTGATCACTGAGGCGCTGCGCGGGGCCGGGGCGGTGCTGGTGGACCAGGTCGGCCGGCCGGTGATGGCCGGGCAGCATCCGCGCGGCGACCTGGCCCCCCGGGACGTCGCGGCGGCGGTCATGCAGCGGCGGATGGAGCGCGGGGACGGGCCCGTCGATCACCTCTGGCTGGACGCCACCCGGCTGGGCCGGGCGGTGCTGGAGCGGGACTTTCCCACGGTGACGGCCGCCTGCCGCCGGCGAGGGATCGACCCGGTCGCCGAGCCCATCCCGGTCGCGCCCGGCGCGCACTACGCCTGCGGCGGGATCGAGGCGAACCTCGACGGGCGGACGTCGGTCCCGGGCCTGTTCGCGGTCGGGGAGGCGGCGTCGACCGGGGTGCACGGCGCCAACCGCCTCGCGTCCAACTCCCTGACCGAGGCGCTGATCGCGGGTCGGCGCGCTGGCGACCTGCTCGGGCGGAACCTGCCGGACCCGTCCGGCGGCCTGCGGCTCCCGCCCGTCGGCCCGGGGGCGAGCCCGGCGGCCCGGCCGGCGCTGGCCGCGGCCATGTCACGGCACGCCGGGGTGGTGCGCGACGCCGGCTGCCTGGAGTCCCTGCTCGAGATACTGGAGCAGGCGCCGTCGGCACCCGGCGGCCTGGACCTCGCCACGGCCGAGGCGACCAGCCTGCACACGGTCTCGGTCCTGGTCGCCGTGTCTGCCCTGGCCCGGACCGAGAGCCGGGGCTGTCACCGGTGGCGGGACGTGCCCGCCACCTCCGACGGCGGAGCGCTCCATACGGTGCTGCGGGTGGACGGGGGACGGGTCCGGGTCGACGGCGCCGTGCTCGCCGGGACGGGAGCGGGCGCATGACCCTGCACCCGTCGGTCACCGAACGGCTGCTCGCCGCGGGACTCGACCCCAGCGACACCGAGCGGGCCGCCCGCGCCGCGCTCGACGAGGACTTCCGGTACGGGCCCGATCTCACGTCGGCCGCGACGGCCCGGCCCGGCGCCCGGGCCGTGGCCGGCGTCGTGGCCCGCCAGCCGGGCGTGCTGGCCGGGCTGCCGGTTGCGCTCGCGGTGCTCGACGCCGCTGGGGTGCCGCCCGGCTGCGCCGAGACGTTGCACAGCGACGGCGACCGCATTACCGGCGGCGCTGAGGTTCTCAGAATCACCGGACCGTTGCGGGAAATGCTGGGCGCCGAGCGCACGCTGCTAAATTTCGTCACGCACCTGTCCGGGGTGGCCACGACCACGCGGCGGTGGGCCGACGCCGTGGCCGGAACCGGGTGCATGGTCCGCGACACTCGCAAGACCCTCCCGGGGCTGCGCCAGCTCGAGAAGTACGCGGTGCGGTGCGGCGGCGGGATGAACCACCGCATGGGGCTGGGCGACGCAGCGCTGGTCAAGGACAACCACGTGGCGGCGGCGGGCGGGGTCGCGGCGGCGATCCGGGCCGTCCGCGCCGCGGCCCCGGGCCTGCCGCTCGAAGTCGAGTGCGACAACCTGGCCCAGGTGCGCGAGGCCCTGGCCGAGGGCGCCGGGCTCATCCTGCTCGACAACATGGACCTGGCCGGCCTGCGCGCCGCGGTGGCCGAGGCCCGGAGGTACCCGGGGGCCCGGCTGGAGGCCAGCGGGGGGCTGCGGCTGGAGACGGCCCGGGCGGTGGCGGAGACCGGGGTGGACTTCATCGCGGTCGGCGCGCTGACCCACTCCAGCCCGGCCCTCGACCTCGGCCTGGACATGGTGGCTCCGGCGCCCTCTTCATGATCGTGGAGGCGCGCCTCCCCATGATCGTGGAGACTTTTCGGCGCATGGAGCATAAACCTCTCCACAAACCTGCCGTGGTAGCGCCGTTACCCGGCGGCGAAGGCCAGCACGGCGACGCCCACGGCGACCAGGCAGGCCCCGCAGAACCGGGCCGGGCCTACGCGCTCGCGCAGCACCACCGCGGCCAGCGCCGTGCCGATGACCACGCTGGACTCCCGTACCGCCGCCACCGGCGCGGCGGCCGCGAGCCGCAGGCCCTGCAGCGCGAGGGCGTAGCCGCCGATGACGCCGATACCGATGACCGCGGTGCGCGGGCGGAGTTCGCGGCGCAGCGCCTGGCAGGCCCCGGGCCTTGGCGACCAGGGCGAGGTAGGGCAGCGCGAGCAGCGCCATCACCACCTCCAGGTAGGCGGCCGGGCTGGCCAGGCTTACCCCGTGCTTGTCGATCAGGGTGTAGCAGGCGATGCAGGCCGCGATCGCCACGGCGACGCCGGTGTCGGCGAACCCGCCCGCGAGGCGGATCCCGCGCACGGCCACCGCCCCGGCCCCCACCAGGAGCACCCCGGCGAGTTCTCCGGCGCTGGCCCGGACGTGCAGCGCCAGTAGCCCGATCAGCAGTACCAGTACCGGCGCCAGGCCGCGGGCCAGCGGGAAGACCAGGCTCAGCTCCGCCCGCTGGTAGGCCGCGGCCAGCAGCGCGAAGTAGCTGAGCTGCAGGACCGCGGACGCGGCGATGAACGGCCAGGCCGCCGCCGGGACCCGGCCGAAGGCCAGCGACGGGGCGAACACGATCACGCCGATAACGATGGCGACGGCGGTCGCCGCCTGGGTGTCGTCCGCCTGCTTGACCAGCAGGTTCCACACGGCGCTCGACACCGCGGACATCAGGGCCAGCACCAGCGCGGCAGCGGGCATCACCTGGTCCCGGCCTCGGCCGACGTGGTCGGCGCGGGCGGTGTGGAGGGTGTGGCCGACGGCGAGGCGGCGGTCGCCCGGGCCGCGCGCGGTACTCCGAAACTGACGATACCGCTACTCTTACTTCTCATGAACAAGGATAGCAGTACCGCGAGCGTGGGCGTGGGCGCGGGCGCGGACTCAGGCGTCGGCGCGGGGGCGGGCGCAGGCTTGGGCGCGGGCGTCGGCGCGGGGGCGGGCGCAGGCTTGGGCGCGGGGGCGGGCGCGGGCGTCGGCGCGGGCGCGGCGTGCGATGCCGTCCGATAGCAGCATCGCCCGGGTGGCGGGCGTCGTCCGGGCCGAGGCGGCCGGGCGCCCGGCCGGCGACCGGCTGCCCTCGACGCGGGAGCTCGTGCGCCGGCTCGGGTCAGCCCGGTGACCGTGTCCCGGGCGCTGGCCCTGCTGGTCTCGGAGGGGGCCGTGATCACCCGGCCGGGGGAGGGCAGCTTCGTCGCCGACCGGCCGGCCCGCGGTGACCGGCCCGCGGATGACTTCGGCTGGCAGACGCTGGCGCTCGGGGAGCGGCGCACCAGCGCCCAGGGCGTCCTGGTCTCGCTGGAAGAGCCGCCGGACGAGGAGATCCCGCTGGCGAGCGGGTACCCGCATCCCTCCCTGCTGCCGGTCCGGGCGCTGGCGGCCGCCATGGCCCGGGCCGGCCGGCGGCCCGACGCCTGGCAGCGCCCTCCGGTCGCGGGCCTCGACGGGCTGCGAGCCTGGTTCGCCCGCAGCACCGGCGGCGGCCTCGACGCCGCGGACGTGATCGTCACCCCCGGCGCCCAGGGCGCGCTGACCGCGGCGTTCCGGGCCCTGGCCCCCGCGGGCGGCGTGCTGCTCGTCGAGTCGCCTACCTACCCGGGAGCGCTCGCGGTCGCGGCGGCCGCGGGCATCCGGACCGTCCCGGTGCCCGTGGACGGCGACGGAATCAGGCCCGACGCCCTGGTTCAGGCCTTCGCGGCGACCGGGGCCCGCGCCGTCTACTGCCAGCCGGCCTTCCAGAACCCCACCGGCGTCGTGCTGTCGGCGCCGCGGCGCGCCCAGGTACTCGACGCGGCTGCCGCGGCCGGAGCCTTCGTGGTCGAGGACGACTACGGGCGCTGGCTCGCCCACGAGCGGCCCGCCCCCCCGCCGCTCATCACCCAGGACCGCGACGGGCGGGTCGTCCACCTCACGTCGCTGACCAAGCCCGCGTCGCCGTCGCTGCGCGTCGGCGCGCTCATCGCCCGCGGCCCGGTGGCCGAGCGGCTGCGCGCCGTCCGGGTCGTCGATGATTTCTTCGTCAGTCGCCCGTTGCAGGAGACCGCCCTGGAACTGGTCACCTCGCCCGCATGGCCCCGGCACGTGGCGAACCTCGCCCGGGCGCTCGCCGCGCGGCGGACGGCACTCGCGGTGGCCCTGCGGCAGCTCATCCCGCGGTTCACGATCCCGGTGCTGCCCCGGGAGGCGCGAGCCTGTGGGTACGGCTGCCCGGCCACGTCGCCGACGATCAGCTTGCGAGCCAGGCCAGCCGGCACGGGACCGTGATCAGCCCGGGCCGCAGCTTTTACCCGGCCGAGCCGCCCGCGCCGTTCATCCGGCTGAGCTTCGCCGCTGCCGCCCGCGCCGAGGACCTGCACGAAGGCGTCCGCCGCCTGGCCCTGGCCCTGCCCGCCGCCTAGCCCCGCCGGATGCTGGTCAGCCCGGAAAATGTTCACCAGACGTCGTGGGAATAGCGTCCGGTTAACAATTTTCCGGCGAACAGACAACCGCCGGATGCCGGGAAGGGCATTAAGGCGTGTGGCCTAGGAAAAATCGGTGCTAATGGCGGCTTTGCTAACTGACGCCAAGGTTGAAATTGAAGAAGCCGACGTGGAACGAGAGGCCGAAGCCCCCGAAGTGGTGGATTATCGCGGCCACCACGAGGATCAGGATGATCGCCACCAGCAACCAGAACAACCAGATCAGGAAGCCTGGTATGGTGCTCCGCCATCTAGCCATGGCGCCTTTAACTGCCCGCCAAACCGCAAAGCATGCAGAAACCGCACGAGATTCTATCCAATTAGCCACAGCCAGAGGCTCGCGCAGGGCCGGCGCGTTCGCCTCCGGAAGGCTGGCGTCATGCGCTGCCGGGCGAGGTCACGAAGTCGATCAGTTCCTCGACCCGGCCGAGGAACTCGGGCTCCAGGTCCGCGAACGACGTTACTGAGCGCACAATGCGCTGCCAGGCCGCCGCGGTGTCTGGCTCCCAGCCGAGCGCGGCCAGCACGCCTTCCTTCCACGGCTGGCCGCGCGGCACCTGCGGCCACCCGGGGATGCCGAGCGCGGACGGCTTGACCGCCGCCCAGACGTCGATGAACGGATGGCCGGCGATCAGCACGTGCGGCGACCGCACCTGCGCGGCGATCCTGGTTTCCTTCGACCCGTCCACCAGGTGATCGGCCAGGACGCCGAGCCGGCGCGCGGGCCCGGGGGAGAAGCTGGCGACGATCGCGGGCAGGTCGTCGATGCCCTCGAGGTACTCCACGACCACGCCGACGTCGCGCAGGTCGTCGCCCCAGATCTTCTCGACGAGCTCGGCGTCATGGCGGCCCTCGACGTAAATCCGGCTCGCCTTCGCGACCCTGGCCCGGCTCGGCGACGCCGCGATCGATCCTGACGCGGTGCGCGGGGCCGTCCCCGCCCCCGGGCCCGCAGGCCGGGCCGGGCGGACCAGCATCACCGGCTGGCCATACAGCCGGAAGGCGGCCGGGCGGAGCGGGAAGACCCTCCGCCGGCCGCGGGAGTCCTCCAGCGTCACGGCGTCCTTCTCGCAGAGCACCACCGCGCCGCAGAACTCGCCGGCCGCGTCTTCGACGACCAGCCCGCGCTCGGCGGCCACCTGCGGAATCGGGCCCTGTCCCGGCCGCCGCCGGCCCTCCGCGAGCACGTCCGGGCCGTACTGCCTGTTCCGCACCTGGCTGTCCTCTCCTCGTCGGCTGGCGGGCGGCCGAGAGCCACCGCGATGTACCGTAACGGGCCCGCAGCCGGTGATGCCCGGCGCCACGCGGGAGGCGCAGTAGCCGAGAACAATACTTCTCTGTATCGTTTGGCCTGTGACCGGGATCCATAACGCGCGAGAGCGGCTGATCGCGGCGGCCGAGGGATTGCTGGTGCGGTCCGGCCCTCGCGCGGTGTCGATGGACGCCGCCGCGGCGGCGGCCGGGGCCGGGAAGATGTCGGCGTACCGGTATTTCGCGGACCGGGCTGACCTGGTGGCGGCCGCCCTCGAACAGCATCATCCGCGGCACCTGCGATGGCTGGTCGGACCTGGCCGCGCCGACGACCCCGGGGCCGGGGCGGAGACTGGCCCGGCGAGCCCGGTGAGCCCGGCGGGGCAGATCCTGGCCGCGTTCGACCGGCTGGAGTCGGCCGCAGGACGCGAGCCGTTCCGGGGCTGCCCGTTCGTCGACGCCGCGCTGGGCGCGCCCGGAACCGGCGACCGGGCCGCGGCGATCGCCTGGCAGCACAAACTCCAGGTGACCCGCGCGGTGGCCGGGCTGGCCGCGCAGGCCCGGCTGGCCGAGCCAGACGAGGTCGGCGCCGCCGTGGCGCTCGTCATCGACGGCGCCGCCGTCCAGGCCGCGCTCGCCCCGGACCCGGCCAGCCGCCAGCGGATCGTGCGCCGCGGCCGGCGGGTCGCCGAGATCCTCCTCGCCTCGGCGGCACGGTCATGACCGGGACCGCGCTGGATCCGGACCAGGCCGCCGTGCGCCTGGCCGTCTACCGCGGGTTCGCCGGGCCGGGCAGGCCGCCGTCGGTGGCCGAACTGGCGGCCGAGACCGGCCTGGCCGAGGCCGCGGTACGGGGCGCGCTGCAGGACCTGCACGACGCCCACGCGATCGTGCTGACGCCCGCCCGCGACGCGGTGCGAATGGCCCACCCGTTCTCGGCCGCCCCGATGGGCTTCGTGGTCCGCGCCGAAGGCCCGGGCCCGGCCGGGTACGCCGGGGACCGCATGTGGTGGGGCGGCTGCGCCTGGGACTCCTTCGGCATCGGCGCGGCGCTCGGCGAGCCGGTCGAGATCCGCACGCGCTGCCCTGGCTGCGGCCGCGACCTGACGGTGCACGCCGGGCCGGCGCAGCTACCCGGGCCGGACCTGGCTGTGCGCGTCCCGTGCCCGGCCCGCCGCTGGTGGGACGACGTGGTCGGCACGTGCGCCAGCATCCGGTTGTTCTGCGACCGGTCGCACGCCGAGGCGTGGGCGGCGCAGGCCGCGCCGCCACCGGGCGGCCAGGTCGTCCCGGCGGTTACCGTCTGGCGGCTGGCCCAGCCGTGGTACGGCAACCGGCTGGACCCCGGCTGGTCGCCCCGGCCGGCCGCCGCAGCCCAGCGCCTTCTCGACCAGGTCGGGCTCACCGGCGACTTCTGGCGGCTCGGCTGACCGCCGGGCCCGATCCGGGCGGAGCTCGGCGGCCAGCCGGGGCTCCGGCGAGCGCTCGTCAGGTGGTCGTGCCGCCGCCGTGCGAGATGAGGCTGATCACGAAGATCAGTCCCAGGGCCTCGAACACCGTCGCGACGATGGCCCAGATCATGGCCCTCCGGGACGCCTTGGCCGCCCCCGGCTGGTCACCGGCGGCCCACGAGGGCTGTACCTTCCGCGAGTAGTGCAGGGCCACCAGGGCGCACGGCAGGCCGATGATGATGCTGAACAGGACGCCGCAGACGATGCAGGTGATCGCCCAGGCGCGGTAGCTGGCCGGGGGCTTGCCGTACCCGCCGGGCGGAGTGCCGTAAGAACCGTAGGAGCCGTAGGTGCCGTACTGGTCGGGAGGCGGCGGCATGGGCTGCTGCCCTCCGTACGTGCCGTACTGGCCCGGAGGTGACGTGGGCTGCCCCCCGTACGTGCCGTACTGGCCGGGCGGCGGCGGCGTGGTCTGCCCCTCGGGTGTGCCGTACGGGTCGGGCGGTGGCGGCATGGGCTGCCCCCCGCCGGGCCCCTCGGGTGTGTCGTAGCTCATGCCCCTGCGCCTTTCCTCTGGATGCCCTCCGTATAACCGATAATTTCCTGCAAATCTGCTCATATTCGGCATACTGCCGACTTCTGGTACGTAACCGTATCCGAAAAGGTTCACGCACGGAACACTGCGAGAAAGGTGGTCCTCCCTGGCTGGATGGTAGCCGCAGCAACCGTGCAGGGCCGCAGCGCCGCAGGAATCGTGCTGACGGGTAGGCAGCGCGAAGGCCCGGCGCTAGTCGCCACATCTGGCCGGGCCCTCGCCGCATCCCTTCCCAGGGAGCTCATACCTAGTATGCCGTTTAACGATAGTTGCTGCTAAGCGCACCGCTTGCCTGGCTTGCCTGGCCGCCACGGGTGCCAGCGGACAGCAGTGACGGTCCCGGTTCCGGCGTGTACGTCGGCGCCTCCTCGGCGGAGGATCCCGTCGCCCCATCGAGCCGCGCGGCCCCGGGGCGCCCGGCGTAGGGCTGGGCGCCGCCCGGATCAGCCCGCTGCTGCCCACTGCCTGCAGGCACCCGGCGGGCAGTCGTTACGACGACCGTTACGACGACGAATACCCGCGGTGACGCCACCATCGGAGAATCAGAAGGCCGACGATGAGCGCGCCCGCGGCCGCCGCTAGCGGCACGCGGTGCTGCCGGGCGGTGCTGGCTCCCTTCGCGACGGCCTGCCGGGCCGGTTCGGGCGCGGCGTCCCACGCGGGCGTGATCCGGGCCGATACCTGCTCCTTGGCTGAGGCGCCCAGGCCTACTGCGCTGCGGCGCACGCCCGCGGCATTGCCGGCCAGCTGATCGCGCACGGTCCCGGCCCGGGCGGCGGCCTGCGCTTGGGCCTGGCTAGCGTGGCCTTTCACCCGGTCGGCCAGCTCGGCTGCCTTGCCTTGTGCCCTGGCCTTCACGTCCGCCTTGGCGGCCAGTTGCTCGACCGTCTCGCCAATGTGTTCCACGTTGTCCGTCCTTCGTCTGACTGAATTCGTGCTGCTACCCCGCCGTCCGCGGGCCTAACATGGCCTGCTGCCCACTCCCGAGCTTGCCGATCATGCAGGCCTGCAGGTTGCCGAGCAGGGCGGCCGGGTCGGGGTACACGTCAATGGCCCCTGCGTCGCGCAACTGTTCGTCAGCAATCCCGCCGGACAGCAGACCGATGCAGGGGATGCCTGCCCGCCGGGCCGCGATCACGTCCCAGACCGCATCTCCGACCATGACGGCCCGCACCCGGTCGGTCCCTGACTTGCCCAGAGCCAGCGCGACGATGTCCGGGTGAGGCTTGGTTTGCTCGACGGCACCGGAGCTGACCACCGTGCCGATCGCGTCACGCGCTCCGATAGCGTCCAGCATCAGACCGATCTCGTCGTCCTTGGCGCTGGTGGCCAGCACCACGTTCAGCCCGAGGCGGGCGGTGGCCGTGAGCAGGTCGGCCGCCCCGGGCAGCGGGCGCATCCGGCGGAGATACGGCGCGAAGTGACGGCCGTGCGCCTCGATGACCGAGGGATCCGATCGGCCTAGCACCCGCTGCACGAGCTCGGCGGAGCCCATCCCTAGGGCCCGGTGGACGTCGGCGCAGCGGATGTCGTGACCGCGCTCCCGGAACGCTTCCCACCAGGCGGCGACGTGCAGGTAGTTGGTGTCGAGCAGCGTGCCGTCCACGTCGAAGATCACGCCGCCGTTGGCTCGCGGCCCGGCGGTCACCGGCTGTCCGGTTCCCGGGCGATGACCTGGTTCGCGGCGCGTACCCGCAGTTCCTTCCGCGGATGCCGAGCCGGTGAATCCCGGACCGCGCCCGGTGGCCGTTGCGTTGCTCGCCGCTGCCATGGTGCCTCCACGTCCGTCGCTAGCGTTTCCCCGTACTGCCCCGGCGGCTTATGCGGCCGCGCTGGGAAAGGCCGATGCCGTCAGGCTGATCGGCGTCGGAGGGGTTCTGGCACTTTCGAGCGCGGGCAGGTCGCCGTCATGAGCGGGCGCGGCGTCGCGCAGCCGGTCGAGAACCGCCGCCGCCGGACGGTCAGCCTTCCCGCCTGCCGCCGGGCGGAGGCCCGCTCCCTCTCCCTGGCCTTGCGGTGCGACCTGCCCGGGCCGTGGGGTAGATGGGTCATGACCCTTCCTTGTTCCGGGAGTACTTGAGGATCCCGCTACCCGGCTCGCTACCGGTAAACCTGTGCCGCTGGTCCAGGTACGCTGCCCGGCGCAGCTCGCGCTGACCCGCCCCCCAGTGGGGAGCGCGCCCGGCCGCGCCGCCCGACGAGGGGGCCGGGCGGGCGAATATCCCGGTGAGCGTGGGTAGCGAACCCGAGCTCACGTCGGCTGGCCGCCGTGGGGAAGATCGTCAGGGGCCAAAGGAGGACAAGGTGCCTGTAAGTCTCTTCCGCAACTACGGCCCGGCTGTCCCGGGACGATGCCGTCCTTCCGGCCGGTGCGTGGTGTGCCGCGGCGGCCCGGCGCAGGTCTGTCACATGTTCGTCGAAATGGTGAACCAGTCCTGGAGCAAGGTGGAAATAGACATCCTCAGGATGGCTGCTCGGTCAGCTCTGCTGTGACCTGCCGGCCCCATGGCCAAGGGTCGTTTCCAGGGCCGGGATCCCAGCCACGGCGGGTAGACGTCAGGTATCGGCAGGTTCCGGCGCGGTGAGCAGGCCGCCGCGGCGTCCCAAGATCGCGGTTGTGACGAGAACGGCGGCCAGCGCGGCGATCGCGATCACCGGGGCGAAGCGGGGGGCCGCGGTAACGAGCACCGCGCCGGCCAGCGCCCCCGCGACGACACTCGTTAGCGCGGCGACCTTGGGGGCCACATGGTCCCGCGGGCCCAGCACGAGCTCCGTGACCGCGCGGATCAGCGCGCTGGTCAGGTAGGTGCTCGAGAAACCCGGGAGGGCCAGCCGGTTCACCGCGGCGCTCTGCAGCCCCATGGCCGCGGCAGCGACCCCGAGGAGGACTACCTGGGCGGCGCCTGTGGGCCGCGGTGCGGCCAGCTCCCATCCGCCGGCGAACCCGGCCAGCAGGGCCAGCTCGGCCAGCAACGCCGCGGTGACCCGGCCTGGCCATACCGGCTGGTCAGCCCGGGCGCGGCCGGTGATCACGGCGCCTGCCGTCACCCCCACGGCATAGCTGGCGATGGCCACGGCTACTCGCAGCGCCAGCTGGTGCTCACGCTGATCCAGGCCGATGCCGAACAGGACCAGGTTCCCGGTGATTACGCTGACGAACACCTTGCCGAGGGCTAGGAAGGCCACGGCATCCAGCGACCCTGATCCGGCGGTGAGCGCGACCGTGAGCACGGTACGGGTGGCCGCCGCCCGCCGGCTTCGGTCGGCCAGGCCCCGGGTGAGCGGCAGACCTCGGCGCTGATCTCATCTGCGATCCAGCCCACCGGACACCGGCCCAGAGTAGCGGGCCGGGGCCGGATTCGCGGGAGGCCGCCGAGGAGCGCGGGAGCGTGGACGGCGGCGGCCCGCTGCAGCCGCCGCCGTCCACGGCGGTGACGGCCCGGGTGGGGGGACGCCCGGGCCGTCAGGGCCGTTGCGCGCAACCCTCGTTAAGCGCAACGGCCACGGTGATGGCCCCGGACCAGGTGGATGGGGGCGGAGGCCCGGGGCCATCACCTGGTCTGGCTAGGCGGGCGCCCCGGCCGGTACCCGCCCCGCGTGATGCGGCTGTGCGCTCCGGGCGCTGGCCGCCGTGGCCGCCCGCGGCGAGCAGCACTCGTACGCCGCGAGGGTCTCGCGACCGATGCGCTCCCACGAGTACCGGGACTTGGCCCGGTCGGCGGCCGCGATCCCGTAGGCCTCGAGCCGCAGCGAGTTGGCCAGCAGCCGCCGTACCCGCACGGCGAGCTGCCCGGGCTGCCCCGGTGGTATCGCGAGTCCCGTGGTCATGTCGACCACGGCGTCCTGCTCGGCGCCGGCCGTGGCGGCGACGACCGGCGTGCCGCAGGCCATCGCCTGGATGGCCATCATGCCGACGGGCTCGTACGCCGCGGTGCTCACCACCAGGTCGGCGGAGCGCAGCAGCGCGGGCAGGTCGCCGTCGGCGACCCGGCCGGTGCACACCAGCCGGTCGTGGACCTTCAGCTTCCTGGCGAGCCGCTGGATCTCGCGGTAGTGCTTGTCCTTGCCGAGTCCGGCCCGATCCGGCCCGCCGGTGATGACGAGCTCTGCGTCTGGGATCTCGGCGAGCGCGCGGATCGCGATGGCGAGGCTGCGGATGGCGGTCAGTGGCTGCGCCGCGAGCAGCCGCGGCCGGTCGCCGCGTTCCGCGACCGGGCCCTCCGGCGAGAACCGCTCCGGGTCGACGCCGCACGGCACCACCTTGGCCCTGGTCCTGGCCACGCCCTGGCGGGCCAGGTCGTCTAGTTCGTCGGCCGAGCTAGCCAGCACCACGTCGGCGCTGCGGGCGATGCACGCCTCTAGGCGGAGCCGCGCGTCTGACAGGTGTTCTGCTGTTCCGAGGCGCTGCTCCGCGGCGCCGAGCGAGCCGAACGTCTGCGCCACGGGCACGCCCAGGTCCCGGGCTCCGGCCAGGGCCGCGAGGCCGGTCGTCCAGTGATGGGCGTGGGCCACGTCGGGCGGGTTCCGGAGCCAGCGCTGCGCCAGGTAGTTGCCGAACTCCGGCAGGTATCGCGTCAGCTTGTCCGCGTCTAGCGGTTCCGGCGGCCCTGCGGTGACGTGCTCGACGGTGACGCCGGGCGCGATAATCGCGCTGTCGGGAAGCGCCCGCGAGTCCCGGCGGGCGTAGATGGTCACCCGGTGGCCGAGACCGGCCAGCGCCTTGGCCAGCGAGGTCACCCGGGCGGCCTCGGCACCGGTCTCCGGGCTTGCGTCCCGGGCGAGCAGGCTACTGCTGCGTGCGACGAGGGCGATCCTCATGACGTGCCTCCTCCATATGCTGGTCACGGCACGGCTGGGGAGGTGGCTCAGCTCACGGCGGGCCTGGCCGTTACGGAGCCTGGGCCCTGCGGCGAACGCAAAAAGGGCACACCCCAGCAGCACGCCATGACGGCGTGAGGGTGTGCCTGCGTCGTAAGCACGATCCGAACCTCATTATTGCCCGGCCCGCGACAGTTCAAACACGAACCTTCGGCCGGCTTTCCGCCCGGTCGCGGACGGCGGGCCCGGGCGGGAACTCCGCACCGGGACCGCCGTCGGCGCGCGGCGGCGGTCCCCGCCCGCCCGTCGTCAACCGCCGCCTTCGGCGGGCGGCTACCAGCGATACCAGCGGCCGCGGCGTCCTCCGGTGTCGGCGGCCCGGAACAGGAACCCCAGCAGCCACAGGGCCAGCACGACCAGTGCAATCCACCACAGGACGTGGACCGCAAACCCCAGGCCGCCGAGGATGAGCGCGATCAGCAGGACCACAAGGATGATGGCCACGGTGAGCTCCCTTCGTCATGTGCAGGCCTGTTACTTCCCGGCTGCCCGGACTTAAACAAGTGACCGGCGGGCAGATCAGGCCGAGCTGCGATCAAGGAGGCTCATGTGCATCCGCACCGTGGTGCCGGCGGCCCGGTTCGCATCTCGACCAGGTCGCACACCTGGTTGACCAGGAACAGTCCGTGGCCCCGGCCGTCCGGCGGGTGCCTGACGCGCCCGGCGAGCGGGTCGGCGATCCATCCCTGGTCATGCACCTGGCACACGATTTCCGCCTCGTCGTGCCACACCTGCAGCAGGCCGCCTGAACTGGTGTGGCCGAGCGTGTTCGCGGCGATCTCGTTGACCGCGAGAACCAGGTCGGCGATGCGCTCCGCGGCGAGGTCGGTGTGCCGGGCGCGGCTCTCCACCAGCCGGCGCACCGGCGCCAAGTCGGTCTCGTAGTCAAGCATTTCCGCGCTGGCAGGCGGCGGCGGCAGCGGCCGGTTGCACTCGGGGGGGACCTGCCAGGGTGCCGCCGTGCCGCCGCCTGCTGTCACCCGGCCGTCGCCGGTGAGGTGCTCGGGATGCGTATCCCCGGCCCCGGAGATCGCGGCCGGCGTCAGTCGCGTGACGTCGTAGGCGCACATGATCGTGGCTTGTGTCTCGGAAAACGCCAGGTTGACGAGCGCCTCGTGCCTGACCACCTCGCAGATCTCGGCCGGTGAGCGCCCTGGCCAGATAGGCTCCCCGATCACGCGGACGCGCTGGCCGGCATGCCGGTCGATGAAGGCCCGCAGCTCCGGGATGATCCGGGCCGGATTGCGGCCTACGCCGGTTATGTCCGAGCACAGGAGCTCTCCCGGCTCTCTGGCGAGCTGGTCGCCGATCCCGCGCGCCGAGGGCACGGAGATGAACAACGGCTCGCCCCGGGCCAGGCCAGGCGCGCGCGAAGCTCAGGATCTGCGCCCGGTACTCCGCCGGGTCGCGATACAAGAACGCGATATGCCTGAGCAGGCCGGGATCGGTCACGGCGCGGCCCCGGACCTGGCCGCTGCTGCGCGACAGTCTCGTGCCCGCATACTCGAGCCGGGAGCAGGCCGACGGCCCAGGTGTCTCGGCCGCCCGCCCGCCGCGATGGCCGCTAGCGCCGCCGTCACCCTCCGGTCTCGCTGTGGCCTGCCACCTCATTCGGCGGTAGCTTCCCCGCCATCGCGGGTCTATGCGCTCGCGACCAGACGAGTAACCGTGAATACGATGAGGCGTTGGTATCTGCCCGGGGCGTGGTCAGATCCGGAGGTGCAGGTGGCCGAACTCCGGCTTTCGTCCGAGCGCCGCGGCGATCTCCTGATCGTCGCGGTCGGCGGCGAGCTCGACATCGTCACCAGCCGCCAGCTCGACGAGTACCTGGCGCGGGGCCGCCGGGAGCACCGCCGGATCGTTCTGGACCTAACGGCGGTCGACTTCATGGACACGAGCTCGCTCGCGGTGATCGTCGGCCACTGGAAACGGCTGCACGCCGTGGGCGGGACGCTGGCGCTGGCCGGCGCGCGGTACCGGTACACGAAGACGCTCTGGATCACCGGCCTGGCCGACCGCCTGCCGCTGTTCGACAGCGTCGAGGCGGCCCTGGCCGTCGAGGCTCAGGCCGCGCCCGCGGATCCGGTCCCGCCGGAGGGTCGGGCCGCGACCGACGCCGCGCCCGGGACCAAGCGGCGCGCGGCGCCCGGTTAGCCCGCGAGCCTCAGCGTACGTGGACGGCGACGAGGCAGGCGTCGTCGTCGGTGTTGGACGAGGTCTTGGCCATTACGTAGTCGGCGTAGCTGCCGATGTCGCCGGCTGGCTGCGCCGCGATCTGGAGCAGCGAGTCCAGGGCGTCGTCGATAGGCCGGTCCCGCCGTTCGATCAGGCCGTCGGTAAACAGCAGCAGGACGTCACCCAGTTGCATCGGCGTGCTCACCTCCGCGTACGAGGCATCCGGGTCGGCGCCGAGCAGCAGGCCTTGCGGGGGCGAGAGCGTGCGCGCCCGGCCGTCACGAACCAGGATGGGAGGCAGATGGCCGGCCCGGGCCCAGCGCAGCGAGCGGCCGACCGGATCGTAGAGCCCGCAGATCGCGGTCCCGATGATGCCGTCGGTGAGATGGCAGGCCGCGCTGTTCAGCCAGCTGAGCAGCGTGGCCTGGCCCTGCCCCGGTGACCGATAGCCCGCGCAGGCCATTGCGCATGGTGACCATGCCGGTCACCGCGTCGAGGCCGTGGCCCGCGATGTCGCCGACCACCACGAGCACGTCCTTGCTGGGCAGCAGCACGGTGTCGTACCAGTCACCGCTGACCAGGTTGCCCGGGCCGGACGGCCGGTACCGGGCGGCGACGTCCAGCCCGGCCGCGGCGACCGGCTCCGATGAGCGTGGCGTGATGGCCTGCTGCAACCGCGTCGCGAGGCGATGCTCCTCCTCGGCGCGCTCCTGCGTGTCGGCGAGCTGCTCGCGCGTGGCGGCGAACGCCAGCCGGGTGTGATAGTCGGCGGAAACGTCCTGGTAGGCGCCCCGGATGGCGATCACGTCACCGCCCGGGTCGGTGACCGGCTCGGCGTAGGCGCGGATCTGCCGGACGCTGCCGTCGTCAGCCCGGACGATCCGGAAAGCGGCAGCGCTTTCCTTGCGGTCGGCCAGCAGCGTGTCGCGGAAGCCCTGCACGGCGGGAACGTCATCCTCCGGTACGCGGGCGTGCAGGTCGGCGATCGGGACCGGGGCCCCGGGCGCTTGCCCGAACAGGGCGAACGCCGACTCGGTCCAGTGCACCTCGCCGGTCCGCAGGTTCTCCTCCCAGCTACCGATCCGGCCCAGGCGCTGGGCGTGCTGCAGCAGGGTGGCGAGGCGGCCGGTGTCGTCGGCTCCCCGCCACGCGATGGCCACGCCGTCGTAAAGCCGGGCGATCCGGGCGGCCGGGGCCGGGCCGGGGCCGGCGTAGCCCGTCTGCGCCGCCACGATCTCGCCGTTCACGTACTGCGGTTCACCGGTGGCTAGCACGGTCACACAGGCGTCGAACAGGCCATTGGCCAGCGCAGCGGCCGGGTACAACTCGAGCAGCTGGCGGTCGGCCAGCTCGGCAGGGCCGCGGCCCGCCGGGTCACGGAACCCGGCGCTGACGTGATCGATGCGGAAATCCACCACCGCACCGTCGTCGTCCCGGACGGCGTGCGCGAACAGGAACGCCTCCAGAAGGCCGTCCATGAGGCCGAAGACCCATGAGGCCCGGTGCCGGGCCGCCTGGTCGGTGCCGGCCCGCAGTGGCGCCCCCCCGGAACCTCCCGCAGCAGGGGGAAGATCAGCGCCGAGCGCGTGGGCGGCCAGGTCGGCGAGCGCCGCAAGCTGCCGGCGCAGCGGCGCGGGGAAGTCAGCGAGCGGCTCCGGCCAGCAGATCACCATGCTGCCGAGCGTCACTCCCGAGTCGCGAAGCGGCAGCCCCGCGCGGGCGCCGCCGGGCCAGCGGCCCATGAGCGGCCGGTCATCACCCTCCGGCGGCCCTGCGGGCCACCAGATCTCCACCCCGTCCCGGGCCACGTCCTGGGGTAGGGCCCGCATGTCCGGATGGATCCGGCGCCAGCGGCTGGCCTCGCGCGTCCCGAACCCGGCCTGGCCAACGAGCTCCAGGCCGTCGTCCGGCTCGAGCAGCCAGAGTGCTACCGCCACGGCACCCGCCCCGGCCAGGACTTCGTCCAGCAGCGCAGCAGCCACGGCGGTACCGTCCGGTGCGGCTTCCGCGGCTGCCCAGGCCAGGCTGAGCCCGTGCGTGCCGGGAGCGGCGGCGTCACCGGGGTCATCGGCCTCGTCCGGCGGCAGCTTCCCGGTGATCTGCGCGGCCAGCTCGGCCACGGTGTCGTCAGACTCCTGGGCCAGGCGGGCGAGCTGCCGCCGTGCCTGGGCGGGCGAGCAGTGCAGCTGCTCCATCAGCACGCCGGTGGCCAGGTCCACCACCGAGCGAGTGGCGGCCTGCGAGCGCATCCGGTCCAGCTCCCGCCGCTGCCGTGCGACCAGCGCCTTCAGCCGCGCGACATCGGTGCCGCTCGGATCGGTCACGCTTTAACCCGCCTTCTCTGCGATCACCCATTGGACGGGCGAATTCACACGCTACCGCGCGGTTCGTCGTTGCTGACTATTCTGCGCCTATACGGGGAGTGACAGGATCGGTCTGTCGCACTGGCATGCCACCGCGACCGCGGATTCCCGCGGCATGAAGGAGCCTGGAGATGACAACGACGCAGGAGCAGCCACCCCAGTCCGCCGACGGTCGGCTGCAGCGGCTGCTGACCGGGCTGACCGCGGTGCGCAGCGGGGACTTCAGCACCCGCTTGCCTGCGGCCGATGACCCGCTCATGGACGAGATCGCCGCCGTGTTCAACGGGATGAACGAGCAGCTAGCGCTGGTCACCTCCGAGGTGACCCGGGTGGCCAGGGAAGTGGGCACCGAGGGCCGGCTGGGCGGCCAGGCCGAGGTGCCGGAACTGGCCGGAAGCTGGAAGGACCTCACTGACTCGGTGAACTCGATGGCGGGCAACCTGACCGGCCAGGTACGCGACGTCGCGCAGGTGGCCACCGCGGTGGCCAAGGGCGACCTGAGCCAGAAGATCAAGGTAGACGTCAAGGGCGAGATGCTCGAGCTGAAGAACACGCTCAACACGATGGTGGACGAGTTGTCGGCGTTCGCCGACGAGGTGACCCGGGTGGCGCGGGAGGTGGGCACGGAGGGCCGGCTCGGCGGGCAGGCGCGGGTGCCGGGCGTCGGCGGTACCTGGCGCGACCTCACCGACTCGGTGAACTCGATGGCCGGCAACCTGACCGGCCAGGTGCGCAACATCGCCCAGGTGACTACCGCGGTGGCGAAGGGCGATCTCAGCCAGAAGATCACCGTCGACGCGCGGGGGGAGATCCTGGAGCTGAAGAACACGATCAACACGATGGTGGACGAGCTGTCGGCGTTCGCCGACGAGGTGACCCGGGTGGCGCGGGAGGTGGGCACGGAGGGCCGGCTCGGCGGGCAGGCGCGGGTGCCGGGCGTCGGCGGTACCTGGCGCGACCTCACCGACTCGGTCAACTTCATGGCGGGCAACCTGACCGCCCAGGTCCGGTCCATCGCCCAGGTGGCCACGGCCGTGGCGGAAGGCGATCTCAGCCAGAAGATCACCGTCGACGCCCGCGGGGAGATCCTGGAGCTGAAGGAGACCATCAACACGATGGTGGACCAGCTGTCCCTGTTCGCCGACGAGGTGACCCGGGTGGCCCGTGAGGTTGGCACCGAGGGCAACCTCGGCGGCCAGGCCGCCGTCCGGGGCGTGTCCGGGACCTGGGAGGACCTGACCGACAACGTCAACGTGATGGCGTCCAACCTGACCGCCCAGGTCCGCTCGATCGCCCAGGTCGCCACGGCCGTGGCCCGCGGCGACCTGAGCCAGAAGATCACCGTCGACACGCGCGGCGAGGTCGCCGCGCTGGCGGCGGCGATCAACGGGATGGTCGACACGCTCGGCGCGTTCGCGGGCGAGGTGACCCGGGTGGCCCGCGAGGTGGGCACCGAGGGCATCCTCGGCGGCCAGGCCGTGGTGCCCCACGTCGCCGGGACCTGGAAGGACCTGACCGACAACGTCAACTCGATGGCCAACAACCTGACCAGCCAGGTCCGCAACATCGCCCAGGTCACCACGGCGGTCGCCAACGGCGACCTGTCCAAGAAGATCGACGTGGACGCGCGGGGGGAGATCCTGGAGCTGAAGACCACCATCAACACCATGGTTGACCAGCTGTCGTCGTTCGCGGCCGAGGTCACCCGGGTGGCCCGGGAGGTGGGCAGCGAGGGACGCCTCGGGGGCCAGGCCGAGGTCGAGGGCGTCTCCGGCACCTGGAAGCGGCTGACCGAGAACGTCAACGAGCTGGCGGGCAACCTGACCCGCCAGGTCCGGGCGATCGCCGAGGTGACCAGCGCCGTGGCCACCGGCGACCTGACCCGGTCCATCTCGGTCGAGGCGCAGGGCGAGGTCGCCGAGCTCAAGGACAACGTCAACTCGATGGTCCGCTCGCTGCGGGAGACGACCAGGGCCTACCAGGACCAGGACTGGCTGCAGTCCAGCCTGGCCCGGATCGCCGGCCGGATGCAGGGCCACCGTGACCTCCGCGTCGTCGCGGAGCTGATCATGGACGACCTCGTCCCACTGGTCGGGGCCCAGCACGGGACATTTTTCCTGGCCGAGACCGATGGCGGCGAGACCCGGCTGCGGCTCATCGCCGGCTACGGGCTGCGCGCCGACATCGAGGCGCCGAGCCAGTTCCGTCTCGGGCAGTCGCTGATCGGCCAGGTCGCGCGGATGAGAAAGCCCATCGTGGTCACCGACCTCCCGGCTGACTACGTGAAGATCTCCTCCGGGCTCGGCGAGGCCGCGCCGGTCAACCTGATGGTCCTGCCGATCGTCTTCGAGGACCAGGTCCTCGGGGTCATCGAGGCGGGCTCGTTCTCCCCGTTCACGCAGGTGCACCAGGACTTCATGGAACAGCTCATGGAGACCATCGGGGTCAACGTCAACACGATCCTCGCCAACTCCAGGACCGACGCGCTGCTGGCCGAGTCGCAGCGGCTCGCCGCCGAGCTCCAGGCCCGCACCCGGGAGCTCCAGGTCCGGCAGGACGAGCTGCAGCGCTCCAACGCCGAGCTGGAGGACAAGGCCGCGCAGCTGGCCCGGCAGAACCGGGACATCGAGATCAAGAACGTCGAGATCGAGCAGGCCCGGCAGGAACTCGAAGAACGCGCCCGGCAGCTCGACCTGGCGTCCCGGTACAAGTCGCAGTTCCTGGCGAACATGTCTCACGAACTGCGGACCCCGCTGAACAGCCTGCTGATCCTGGCCCGGCTGCTGGCCCAGAACCCGGACCAGAACCTCACGCCCAAGCAGGTCGAGTACGCCAACGTCATCCACTCCTCCGGGGCCGACCTGCTGCAGCTCATCAACGACATCCTCGATCTGTCCCGGGTCGAGGCGGGTAAGATCGAGCTGCATCCTGAGCGGTTCGCCCTCCGCGCCCTCCTGGACGACTTGCAGGCGGTGTTCCGCCCGCTGACCACGGAGAAGGGCCTCGAATTCGTCGCCGGGCCGTCGGCGCACGGCGTACCCGCCGAGCTGTTCACCGACCGCCAGCGGCTGCGGCAGATCCTGCACAACCTGCTGTCGAACGCGGTCAAGTTCACCGACCGCGGGCGGGTGGAGCTCCGGATCGCGGCGGCCGGGCCGCAGAGCACGGCGGGGCCGCCGGTTCTGGGGTTCTCGGTGACCGACACCGGCGTCGGCATCAGCGAGCAGAACCTGGAGGTCATCTTCGGCGCCTTCCAGCAGGGGGACGGCACCACGAGCCGCCGCTACGGCGGGACCGGCCTGGGCCTGGCGATCTGCCGTGAGCTGGCCGTCCAGCTCGGCGGGCGGATCACCGCGCAGAGCGTTCCCGGCGAAGGGAGCACGTTCACGCTCTACCTGCCGGTCGGCTACCCCGGCGCCGACGAGGGAGCTGAGCCGGCCGAGCCGTCCGCGGCGCCGGCCGGCCGGGGCCGGGAACCGCGAAGGCCGGGTTCGCAGGCACGGAGCCGGAATCGCAGGCCGCGCCCGGCACGCCGGAGGCCGTGGCAGGCGAGCACGATAGCCTGCGCGGCAGGAAGGTCCTCATCGTCGACGACGACCTGCGGAACGCCTTCGCGATCAGCAGCATCCTGGAGCTCTACGGCATGACCGTCCTGCACGCGCCGGACGGGCAGACCGGCATCGAGACGCTCCGCGCCAACCCCGGCATCGACATCGTCTTGATGGACGTGATGATGCCCGAGCTTGACGGGTACGCGACGACCGGCGCCATCCGCGAGATCCCAGAGCTTGTCGGGCTGCCGGTGATCGCGGTGACGGCCCGGGCCATGCACGGCGACCGGGACAAGAGCCTGGCGTCCGGAGCCAACGACTACGTCACCAAGCCGGTGGACACCGATGAGCTGCTCAGCTGCATGGAGCGCTGGATCGGCAGCTCCGGGTCGGCGGACTAGCCTGCCTAGCGGTATCAGCACTGGCCGGATCGTGACACCCTGGAGGGAGCGGTCCACGATCCTGAGCAGGCGCTCGGGCGCGATTGGAGGGCATCACGTCCAGCCCAGACCTCACGCACGCGACGCCGGACCCCACCGCGGAGACTTCTGAGCCCAGGTCGCTGAACCAGCTGGCGACCCAGGCCGCGCGCCAGGTGCCCGCGTGCGCCGCGGCAGCGGCGTTGGTCTGGCGAGGCGGCGAGCCGGCCGCGCTCGCCGCCAGCCACCCGTCACTGCCCGAGCTGATCGAGGCGCAGGTACGCTCCGGCCGTGGCCCGGTGCTCGACGCGCTCAGCGGGGGCGAGCCGATCGGCTGCCCGGACACCTTGGACGAGCCCCGGTGGCCGGAATACGCGGACGTGGCGCTGCGCCAGGGCGTCCGGTGTTCGCTCACCCTGGCGCACTGGTCCGGCGCCGACGCGGTCTGCCTGTCGCTGTTCGGCGCTCGGCCGAGGGTATTGGGGCCCTCCTCGGTGGCGGCGGCCCGGCGCCTCGTCGCCTACGGCGGAGCGGTGGTGAGCATGGCGGCCGAGTACGGCGACGCCCAGCGCGCCGCGTGGCAGCTTCGCGACGGCGCCGAGTCCCGCGCCGTGGTGGATCAGGCCAAGGGCATCCTGATGCACGCGCTCGGCTGCAGCGCCGAGGAGGCTCTGGCGCGCATGCGGCAGATCTCGCAGGCGCGCAACATGAAGGTGACCGACGTCGCCGCCACGGTCATCGACTCCCGCGGGGCAGACCAGCTGGGGGTGTCCTAGCCATGGCACGCCCTGCGCGCCCCCGCCAGACCGAGGACCAGGCCGCCCGGCTCAAGGCCAGCGGCGATGCGCTGAGGCAGGCCGCCGCGCTGCCCAGAGCCGAGCTCGAACCAGTGCTCGAGGCGGCGTTGGCCGAGCTGGACGGGGCCATCGAGGCGCTGGCCGCCCGCGATGGCCGCACGGCCGGCGAAGACCTGGCCGGGGATCGCGCGGGCGGCGCGCACGCCGAGCGGCGGTTGCTGCAAGCCGTGTTCCAGCAGGCCCCGGTACCCCTGTTCCTGCTCGGGCTGGACGGCACGGTACGGCGGGCCAACTCGGCGGCCGGCCAGCTCGTGGGCTCGGGCCCGGGCTACCCGACCGGGAAGCCGTTCACCGCCTTCGTCGACCTCCCGTTCCGGGCCGCGGTGCAGTCGCAGGTGGCCGCCGTGATCCGGACCGGCGAAGCTCGTACCCTGCGCTGCGGCGTGCTTACCGTGGACGGCGCCGCGGAGCGCGAGGTCACCGTGAGCCCGGTCCAGGCCCGGGGGGACTCCGGCCAGCTCGTCGTCACCGTGGGCGCGCCGGGCGCGCCGGGGCCGGGCCCGGAGCCAGATCCCGTTGACTCCGCGGGGCGGGAGTCACCGCCGCCGGATGGCGCGCTGCGAGCGGTCACGCGCCGCGTCGACCTGGTGACCGCGGCCAGCCGGATCCTGCTGGAGAACGTCGGCCGCAGCGAGTCGGCGACCATGCAGCGCTTCGCGCGGCTGCTGGCCCGCGAGCTCGCCGCGTGGCTCATCCTGGACGTGGAGCGCCATCAGCGCCTGCGACGGCAGCTGGCCGTGGGACCCGAAGACCAGCCATCCGACGACCTGGCCCGCGCCGTGGCGGCGGTCGACCCGTCCCCGGGCTCAGCGGCCTGCCAGGCCTACGAGTCAGGCAGCTCGCTGCTGCTCGCCCACGCCGAGGATCCGGGCATCCTCGGCGAAGGCCCTGACGGCGTGCCGCTGCTCATGCAGCTGGGCGCTACGTCGGTGCTCTGCGTACCACTGTCGGACGGCGAGCACAGCTATGGTGCCCTGACCCTGGCCCGGCTGGCCGGCCACGGTCAATTCGGGATGGCCGACATCGGGCTGGTCGAGGAACTCGGCGAGCAGCTGGCGCTGGCCATCAAGGCCGACCGGATACTGCGGGACCGGACCGAGATCGCTGAGGCGCTACAGTCCAGCCTGCTCCCGCGCCATCCGCGCCAGATCCCGGGCGTCGAGGTCGCCGCCGGCCACCTGCCGGCCACCAGGGCCCGGGACGCGGGCGGCGACTTCTATGACATCTACCCGGCGCGCTCCGGATGGGGCGTCTCCATCGGAGATGTCTGCGGCCGGGGCGAGGATGCGGCGGCCGTGACCGCCGCGGCGCGGCACGCGATCCGGGTACTCGCGCACTGGGACAGCGACCCGGCGGGGGTCCTGTGCCGCGCCAACGAGATCATGATGGAAGAGGAGTTCGGCGGCCGCTTCGTTACCGCGAGCGTCGGCCACCTGGAGTGGCGGGACGGCCGCCTGCGCGTGGTGCTGGCGAGCGCGGGCCATCCGTGGCCGGTGCTGGCGAGGCCGGACGGCAGGACCCAGGTCCTGCCGGGCGGCGGGCTCCCGCTGGGGATCTTCGCCGACGCCGAGCCCGCGACCCAGGAGATCGACCTGGACCCCGGCGACCTGCTGTTCTTCTTCAGCGACGGCCTGATCAGTGCGTGCAGCCCGGACATGGCTTACTTCGAGGATCACATCACCGACGAGCTGGCGGCGCTCGGCGGCGAGCCGGCCGCGCGGGTGGTGTCCCGGATGCGGGAGATGGTGCTTGCGTTCTGCGGTGGCCAGCTCCGCGACGACGTGACCATGCTGGCGCTGCGCGCTGGCGAGCCCCCGGGCGACTGAGCCGATCAGTCCGCGGCGTCGGGCTCCGCGCCGACGATGCGTCCGCGCAGGTGTTCGAGAGCCGCCGCGAGCAGCCGGGAGACGTGCATCTGCGAGATGCCGAGCCGCTCGCCGATCTCGGCCTGGCTCATGTTCCCGTAGAACCGCATCGTCAGGAGTCGCTGCTGGCGGGCGGGCAGCTCGTCCCAGTGCGCCCGGACCGCCTGGATGTTGAGCGCGTGTTCCAGCTGCGGATCCTCCGCGCCCACTAGGTCGGCCAGGCTGCCTGCGTCCTGCCCGTCCGCCAGCGGCGCGTCCAGCGACGAGGCCTGGAACACCAGGTCGGCCCGCTCGGCGTCGCGCAGGTCATCGTCGCTGACGCCGAGGTGCGTGGCCAGCTCGTCGGCTCGCGGCGACCTGGCCAGCTGCTGGGTCAGCTCGGTCCGGGCCCGCCGCAGCTCGGCCCGCAGTTCCTGCGTGGACCGCTTGACGTGGACCTGCCAGCGCTTGTCGCGGAAGTGCCGCTTGATCTCGCCGCTGATGCACGGCTGGGCGTAGGCGACCAGGCTGCCGCCGACGGCCGGGTCGAAGTTGTTGATCGCCTTGAGCAGGCCCACGTACCCGACCTGCATCAGCTCCTCCTGCGGCTCGGGGCTCTGCCAGTACCGCTGGGCGCAGGAGCGGACCAGCGACTGGTACCTGGCGACAAGCTGCTCGCAGGCGGCGTCGTGCTCCTCGCTGTCCCTCGGCAGCGTCTGGACCAGCCGCACCAGGGCCTGATCGTCCGGCTCTCCGGCGTCAGACGTGGGGGGCGGGCTCACTGGGGCCGTCATGACCGATCTCCTCTCCGCGGCCGGGAACAGATCAGGTTCTCCCCTCCGTGCGAGGCTCAAACATCCGGCCGGGCGCGGTCAGCAGAGGACGGTCTGCACCCGGCGGACCGCGTCGGCCACGGGCCGTAGCGTTTCCCCGGCCGGCAGGTCGCCCGGCACCGGGGGCTCGGTCCCCGGCCCCGCCTCGCCGGCCAGGCCGCGGAGCACGGCTTCCAGCTCACGCACCTGGTCGGCCGGCGGCGGAGCCGCGCCGTGGTCGACGGCCACAGCGGCGGCGGTGGCCGCGTCCATCACCTGCTCCAGGCCGACCACGGCGGGCCACCACGTCGTGACGTGACGGCTGAGGGCACGCGGTTCGGACAGCGTGCGCTGGAACTCGGCCCGCAGATCGGATAGGGCTCGGTACGCCCGCCGGCGCAGCCGGTACCGCTCGGGTGAGCGTCGCACCAGGGCCTGCTCCAGGTACTCGCAGACGCTGGACACCGTGTCGGCGAACTGGCCGGGCAGGTGCGCGTTCCAGGCTCTCGGCCAGGGCGCGAAGCCGATCACCAGCACGATCGCGCAGCCGAGCAGGGTGTCGATCAGCCGGGCCTCGGCCAGCCGCCACCCGGTACGGTCGGGCAGGTCGATGAGCAGCACCACCAGCGGGGTGAGGAACACCGACAGCAGGCCGTAGTTGCGGCTGCGGCCGTAAGGCAGCAGCGCGGCCAGGACCGCCACGGGTATCAGAAGCAGCGCCCCGTACGGCACCACGGCCAGGATCACGGCGCCGAGCACCGCGCCGGCGACGGTCCCGAAGCCCCGCTGGACGGCGCGGGCGAAAACCGAGCCGAAGTCCGGCTTCATCACGATCGCCACCGTGAGCACCACCCAGTACGACCGCTGCAGCGGCAAGATCTCGCTCATCACCGCGGCTACCCCGACGCACACCATCAGCCGGACAGCGCTCAGCCGCACCAGCCGCCCGCCGCGGACCTGGTCGATCGCGTCGGCCAGCCGCTCCCGAGGCCCGGGCCGCGTGAGTCGTTGCTGCTCCGCAGGTATCCGGTCGGCGGTGAGCAGCCGTGCCGCCCCCGCCAGGGCTTCGCAGAGCGCCACCGGCCCAGGACTTGACCGCCACGGCGGCGGGATGGCCGGCGGCTGGTCCGTTTTGAAAACGGAGTGCATCGCGAAAGGTGTTTACGGCGGCAGTCATCCGAGTAAAGACCGCCTCCTCCAGATCCTTATGAAGACCGCACTCTTGCTGCAACTTTTCCGGGATGCCGCGTATCGGCAAGCGGGCGCCCGGTGGGATGCAGACTGCGGGGATCGGCGGAGCCATTGGAGGATCAAAAAACTCCTTGAGGCGCGGCGGGCGGAAATGCCCTTCCGAAAACAAACCGCGTCTACGCTTGATGTTCCACGTTTTCAATCGGCTGCGTGAGACTTCGATCATGAGGGAGCAACGCCGAGACGACTAGCCCCTGAGTCTATCGTAAATAATGTCAAAACGCCGTCAAAAACGGAGATCGAGTGAAAGTTTTCGATGGCCTCGACGGGGGGCTGTGTTTTGACGGCGCTTTGACGTTTCTCGCTTCATACTGGGCTTAGATTGTGAGCAGCGGCGAACCGAACGAATCGCGATTGAGCGCGAAGCAGAACCATGATCGAGAAACCAATACATGCCGATCCTGCAAGGCGGCTTGCGCCCGAAAAGCCCGGCGCCAACGGAAGTCGGCATTCCATCGGAACAGAGGGCCCAAGCGTAGGACGCCCGATGAGAGTCGCGATTGTCTGGGCAGTCTCGGTCATCGCAATCCTCGCGCTCATTCCAACCTGGACAAACGCGTGAATATTCTGCACTGGAGGTTGTAATATGCCAAAGACGGCAGTTGGATTATTTGAGACGCCTGGTCTCGTGGACGAGGTCGTCCGCGAAATCGAGGCGCTTGGTTTTCCTCGGAAGGAGGTTCGCACCCTGGAGGAACCGAAGACGTTCGAGATCACCGGCGTGATGAGTTTCCCGCGCCTCGATTTCGAAGTCGACTTGAGCCGGGAGCTTTCCAGGATCGGGGCTTCCAAAGCGGAGGCCCAGGCCTACGTCAAAGGACTGCGGAGCGGCGGGGCTCTGGTTTTCGCGACCGGCTCGGACGAGAAGGTTGAGGCTGCCGCTGGAATCATGAACCGGCATGGCGCGGTGGAGATCGAAGAGTCCAATGGGCCCGAACCGGATTTGCCCCATGTAATTCGCAACAACATGCCGCCGATGCACGATAATCCGGTACAGACCGGACGGATTCGCGAACCGGGCGACGGCGCCTGCTTTTTCGTGTGGTAACTAAGGCCATTGATCCTGCGTACGGGGCAGCAGAGCTGCGTGAATGCCATCACGCACGCTTGATGAGACGGCTCTCCTGAGGAACTCGCGCAAAACGGAGCGCGGCGCGATCGGTTCCTGGATTGGTTCGGGGGGGTGCGCGCCGCACCCTTTGCGCTCCTGAGGAACTCGCGCGGATCCTGGATTGATTCGGGGTGCGCGCCGCACCCTTTGCGCTCCTGAGGAACTCGCGCAACACCGTTCCCGCTGCTGGCCGCGAATCGGCGCTAAGACGCGATACGGAGCGCGGCGCGATCGGTTCCTGGATTGGTTCGGGGTGCGCGCCGCACCCTTTGCGCTTCTGAGGAACTCGCGCAAAACGGAGTGCGGCGCGAATCGGTTCCTGGATCGGTTCGGGGGTGCGCGCCGCACCCTTTGCGCTTCTGAGGAACTCGCGCAAAACGGAGTGCGGCGCGAATCGGTTCCTGGATTGGTTCGGGGGTGCGCGCCGCACCCTTTGCGCTTCTGAGGAACTCGCGCAAAACGGAGTGCGGCGCGATCGGTTCCTGGATTGATTCGGGGTGCGCGCCGCACCCTTTGCGCTCCTAAGTGACTTGCCGGAGAGTCCTACGGAAATGCGGCACGAGCGATCTTGGAAGAAAGGAAAGTATAAGTCATGTCTGAAACGAACTCGGTTGTAGCCATTTATCGAAACCCACTCCCAAGCAGAGGAAGCAGTGAAGGAACTGCAGAGGTCTGGGTTTGACATGAAGAAAATGTCCATCGTCGGCAAGGATTATCATTCCGACGAGCACGTCGTCGGATACTATAACGCCGGCGACCGCATGAAGTACTGGGGCAAGATGGGCGCCTTCTGGGGTGGTATCTGGGGGATGTTGTTCGGAGCCGCCTTCTTCCTCATTCCCGGCATCGGGCCTATATTAGTGGCCGGTCCGCTGGTCGCCTGGATCGTCGGCGCACTGGAAGGCGCCGTTGTGGTGGGTGGATTGAGCGCGCTCGGCGCGGGATTGTACAGCATTGGCATCCCCAAGGATAGCGTCGTGAAATACGAGGTGGCGCTCAAGTCTGACAAGTTCCTCCTTCTGGCTCATGGCACAGCGGACGAAGTGGCCAAGGCCAGGGACATCCTGCGGACGACGAACCCAGTCGAAATGGCACTGCACGCGGCGGAACGCGAACAGCTCGCCGATAAGCAGGCGACCGAGGACGCTTACGGGGAGGGAAGTTACAGTGCGCCCGGCGGAACGCGAACAACTCGCCGGGGTTAGCGGCAGATAGTCCTGCGATTGGTGCGTGAAGCACTTTGGCTTCAGGTTGTGGAAATTGCATGACCCAGGGTTTCACATGCCTGAAGGAAGTGGAATCTCTGAAGGAGAAATATCGTGTCGAAGAATTTCTTGATCGTCTCGGTTGCGGGCCTGGAGCCTCTCCTGCATGTTCCGATCGAGAGGACCCGAGGTCTTTCTTACGGTGCATTTGCATAGTTTCTTTTCGTCAGCCAAGGAGAAAGAGCAATGATCGCGGCAACCAAGACAAACCTTAGTCCAGCGCAGTTGGATCAACTGTCGATCAACACGATCCGCTTCCTGTCGGTCGACGCCGTGCAAAAGGCCGATAGCGGCCATCCGGGCCTGCCGCTGGGCGCCGCGGCCATGGCCTATGTATTATGGACGCGGTTTCTCCGGCACAATCCGATCAATCCGCAGTGGTCCAACCGGGACCGTTTCGTCCTGTCGGCCGGCCATGGTTCGGCGCTTCTCTACAGCTTGCTGCACCTCACCGGCTATGATCTGCCTCTCGATCAGATCAAACAATTCCGCCAATGGGGCAGCATTACGCCCGGTCATCCGGAGCGCGGTCTGACTCCTGGCGTCGAAACCACTACCGGCCCGCTCGGCCAGGGATTCGGCAACGGCGTGGGCATGGCGATTTCAGAAGCGCATCTTGCCGCGCGTTACAACCGGCCGGGATTCGAGATCGTCGATCATTTCACCTACGGGTTGGTCAGCGACGGCGACCTGATGGAGGGCGTGTCGTCCGAAGCAGCGTCGCTCGCCGGGCAGTTGGAACTCGGCAAGCTGATTTACCTCTTCGACAACAACCATGTGACGCTCTCCGCCGGTACCAACATTGCCTGTAACGAGGACCACGCGCAGCGCTTCGAGGCGTATGGCTGGCATACGCAATCGGTGGAGGACGGAAACGATGTGGAGGCGATCGACCAGGCACTGCGCGCGGCGCGGAGCGAAACGAGGCGCCCTTCGCTGATTCTCGTCCGCACCCACTTGGGTTTCGGTTCCCCGAACAAGCAGGACACGTTTGAAGCGCACGGTTCGCCGTTGGGCGTAGAAGAGGTGAAGCTGACCAAGCAGAACCTGGGTTGGCCGGTCGCGCCCCTTTTCGATATCCCACCCGAAGCGCTCGCCCATTTTCGCGAGGCCGTGCCGCGCGGCCGGCAGGCGGAGTCGGAATGGCGCGATCGATTCGCTCGCTACGCCACGATACATCCGGACTTGGCCCGGGAGTTTCAGGAAAGGATGCGCGGCGAATTGCCCGCCGGTTGGGATGCGGACATTCCCGTGTTTCCGGCGGACCCCAAGGGGATGAAGACCCGCGTCGCTTCCGGAAAGGTGATGAACGCGATCGCGCCCAAACTTCCGTCGCTGATGGGCGGTTCGGCGGATTTGGACCCCTCGACGCTACACCGCGCTCAAGGGCGCGGGCGATTTTGAATCTTCCGATCGAGCCTCGGGCGACACGCAGGGCTCGTGCGGCGGCGGCTGGCGCTACGCCGGGCGCAACTTGCACTTCGGCATTCGCGAACATGGGATGGGCGCGATTCTGAACGGCATGGCGGTGCACGGCGGCATTCATCCCATACGGCGCAACGTTCCTGATCTTCTCCGATTACATGCGCCCTCCCATGCGGCTGGCGGCCATGATGCAGCAGCGGGTGATCTACGTGTTCACGCACGACAGCATCGCACTGGGCGAAGACGGGACCACTCACCAGCCGGTGGAACAACTCGCCAACCTGCGCGCCGTTCCACGCCTGGTCGTGATCCGGCCCTGCGATGCGAACGAGACCGCGTACGCCTGGCGCGTTGCGATTGAGATCGCGGGACCGTCCAGTCGCGTTGATCCTGACTCGCCAGGATGTGCCAACGCTGGACCGCAGCCGCTATGCCTCCGGCCGCCGAGCTGAAACGCGGGGCCTACATCCTGGCCGAGGCGGCGAACGGCCGGCCTGAGATCATTTTGATCGCGACCGGTTCGGAAGTGAGTCTGATCGTCGAAGCGCAGCGTGAACTGGAAAAGCAGAACATTCCGACGCGCCTCGTTTCCATGCCAAGTTGGGAGTTGTTCGATGCGCAAGCGGAGGAATATCGCCTCTCCGTGTTTCCGCCTTTGATCCGCGCGCGGCTGGCTGTGGAAGCAGGAGCAACGCAAGGATGGCATCGCTACGTCGGCGACCTTGGCGACGTGATTGGCCTCGATCATTTCGGCGCCTCCGCCCCCGGACCGCTCCTGATGCGCGAATACGGGTTCACCGTGGAGAACGTCTGCAAGCGAGCACTGGCCTTGCTCAAGAAAAACAAGGCCTGATTCGCCGAAACGCTTCGGCATCGCTGCCGATCATGGAGGATTTGCGCGAGGTTCACTATAAAGTGGTCGACTTCAAAGTGCTAGTTTACCGCCCCCATTCTTATTCTGATCGGGGCAGGAATCCTGTTCAATAGACGACTGCCGACTTCCCCGAGACGGTGAATGTAAGCTACCGCTTCGAGGTGGAGATCGCGGGGAGCCCAAGCTGGGCCAAGTGCGCCTGGACGGGTTTCCCACCCGTGAGGGAAAAATCATCTCGACGCTATCAAGCGGCGAATCCGCGTTAGGCGGCAAGTGGCCAGGATGCAAGACCGTCGGCTTCTCCGGGGCTGTTTTGTGCGGATACACGGTGCCGGGCGAAATCGCCGAATGCACGCTCACAAGTTCAGGCGTCCAGAGGGCCTCGGGCGTCGTTACACGTTTGGGTGACGAGCCACATTTTTCGTGACGATGCTTCGTCGCGCGTCGGTCGGTAGTCGCCATGCACGGGCGCTGAATCACTGATTTCACGCTGGAACCGAGGTCGGCAGTCCGCCTCCGGCTTTGGCCGCTCGATTGCCCTAGAAGCGGCCGAGGAAGAAACTCATGAACATCCAACGTACGATTTTCGCCGCCACTGGGATAGCTCTCCTCTCTGCGGCCACCTCCTTCGCGCAGAAGGTGAAGACCGATTACGATCACAAGGCGGATTTTAGCCAATATAGGACATTCTCCTTTGAAAAGGTGCAAACGGCAGACCCACTATTGGTCGATCGCATCAAATCAGCCATCACGACCACCCTGACGGCGAAGGGCTGGATGCAGGTACCGTCGAGGGGCAACGTCGCAATCGTAGCGATGGATATCAATAAGGAGCATCAAACGCTCAACACCTATTACGATGGCTTTGGAGGCGGCTGGCGCTGGGGAGGCGGATTCGGAGACGAAACGACAACGGTTGACCACTACGAGGTCGGTACTCTGGTCGTCGATCTGTTCGACGCGAAATCCAAGCAACTGCTATGGCGTGGATCTGCCAGCGAAACCCTTTCAAGCAAGCCCGAGAACAATACGAAGAATCTCGACAAGGGGGTGCAGAAAATGTTCGATCATTTCCCTCCGAGCTCGAAGAAATAAGCGCGGTTGCGCGGCCCGAACCAGTCCACCGTCAAGATGTAGGCGGAGATCCCTGCGCTCTCTGTTTCCGGCTACCGGATCACTGTCACTCGATCCTGCCCAGAACTCGGCTTTCTGTCCCTAGAGGGATCGAGCACTGTGACCGGGCCGTTGTGCTCTCCGGTTTCCCAGGCTGCTCAGAGGCACGGCAAACGGAGAGGCATGGTTTCCTCTCTCTTCTCGCGCTTACTGTCACTACGGTGGCCATCTCAAAGCTCGACCTGGGCAAGTACAACTTCGTGGTGGCGAGGAATGTCGCTGTCGTCAAGGGCACATCCGAAGTTTGGCAGTCCAGTTTCTTCGACCAAGCCCACGGATTCCTCGCTTCGGTCCATGACCGCTTCCGTTGGCGCCGGAGAATCCGGCACGGTATTGTTTCTCGACGGTATGGACACGCTGGGCGTCAGCGCGATTTCGGCAGGCCAAGCTCATTTCACTACGTCCCTGTTGGCGGCGGGAGTCCACCGGTTACGAGCCTTCTATGGCGGCGATGCGGGACCTGCGGGCTTTTCGGCGGTAACAATCTTCACGGTAAGCGCCGAACTTGCCGACACCTTCGCAACGGCGCTGAACGATACCACGGGGAGCCAGCCCACGGGGATTGCGGTCGCGGATTTTAATAACGATGGCAAAACAGATCTGGTAACCGTCAACAGCGGCGCCCAAACTGTAAGCGTGTTGCTCGGCAACGGCGACGGCACGTTTGCCGCGCATGTCGATTACACCGTCGGAGGCACGCCGGTCTCTGTTGCCGTTGGGGATTTTAACACCGACGGCCATTTTGATTTAGCGGTGATCAACCAAGCCGGGAATACCCTCAGCATTCTTCTCGGAAACGGCGATGGAACCTTCCAGACGGCCACGAGTTCGTCTGCCGGCAACAGCCCATCCAGCATCGCAGTCGGCGACTTCAACGGAGATGGGATCGAGGATCTGGCAGTCGGCAGCGCGTCGGGTTTCGCCCTGAACGTGCTTCTCGGAAATGGCAATGGTACATTCCAAACGCCCATCCTGTCCAGCTTCAACGTCGGCACGCTGCTCCTGGTCGAGGATCTCAACGGCGATGGTAAAGCAGACCTGCTGGTGGGCGGCCAGGGGTTTAT
>CAWIDQ010000089.1:0-26550 GCA_963834695.1 uncultured Actinomycetota bacterium
CGATGTATTGCTCGGGTCGTATCCCCGGGACTTGAGCACGTCGCCGAGTAGGTACTCGACCTGGCTGGCGATTTCGCTGATCAGGCTGGCGTAGGTCCCGGATCCCGATGAGGGGTTCGAGTCCCGGACCAGGATCCGGAAGCCGTCGGAGTTGTCCTGGATGTATCTGAGCAGTTCGACGGCGGCGACCTCGAACTTCTCCATCTTGTCTTCGCCCTCGAGCAGCCGGGTCGCCATGGCGAGGAACCGCTCCACCTCGCGGTCCACGACGGCCGCGTAGAGCCCTTCCTTCCCGCCGAAGTGCTCGTAGACGACCGGCTTGGACACGTCGGCCCGGGCCGCGATCTCCTCGATCGACGTGCCTTCCAGGCCGCGCTCGGCGAACAGGCGGCGGCCCACGTCGATAAGTTGCTCGCGGCGTTCCTGGCCGGTGATCCGCTTGCGGCCGAGGGTTGGCTTGTCACTGGCTCATCATGTCACCGGCAGGCCAGCCCGCCGGCGACTGGATCTCCCGCCTGGTCATGGAGCCGAGCTTCCGGGACCGGCCGGGCCGCTGCTTGCCGGTCAGCCGGGCCTCGTCCGGCCAGCGGACGTCGTAGGCTGAGCCGAGCTTCTCGGCCGCCCAGATGGACCTGGCGGCCACGTCGATCTGCCCCTTGAGCACGCCGTGCCGGGCGCAGGTCGGGTCCGCGTGGTGCAGGTTGTGCCAGGACTCGCCGAACGACAGGATCGCCAGCCAGTTGACGTTGCGCGACTTGTCCCTGACGTCAAACTCCTCCTTGCCGAACGTGTGGCAGATCGAGTTGATCGACCAGGTCACATGGTGCAGGAACGCGACCCGCACCAGGCTGGCCCAGAAGAACGCGGTGATCGCGGCGGTCCAGGACCACGCCCAGAGCCCGCCGATGAGCGCGGGAGCCAGCAGCGACACGGCCACCAGGCCCGGGAACCACCGGGAGATCCGGGGGATGTCGGAGTCGGCCAGCCAGTCCGGGCAGAACTTCTCCGGCGAAGTACGGCTGCTGTCGAACAGCCAGCCGATGTGGGCGTAGGCCAGCCCCTTCGTCAGCGCCTTCCAGTCGTTGCCGAACCGCCACGGCGAGTGCGGGTCGCCCTCCCGGTCGCTGTACTTGTGGTGCCGGCGGTGGTCGGCGACCCAGGTGAGCACCGGTCCCTCGATGGCCAGGGACCCGGCGATCGCGAGCGCGATCTTGAACCCGCGGACGGCCTTGAACGAGCCGTGCGTGAAGTAGCGGTGGTAGCCCATGCTGATCCCGAGCCCCGCGATCACGTAGAACACCACGGCGATCACGATGTCGCGCCAGCCCAGGCCCCAGCCCCAGGCCAGCGGGATCGCGGCGAGCAGCGCGAGCATCGGCACGGCGACGAACACGCCGACCAGGAATCGCTCGCCAGCGCCGCTCGGCGCGGGCTCGATCTCGGGCCTGGCCGCGTTCGGCGCGGAAGCCGGCGGCGCGGGCGCGGGCGGCACGAGCGCGGCGATGCCCGGCGTGCCGATGTCTGCGGAAGTGGCCATGGCTGTCCTCGCTTGGCGTCGGAGGTTGCGGCCGGATGGTGAGCGCTCCGCACGTACCGGGTCTGGGGCCAGTACAGATACGCTTACGTAACCGTAACCTACGCTATCGTAGGTTACGCAAGTACCTGGGAGAACCTTTTTCAAACATCCGGTGAAGCCCACGCCGCCGGCGCACTGGCGGGCAAGGGAAGGAGACACGCAGCCTGGCCGCCAGTACCCATGTCGCGGCCAAGACGCGAACCAGGGTGAGGGTGATCTGTTCCGGCGCCTGGACTCGAACCAGGACAAACCCGACTCCAAAGGTCGGTGGGCTGCCAATTACCCTACGCCGGACTAAAGCGACAAATCAGGCCTGCTGCTAGCTGATGAGACAAGGATACCGAGTGTCAGGCCGAGGCCTCGGATCTCGGCGCGGTCCGTTCAGGAGTCAGCTCCTCGCATCTGTCCGCTGACTTAGCGGCCCGCTAGCCCTCGGCCGAGCTATCCGGACTGTCGACGTCATCCGGACTGTCGACGTCATCCGGACTGTCGACGTCATCCGGACTGTCGACGTCATCCGGACTGTCGACGCTCGCCATTGCGGCTGCGGCCCAACCTTCGATCTTGCGGTACAGGTCGGCGCTGCGCCGGACCTTGCTCTTGGAGACGCCGAGTTGGGCGGCGATGCGCTTGTAGCCGAGGCCTTGCGCGCGCAGTTCCCTGGCCTTGGCCCGCTCCGCGTCCTTGGCGTTCGGGCGGACATTCCATGGCTGGGGCGGCTCGCCCTTGAGCGCCTCGTTCAGGATCTCGCCGCTGGTGATGCCGAGTAGCTCCTTGATCTCGCGGCGGGACTTGCCCGCGCGGCGCAGGGCTATGGCCTGCTCACGTAATTGAAGGAACGCAGCTTTCTTGATCATATTCGAATACTAGCGCGATAGGCTGACAAAATCGGACAGGCAGATGCGGTCATGCTGGACCGGGCCGGGCAACCTGGCGGTATCCTGCGAGGGTCCGGAGCGTGAACTGCCCGGGGGGATATGCGCCGGGGCGCCCCGCACGCCCAGGTGCCTGCAGCTACACGAGGAGCCGAGTGAGCCTGAGCGGACCAGCCGCCGTGATCATCCTCGCGGCGGGTGAGGGCACCCGAATGAAGAACCAGACCCCGAAGGTACTGAACCAGGTGTGCGGCCGGAGCATGCTCGGCCACGTCCTGGCCGCGGCCCGGGAGCTGGAACCGGACCGCCTCATCGTCGTGACGGGGCACGGCCGCAGCCAGGTCACCGCGCATCTCGCCGAGCACGCCGCCGACGCCGAGATCGTCGTCCAGGACCGGCGCGGCGGGACCGGGCACGCGGTGCGCACGGTGATCGAGGCGGTCGGCCTCATCCACGGCACGGTGGTCGTGACCTACGCCGACACCCCGCTGCTGCGCGGCCGGACGCTCGGCGAGCTGGTCACCGCCCACCAGTCGCACGCCGCGGCGGTCACCGTCCTCACCGCCCGGCTGGACGACCCGACGGGTTACGGCCGGATCATCCGGGATGCCGACGGCGCGTTCACCGGCATCGTGGAGGAGGCGGACGCCACCCCCGGGCAGCGGGCCATCACCGAGATCAACTCGGGCATGTACGCGTTCGACGGCGATCTGCTCGCGGACACGGTCAAGCGGGTTCCGACCGACAACGCCAAGGGCGAGGAGTACCTCACTGACGTCGTGTCCATCCTGCGCGGCGACGGATACCTCGTCGCCACGGTCTCGTGCGCCGATCCCCAGGAGGTCCTGGGCGTCAACGACCAGGCGCAGCTGGCCTGGGCGCGCCGGGTGCTGAACGAGCGGGTGCTCGGGGGCTGGATGAGCGCCGGGGTGACGATCATCGACCCGGCGACCACCTGGATCGATGTCGGCGTGCGGCTGGAGCCGGGAGTGCTGATCGGCCCCAGTACCCAGCTCGAGGGCAGCACCACGGTCAAGACGGGGGCGCGGGTCGGGCCGGGCTGCCTGCTGCGGGACACCGAGGTCGCGGACGGCGCCACGGTGGTCAATTCGGTTTGCGAGTCGGCGACAGTCGGCACGGGAGTCACGGTGGGTCCGTTCGCCCACGTGAGCGGGGGACGGGACCAGTGAAAGGGCGGGTCTAAGTGACCGGAATTACCACCCCCAACCAGAAGAAGCTCCTACTCCTGTCCGGCCGATCCCACCCAGAACTCACCGACGAGATAGCTGCCTGCCTGGGCGTCGAGCCCACCCCGACCACGCTCTACGACTTCGCCAACGGCGAGATCTTCGTACGGTTCCTGGAGTCCGTCCGGGGCTGCGACGCGTTCGTGGTGCAGAGCCACACCGCGCCGATCAACCAGTGGATCATGGAGCAGCTGATCATGGTGGACGCCCTCAAGCGGGCGTCGGCCAAGCGGATCACGGTCGTGGCGCCGTTCTTCGGCTACGCGCGCCAGGACAAGAAGAGCCGCGGCCGGGAGCCGATCTCGGCCCGGCTCATGGCAGACCTGTTCCTCACCGCGGGCGCCGACCGGATCATGGCGGTCGACCTGCACACCGCGCAGATCCAGGGATTCTTCGACGGCCCGGTCGACCACCTGTTCGCGCTGCCGATCCTCGCCTCCTACCTCGAGGACCAGTTGGACCTGGGGCAGGTCACGGTCGTCGCGCCGGACGCGGGCCGGGTGCGGGTCTGTGAGCGGTGGACCGACCGGCTCGGCTGCCCGCTGGCCATCATCCACAAGCGCCGCGACCCCGACGTCGCCAACCGGGTGAGAATTCTCGAGGTGGTCGGCCAGGTGGAGGGCCGGACCTGCATCATCGTGGACGACATGGTTGACACGGGTGCGACGATCGTGAACGCGGCCGAGGCGCTGTTCGAGCAGGGCGCCGCCAAGGTGATCGTCACGGCCACGCACGGGGTGTTGTCCGGCCCCGCGGTGGACCTGCTGAAGAACTCCCGGATCAGCGAGGTGGTCGTCAGCAACACGCTGCCGATCATGCAGGAGAAGCGATTCGACAAGCTCACCGTGCTCTCGATCGCGCCGCTGATCGCCCGGGCGATCAGCGAGGTGTTCAGCGACGGATCGGTGACCAGCCTGTTCGACGGCCAGAGCTAGAAGGTGACCGCTGGCCCCGCCCCCCAACCTCAAGGGGGGCCAGCGACCACCGGCTATATGGCCCGCGGGCAGCGCCCCCGCAACGGCCCGCGGGCCTGATCCACGCCGCTCCGCGACCCGCCGGCCCCAGGCGGAGGGAGGAGAGATGCCTGCGGCCGGCGGGAGCAGGGCGGCGGAAGCGGTTTCAGCATGACCGCGGGCGGTTGAGTTCCCATTGAGGATCGATGACGTGGCGTTCGCCCGCAGGCCCCGGGCGATCAGCGTGGCGGACCGGCTTTATGTCGTGGTTGAGTAATGATTGAGACTTTCGGCGGCCCGGCATCGATCCGATCGCAGGGCACGGATAGGCCCGGCGAGAATGGCCCGCTTGGGCGGGCTCGGACGGGGCGGCGTGGTGCGGTTTCGGATACTGGGACCGCTCGAGGTCTGGACCGGCCAGGACTGGAGCGGCATCGGAGCGCCGAAATGGCGCGCTCTGCTGGCTGCGCTGCTGCTGAACCCGGGGCAGGTGGTCTCGACCGACCGGCTGGCCGCGGAGCTCTGGGGCGACGACCCGCCCGACCGCGCGGCCAACCTGGTGAGCGTCTACGTGCTCCGGCTGCGCCGCGCGCTCGGCGACCCCGAAGGCCGCGTGCTGACCACCCGGGCGCCCGGGTATCAGCTCCTGCTCGGCCCCGGGGACCTGGACGCGGAGTGCTTCGAGACGCTGGCCGGCCAGGGCCGGGCGGCGCTGGCCGACGGCGACCCCAGCCGCGCCGCGGGCAAGCTGGCCGAGGCGCTTGAGCTGTGGCGGGGGCGGGCGCTGGCCGACGTGCCGCCCTCCGCCCTGGTCGCCGCCGAGGCCGACCGGCTGGAAGAATCCCGGCTGAGCGCGCTCGAGCTGCGGATCGAGGCCGACCTGGGCTGCGGCCGGGGGGCCCAGCTAGTGCCCGATCTGCGTCGGCTGCTGTCCGATGAGCCGCTACGGGAGGGCCTGTGGGCCCTGCTCATCCGGGCGCTGGACGGTGCCGGGCGGCACGCCGAGGCGCTGGCGGCCTATGGGCAGGCCCGGGAGGTGATCGCCGAGGAGCTTGGCGTCGATCCCGGGCCGGAGCTGCAGCGCCTCTACCAGGCGATGCTCACCGCCGACGCGGGCACCCGGGAGCCGCCCGCCGCGGCGACCGCGGCGCGGCCCGCCGGATCGTCCGCCGAAGGAACCCACCGCCGGGCGGGCCCGGGGTCGCCGTCCCGGCGCGCTCCCGCCCAGCTGCCCGCCGACGTCGCCGACTTCACCGGCCGGGCCGGCCCCCTGGAGCGCCTGTACGGGCTGCTATCGGGCGCCCGGTCGCCGGTCAACGGGGCGGTGCCGGTCGCGGTGGTGGCCGGCACGCCGGGACTGGGCAAGACCGCGCTCGCGATCCACGCGGCGCACCGGCTGCGGCCGGACTTTCCGGACGGGCAGCTCTTCGCCAGCCTGCGCGGCGGGAGCGAGGATCCCGTGCCGCCGGACGAGGTACTGGCCAGGTTCCTGCGGGACCTCGGGGTGGACGGGGCCCGGGTGCCGGTGGACGCCGAGGAGCGCGCCGCCATGTACCGCACCCGGCTCGCCGAGCGGCAGATGCTGATCGTGCTCGACGACGCGAGGGACGCGGCGCAGGTCCGGCCGCTGCTGCCCGGTACCGGCTCCTGCGCTGTGATCGTCAGTTCCCGGCACCGGCTCTCCGACCTGGCCGGCAGCCGGCTGATCGACCTCGACCTGCTCGACGACAACGAGGCGGCCGAGTTGTTCACCCGCATCATCGGGGCCGACCGTGCCGAGGCCGAGCCGGGGCCGGTAGGCGACGTCCTCGGCGTCTGCGCCGGCCTGCCGCTGGCCATCAGGATCGCGGGCGCCCGGCTGGCGGCCCGCCGCGGCTGGACGGTCCGGACGCTCGCCGTCCGCCTCGCTGACCAGCGCCGCCGGATGGACGAGCTCACCGCGGGCGACCTGGGCATGCGCGCCTGCTTCCAGGTCAGCTTCGATGCCCTGCCCAGTAAGAGCATGAACGGAGCCGCCCCGGCGCGCACGTTCCGGCTGCTCGGTGTCTGGCAGGGGCCGTCCATCGGGCTGCCCGCGGCCGCTGCGCTGATCGGCGAGCCGGAGGATCCTGTCAGCGACGCGCTCGAGGTGCTGGTCGACGCGAACCTGCTGGAGTCTCCGGCCCCGGAGCGGTACCGGCTGCACGACCTGCTGCGCGCGTACGCGGCGGAACGGGCCCGGGCCGACGACCCGCCACAGGCCGTCGACGACGCGGTGTGGCGGGTGCTCGACTGGTACCTGCGCACCGCGGACGCGGCCGCCGCCGTGGTCGCGCCGTACCGGGAGCGGGTACCGCTGGGCCCGCCCGAGCCGGGCTGCGAGCCGTACGTCTTCGGCAGCGCCGAGGAGGCGCTCGACTGGAGCGAGCGCGAGCGCACCAACCTGGTCGCGGCGACCCGCCAGGCCGCATCCCACGGCCTGCATGACATCGCCTGGAAGCTTCCGGTAGCCGCGACCGTGTGCTTCGACCGCCTGGGATACCGCGCGGAATGGCTGACCACGCACCGCATCGCCCTGGACAGCGTCCGGGAACTGGGCGATCGGAGAGGCGAGGCCTGGGTGCTGAACAACCTCGGCATGGTGCTGGGCCAGCAGCACGTCAACGACGCTGTCGGTTACTTCGAGCAGGCGCTGGCCATCCTCCGCGAGACCGGTGACCGCGAAGGCCAGGCACGGGCCGCGAACAACCTGGCGTTCTGCTACGTGATTCTCGGGCGGTATGAAGAGGCGGTCCCGGCGCTGCTGGATGCCCTCGAACTGCAGCGCGACCTCGGCCGCCAGTACGGCGAGGCCGTGGCGCTGTGCAATCTCGGCGAGGCGTACGTGGAACTCGGGCGTCACGGCGAGGCGATCACCCGCTCGGTGGAGGCGCTCGCCATCGTCCGCGAGGTCGGCTCGGTACGGTACGAGGGCTATGCCCTGGACAACCTCGGCCGTGCGCACCTGGCTCTCGGGCACCCGGCCGAGGCAGCCGAAATGTTCGAGCAGGCGCTGGCCATCCACCGCACGGCACGCGACAGGTATGGCGAGGCGCAAGATCTGCAGCGCATAGGAAACGCCCACGCCCAGGCGGGGCGGCTCGCCGAGGCCCGAGAACCGTGGACCCGGGCGCTCAGCCTCTTCGAAGCCCTCGGGGAAGACGCGCGATCGGCCGAACTCGGTGTCCAGCTGGCGGAACTGGAAGCCCAGGGATGAATGGGGCGGGAGTTGCGGAAGTGGCGAAGTATGACGACGATTGCCGCTTTCGGGAGCATTGGCCGGACATCGTGACGCTTCGGCCGTAAGCTGCTGGTGTTTCGTGCGGGGCCCAGGCTCGTGTGAGCCAGGACACGAAAGGGGAAATGAAGATGACCGAGTCCACCCCCACCAACCCACCGGCAAACCCGGCCGCGGATCCTGCGACGGTGACCGATCCCTTTGAGGAAGGGCCCGCAGTTCCGGCTACGCCGGCGCCGGACCCCTTTGAGGAGAAGCCTGCGAAGCCGGCGGTGGTAACCAACCCCGATCCCTTTGAGGAGTAGCCACGGCGGTCTGGAGCGGCGGCAACCGGGCGGTTGCCGCCGCTTTTCCTGTACCGGACTTGATGAGGCGCGTGGCGCCGGGGCGCGCGGCTGTCGGCTAGACTCTCCGAGGTTCAGCCTGTCGTTTGTTGAGGAGCCCTACCGTGCCTGAGGTACGCATCGCCGCCGAGCCCCGCACCGAGTTCGGCAAGGGGCCGGCCCGCAGGGAGCGGCGCGCCGGGCGGGTTCCGGCCGTCGTGTACGGGCACGGGAGCGAGCCGCGGCACGTCAGCCTGCCCGGCCACGACGTGCTGCTCGCGCTGCGCACGGCCAACGTGCTGATCCGGCTGGAGGGCCTGCCCGGCGGCAGCCAGCTCGCGCTGCCCAAGGCGGTGCAGCGGGACGCCATCAAGGGCTCGGTGGAGCACGTCGACCTGATCATGGTCAGGCGCGGCGAGAAGGTCACCGTTGAGATCCCGGTCACGCTCACCGGGGAGATCGCCCCGGACGGCCTGCTGGACCAGCAGCTGATCCAGATTGCCGTGGAGGCCGAGGCCACGAACATCCCGCCCGGCATCGCAGTGGACATCGAGGGCATGGAGGTCGGCGCGTCCGTCCACGCCGGCGACCTCAAGCTGCCGAATGGCGTGACGCTCGCGGTCGAGCCCGACATCCTGGTGCTGCACGTGATCGCCGCGCCGACCGCGGAGCAGATCGAGGCCGAGCTGGGCGTGCCGGAGGCCGAGGAGGCCGAGGGCGCGGAGGCCGCGCCGGCCCCGGCGCCTGCGCCTTCCGGCGCCTCCGCCGAGGGCGACGAGCCGGCGTCGGGCGGCGAGTAGCCGTCGCGGCGTGACCGTCGGTGATCCGGTTGCCGCATGTCCGATGAGCGCTGGCTGATCGCGGGGCTTGGTAACCCGGGTGCCGAGTACGCGGGCAACCGGCACAACTGCGGGTTCATGGTGGCCGACGTGCTGGCCGGGCGGATCGGCGCGCGCTTCAAGCGGGACCGGTCCCGCGCGGTCGTGGCCGCGGGCAGGCTGGCCGCCCGCCCGGTCACGCTCGCGAAGCCGCAGACGTTCATGAACCTGTCCGGCGGGCCCGTGGCGGCGCTGCGGAGCTTCTACAAGATCCCGACGGAGCGGATCGTGGTCATCCACGACGACCTGGACCTCCCGTTCGAGACCGTCCGGCTGAAGCTGGGCGGCGGGGACGGCGGCCACAACGGCCTGCGGTCGGTGACCGCCGCCCTGGGCACCCGCGACTACCTGCGGACGCGGGTCGGAATCGGCCGGCCACCGGGCCGGATGGACCCCGCGGACTTCGTGCTGCGTGATTTTTCCGCCGCCGAGCGGAAGCTGCTGCCGCTGGTGCTGGAGCGGGCCGCGGATGCCGTCGAAACCCTGCTGCGGCAGGGTCTGCCCGCCGCGCAGAACGAGTTCCATACCGCGCCAGAGCCTGCGCCGTAGACCGTTAGGGAAGCTAGTGATGATCTCCGATGACGACCGTCTCGCCGCCGACCTGGCCGCCGAGGCCGGGCGCCGGCTGCTCGCGCTCCGGGCGGCCGGCGGCGACCCGGGCGCCCTGCGCCACGCCGGCGACCGGAGCTCCCACGAGTACCTCACCGCCGAGCTGGCCCGGCGCCGGCCCGGGGACGCGGTGCTGTCCGAGGAGGGCACCGACGACCCGGCCCGCCTGGTGGCCCGCCGGGTGTGGATCGTCGATCCCCTGGACGGGACCAGGGAGTTCGGCGAGCCGGGCCGCACCGACTGGGCCGTGCACGTGGCGTTGTGGGAAGACGGCGGGCTGACCGCGGGCGCGGTGGCGTTGCCCGCGCAAGGCGAGGTCCTGAGCACGGCTGATCCGGTCCCTCCCCGGCCCGCCGCGGCTTCCGCAACGGTCAGGCTCGTGGTGAGCCGGAGCAGGCCGCCGGACTTCATCGCCCGGCTGGCGGACAAGACCGGCGCCGAGGTGGTGCCGCTCGGCTCGGCGGGGGCCAAGGCCGCCGCGGTGATCCGCGGTGACGCCGAGGTTTACGTGCACAGCGGCGGGCAGTACGAGTGGGACTCGGCGGCCCCGGTCGCCGTAGCCCTCGCGGCCGGGCTGCACGCGTCCCGGATCGACGGCTCGAAGCTCGTGTATAACCAGGCCGTGCCCTCGGTGCCGGATATCCTGATCTGCCAGGCCGCGCTGGCGGACACGCTGCTCGAGGCGATCAGCTCCGTGCGCTAGTCCCCGTCGCCCGCATCCCCGACCCCGGAGTCTTGATGGCCACGTTGCGTTCCGACTACCAGCTTTCGCAGCTGGACATGCTCGAGGCCGAGTCCATCCACGTGATGCGCGAGGTCGCCGCCGAGTTCGAGCGGCCCGTGCTGCTGTTCTCTGGCGGCAAGGACTCGATCGTGATGCTGGCGCTGGCCGAGCGCGCGTTCTGGCCCGCGCGCGTGCCGTTCCCGGTCATGCACGTGGACACCGGCCACAACTTCGCCGAGGTCCTGGAGTTCCGCGACCGCCGGGTCGCCGAGGCCGGCACCCGGCTGATCGTCGCGTCGGTGCAGGAATCGATCGACTCGGGCCGGGTCGCCGAGGAGACCGGCCGCTGGGCCAGCCGCAACCGGTTGCAGACCACCACGCTGCTGGATGCGATCGAGGAGCATCAGTTCGACGCGGTGTTCGGCGGCGCGCGGCGCGATGAGGAGAAGGCGCGGGCCAAGGAGCGGATGTTCTCGTTCCGGGACGAGTTCGGCCAGTGGGACCCGAAGAACCAGCGGCCGGAGTTGTGGAACCTGTACAACACGCGGATCCGCCGGGGCGAGCACATCCGGGTGTTCCCGTTGTCCAACTGGACCGAGCTGGACGTGTGGCACTACCTCGGGCGGGAGCAGCTGGAGATCCCGTCCATCTACTTCGCGCACCAGCGCCAGGTCTTCGAGCGCGACGGCATCCTGCTGGCCGAAGGCCCGTTCGTGACCAGGGCCGAGGACGAGCCGGCGCTGCAGGCGACGGTTCGTTATCGGACGGTGGGCGATATGTCGTGCACCGGGGCCGTCGAGTCGACCGCGGCGACGATCGGTGAGGTAATCAGCGAGATCGCGGCGACCCGGATCACCGAGCGGGGCCAGACCCGGGCGGACGACCGCACCAGCGAGGCCGCGATGGAGGACCGCAAGCGGGAGGGCTACTTCTGATGACTCAGGCGCAGACCGGTTCCGGCACCAGCCTGCCGGGGGACGACAGGCACATGGACATGCTGCGGCTGGCCACCGCGGGCTCGGTGGACGACGGCAAGAGCACCCTGATCGGGCGGCTGCTGTTCGACTCCAAGGCGATCTTCGAGGACCAGCTGGCGGCCGTGGAGCGGACCAGCAAGGAACGCGGCGAGGGCTACACGAACCTGGCCCTGCTGACCGACGGGCTGCGCGCCGAGCGGGAGCAGGGCATCACCATCGACGTGGCCTACCGCTACTTCGCGACGCCGCGCCGGAAGTTCATCATCGCGGACACCCCCGGTCACATCCAGTACACGCGGAACATGGTCACCGGCGCCTCCACCGCCGACCTGGCGATCGTCCTGGTCGACGCCCGCAACGGGCTGACCGAGCAGAGCCGGCGGCACGCGTTCCTGGCCACGCTGCTGCGGGTGCCGCACCTGGTGCTCGCGGTGAACAAGATGGACCTCGTCGACTACGACGTCGCGGTGTTCGAGCGGATCGCCGAGGAGTTCAGCGCGTTCGCGACCAAGCTGGAGATCGGCGACCTGACGTTCATCCCGATCTCCGCGCTGCACGGCGACAACGTGGTGCAACGCTCGGCCAGCATGCCGTGGTACGACGGCCCGTCGCTGCTGCATCACCTGGAACACGTGCACATCGCCTCGGACCGCAACCTCATCGACGTCAGGTTCCCGGTCCAGTACGTGATCCGGCCGCACCAGGCCACCGACCCCGAACTGCACGACTACCGCGGCTACGCGGGCCAGGTGGCGGGCGGCGTGCTCAAGCCCGGCGACGAGGTGATGCACCTGCCGTCCGGGCTGACCACCACGATCGCGCGGATCGACACCGCGCACGGGCCCGTGGCCGAGGCGTTCCCGCCGATGTCGGTGACCCTGCTACTGGATGGCGACATCGACGTGTCCCGGGGGGACATGCTCTGCCGGCCGCACAACCAGCCGCCAGTGACGCAGGACGTCGAGGCGATGGTGTGCTGGATGACCGACGCCAGCGCGCTAACCCCGCGCCGCAGGCTGGTCGTGAAGCACACTACGCGGACCGTGAAGGCGATCGTGCGCGATCTGCACTACCGGCTCGACGTGAACACTCTGCACCGGGATGAAGCCGCCCAGGAACTATGGCTGAACGAGATCGGCCGGGTGACGCTGCGGCTGACCCAGCCGGTGTTCGCCGATCCGTACGCCCGGAACCGGGCGACCGGCGGCCTCATCCTCATCGACGAGGCCACCAACGCCACCGTCGGTGCCGCTGTGATCACCGACGCGGGCTGAGACGCCTGCGCAATCGAACGCCAAATCGACCAGCGCCTCGCCCAGGCCAGCATCCCGGCCGCGGTTGTCCCAAACTCAGCTCAAGTCTCGAGGCCGTGGCGACGAAGGGGTCGCGAGAATGTGCGGTGCGGCTGGGATTTCGCGCGGATCTTCTACGGCGTTTCGCCAGGTCCGACGTCGGCATATGCCGCCCTTAAGCATCTCGATTTGCTCTTCCCGTAACAACCCCCTCGATACCTGATCGGCCTGTTACCATCGGGCGGCGTATATGCCGGAGTCCGCACGACCGCTTAGGACGGTGATCTTGCTGGGTGCCTTGCGGATGCCGGCGGAGCATGACCTGGACGATGATTACGCATACCGCGACGGTCCGCCTGCGCAGTCGGGGCGCGAAGCCGCCCGGGCCCGCCGCAACGCGGCCGCGTGGCGCGCCTACGCCGCTGCGGCAACGATCGTCGGCCCGGTCGACCACTCAGAAGAGCCGCAGGTTCAGTTCCGCCGGGTGGTGTCCCCTGCTGAGCGGGTGGTGCTCACCTGCCTCGTCGTTCTCAACGCTGCGACCGCAGCGGTGTTCATCGGGTGGTTGCTCCTTCCCGCGCACATCCCCGGGCACGGCGTCGTAGGGCTCGGCGGCTGGAAAGTGAGCGCGGCCAGGATCAGCTTCTGCGTGGTGATCTGCGTTGAGATCATGCGCTTGGCGCAGAACTTCGCTGTCTGGATATTCGCGTTTAACGCAAAAGACCCTGTGCCAAAGGCGCTGGACGCAGGCTGGCGGGTCGCCATACTCACAACGATCGTGCCATCTAAGGAGCCGCTGTACGTCGCCAAGCGGACACTAGAGGCAATGACGCGCGTCAGATATCGCGGTCAGGTTGATATCTGGATTCTCGATGAGGGCGACGATCCGAAAGTGAAAGCGATGGCGGCGCGGCTCGGCGTCCATCATTTCTCCAGGAAAGGACTCCCTCAATTCAACACGAGCGAAGGGCAGTTCCGCGCTAAGACGAAATCAGGCAACCACAACGCGTGGCGAGCTCAGCACGAGCACGCTTACGACGTGGTGGCACAGATGGATCCCGATCACGTTCCCTTGCCGTGCTTCCTCGAAAGAACACTCGGCTACTTTCGCGACCCAAGCGTGGCATTTGTGGTGGCGCCCCAGGTATACGGAAATATGTACGACAACCTGGTGGCGCACGGCGCGGCCGTACAGCAATACCTCTTCAGCGGGCTCGTGGAGCGGGCGGGAAATGGCCTTTCCGCGGCGCTGCTGATCGGCACTAATCATTTGTACCGTCCAGCCGCCTGGCAGCAGATCGGCGGGTACCAGGATGCGATCTGCGAAGATCACATGACCAGCATGCGCGTCGAGGGCACCGTTAACCCGGCAACCGGCCAGCTCTGGAAAGGCGTGTATACCCCCGACATCCTGGCCATAGGGGAGGCGCCTGCGTCGTGGTCGGACTACTTCAACCAGCAGAAGAGATGGTCATTCGGGATCTGGGAGGTGCTGCTAAGAAGACGCAGGCTTCGCACCGGAATAAACCTGAAGATGAAGCAGCGGCTCATGTATGGCCTCGTCCAGTTCTATTACCCTAGCGTGGCCTGCACCGTTCTGCTTGGCACCGCGGCCACCTCCATTTATCTATTGCTCGGCATCACGGCTCTGCGCGTGGATGGCCTTGCGTGGATAACGTTGTGGTCGCTGAACATGTTGACATGGTTCATTTTGTGGCTGTGGCTCCGGCGTTTTAATCTAGCCAAACATGAACGACGTGAGATAGGCATGCCGGGCATGCTGCTCGCCCTGTTCGCTGGGCCTATCTACGTGGCGTCCGGCACGCGCGCCCTGCTTGGCAGGCGAATCAAGTACGTGGTAACTGCCAAGGGCAAGCTCAGGACAGGCGACTCGCCTCGCACGTTCACCCTGCACGGCGCGTGGGCGCTCGTCGCTGGAGTCCTGCTGGCGATCAGTTTCCGGTTGCATCATGATCTTCTTGCGCTGCGGGTCTGGGCGAGCCTCGCTGTCGTTGTGGGCGCGGGGCCGCCTCTCATTGCCGGGATGAGCTGGATCGCACATGGCCGAGCCGACCGAGTGGTCCGAGATAGTCACGCCTGGCAGCGGGACATGGTGGAGGACTTCACCAGTCCGAACCTGATGTCCCTCTTTGAGCTTGCCGCTTTGCAGTCCCCGACACGACAGCCTGCACCGCCGCAGCCCGAGTCTCCGCGGCCCGAGTCTCCGCGGCCCGAGTCTCCGCGGCCCGAGTCTCCGCGGCCCGCGGGTGCCGTCGGCAGCCTCCAGGCGCCGACGGCAGCGCCCGAAACCGCGCGCGCCTCTGTCCGCAGCCCGGAGCTGCCGGAAGCGAAGAGGGCCGGGGCAGAGCCTCAGTCGCGGCAGGCCGACAACCGGCCGTCAGTCGATGAACCTCGCTGGCCCCTGCGGGCGGCCGGGCGAAGGCCACCAGCTGCCGCAGCGAAGGAGGGCCGGGCGCCTGCCGCAATGCAAGAGGGCCGGGCGCCTGCCGTAGTGCAGGAGGGTCGCGCGCCTACCGCAGCGAAAAAGAATCACGGCCGAAGGAGGCGAGGTCTGCACCGTGCCCAATCGCCAGGAAATGCTCAGGTGCAGACCTCCGAGCGTTCCGTGCGATGATACGACTGACCATACCGAAGATTCTGGCGGCGCTGCTATGCGTCGCACTTGTAGGCTACGTTTTCCTCTTTGGGCCGCGCCTTCCGGTTTCCGCAGAGGGCGCGGGCACCACGTCTCATGCCCTAGCGCCGCAGGCCGCATCGAAGCCAGTAGTTCATGCCGCGTTCCCCCCGGCGGGCAAGAAATTCATTGGCATCATGAACGGGAACGGCGGTGCCTATAATTTCTCAGTGCTGGATAGCTTCACCAAGTCTGTCGGGAGACAGCCTGAGGTTTATGAGTTCTCCCAGGGCTGGGCGCTGAATCAGTTCAACCGCGGCATTATAGAAAGGGTCGCCGAACGCGGTATGCTACCCATGATCACCTGGGAGCCCTGGAACTACCAACTTGCACCTCAGGCTGAGGCGCTCCGCGGGTATCAGCCGGCCTATCGGCTCTCCGACATCATTGACGGCAGGTACGACAGATACATCAGGGCGTGGGCAGAGGGCGTCAAGAGCCTGGGGTTCACTATCGCGCTCCGGTTCGCGCACGAGATGAACGGATTCTGGTATCCATGGGCCGTATTTGCGAATGGGAATAGGGTCAGGCAGTACGTCCAGGCCTGGCGTCATGTTCACGACATATTTACAGAGGTGGGTGCCAAGAACGTCATATGGGTCTGGTCGCCGAATATCATATATAACAACTTTACTGATCTTGCCAAGCTGTATCCGGGTAACTCTTACGTCAACTGGATTGGTCTGTCCGGTTACTACGGTACGCCGGGCAAAGGAGCTTATCAAGACTTTGATTCGCTCTTCGACAAGACTATTGCCGAGCTGCGGACATTCACGAATAAGCCGCTTGTCATCACCGAAACAGGCGCGACGAACGCCAGCGGCCTGATGGCAGAGTGGATCACCCAGATGTTCAATGAACTACCGGCGCACACCGATATTATCGGCCTGATCTGGTATGAAGACTTCGACGTCATCGACTGGAAAGTCAGCGACTACCCTGCCGCGGCGGCTGCATTCCGCCGAGGGTTCGCAAGCCCGCTCTACCATGTCGTATGGAAACCGGGGATGGTTCCGCTGCTTCAGGTACCGCTTCCGCCGAGCGAGCCCGTGGGACCGAGCCCGAGTCCGCCCGTGCCCGCCGCCACGGCGACGAGCCCGGCGCCGGGACCAGGCCCCACGGGCAGGCCGTCGCCGAAGCCGTCTGCGTCCCGGTCGCCGTCGCCCCGGCCTTCGCCGTCACCTTCTCCTAGTTCGCCATCGCCGACGCCAACCCGATGACATTGAGCGTCGGTAAGCACATGTACGTCCCGGCAGGCCCAGATGACAGACGGCGGCAGCTTCCGGTCGATTTCAGCTCGGGCCGGGCCTGCTTGCGGGCGCGCAGCGGCTGCCGGGACGCGCCCAGAAAAACTTGTTATGGCTACATAAGCCGGCCATGTCTGGCACGCTTTGGCAGTCTCAGGTCGGCTCAACCACCCCGCATGGCCCGACTTGTCTGATCCGGTCCGGCAGCTCATGAGCGAGGAGGCAGGGCCAGCTGTGGCGACTGTTTCCGAGATCATCTCGGCCATGCAGGGGGTGGCGCCGCCCGGGCAGCGCGAACTCGGCGATGCCGTGCTGGGCGAGCTGCGCAGCCTGACGCAGGCGCTCATTGCCGCCCGTCCTGACGCGGGCGAAGAGTACGCGAGCTTCCTCGCGCTGCGCCGGCGGGCCATCGCGGTTCCCGAGGCCGAGCTGGCCGCGTGGCTCGGCGGCGCGACCGTGCTGGTGACCGGCGGCACCGGGTGCATCGGCTCGACGCTGATGGCGCAGGTCGCCCGGTGGTCCCCGCGGCGGCTGGTCAGCGTGAGCCGCGGGCTGACCGGCGGGTGGCCGAGGCTGGCCGGGGCGGACTACGCGAAGGCCGACATCCGGGACCCGCGTGGCCTGGCCGACGTCTTCGGCGAGGTCCGGCCGGACGTGGTGTTCCACCTGGCCGCGCAGCGGGACCCGGGGCTGGCCGAGCACGAGGTCGCCCGGACCGTAACCACCAACGTGCTCGGCACCCGCCAGGTGATCTGCTCGGCCGAGGAGTCCGGTGTCTCGCACGTGGTGTTCGCGTCGACGGGCAAGGCCGTGCGCCCGTATTCGCGGGAGGTGTACACGGCCTCCAAGCGGGCCGCCGAATGGCTTATGGCCGACGCGGCCGGGCGGGGCCGGGCCCGCTACTCAGCCGCCCGGTTCACGCACGTGGTCGACAACTCGATCATCGGCGAGCGGCTGCAATCCTGGAGCAAGGGCGGGGTGGTCCGGCTGCACGCCCCGGGCATCATGTTCTACGCGCAGTCGGCGCTGGAATCGGCGCAGCTGCTGCTCTGCGCCGGGCTGGGCGCCCGGCGCGGCGGGCTCTGGGCGCACGCCATCACCGACCTGGGCTGGCCGGTCGGCCTGCTCGACCTGGCGCTGGGGGTGCTGGCGGACTCCGGCTCCGATGCACCGGTCTACTTCAGCGGCTACGACCCCGGCTACGAGAGCACGCCGTTCCCCGGACTGTACGACCCGCGGACCGCCGGCGAGGTGAGCCCGCTGCTGAGCGCGTTCGAAGCCCCATCGGCTGAGCGGGCCCCGGGCCAGGCGACCGACGCGTTCCCGGCGCGGTTCGAGTTCGGCCCGCAGCCCGACGCGCCGCTGCGGGCGCTGCAGCACGCGTGCGTCACCGGCGAGCCCGCGGTGGTGCGCGCGGCGCTGGACACGCTGTCCTGGTGGCTGCTCGATGCCATGCTGAAATCGGTGCCGCGTGAGACGCTGGTCCGCGTGGCCGGGCTCACGGCGCCGTTCGAGAGCGAGCTGAACCCCGTGTACCGGCGGATTCTCGCGGCCGTCCGGCGGCAGGCAGGAGCAAGCTGAGTCTGTGACGAGTTTCCACGATCTCGCTGACTACGTGGCGATACCCCGGGTTTCCGCGCTGCGGCTGTCACCGGACGGGTCCTGGCTCGCGGCCGCGGTGCAGACCATCGGCAGCGAGCCGAAGTATGTCACCAGCATCTGGCGGATCCCCGTGCCCGGGGACGCGACGGGAGTCCATAACGGGCCGACGCGGCTGACCCGGAGCGCCGAGGGTGAAGGCGCCCCCGAGTTCCTGCCGGACGGCTCGCTGCTGTTCGTGTCCAAGCGGCCCGACCCCGTGGCGGCCCGGCGGGCGCCGAGGGCGGGCGCGGGCGGGACGGGTCAGTCAGGCGGCCCGAACGGCGACGCTGGCCAGGACAAGCCCGCGCTGTGGCTGCTGCCCGCCGGCGGCGGCGACGCCCGCAGGATCGCCGCCCCGCCCGGCGGCGTGGGCGGCATCGCCACCGCGCGGGAAGCCGGGATCGTGGTCTTCGCCTCGCCCACCCTGCGCGGCGCCAAGGGAGCCGACGACGATCTCCGGCGCCGGCAGGCCCGCAAGGACGCGGGTGTCACGGCCATCCTGCACGAGTCGGGCCCGGTCCGGTACTGGGATCACGACCTCGGCCCGGACAGCCTGCGGCTCCTGCTGCTGGCCGAGATCCCCGGGGACGGCGCGGACTCCGATCTTCTGCAGGCCCGCGACCTCACGCCGGATCCGGGCCGGGCGCTGGACGAGAACTCCTTCGAGCTCACCCCGGACGGCGCCCGCGTGGTCACCGGCTGGTCGGTGTGGGACGAGGCCGGGAACGAGACCGGCCAGGTCGACGTCATCGACACCGCGACCGCGCAGCAGCGCACCCTGCTGGCCGCGCCGGACTGCGATTTCGGGAACCCGCGCATCTCGCCGGACGGCCGCCTGGTCGCCTGCATCCGGGCGGTGCACGACACCTATGACGCGCCGGGCGACGTCACCCTGGTGATCGCAGAACTGGACGACGCGGAGGATGAAATGCCGGATGCGAGGGCCGGCCGGAGGCTGGCCCGAGCAGACGGCAGGGGGGCTCCGGGGGGCGAAGCCCCCCGGTCTGGGGGTCCGGGGGTTACCCCCCGGGATAGCACTGGCGGTCCGGGGGTTACCCCCTGGGTAGGCACCGACCTGCTGGCCGGCCTGGACCGGCGCCCGGTCGAGGCCGCCTGGGCGCCGGACTCCGGGTCGGTCTACTTCACGGCGGACGACCAGGGCAGGCGCCCGGTGTTCCGCGCCGACCTGGCCACCGGGGAGATCACCCGGCTGACCGCTGACCACGGCGCGTACGACAACCTGTGCCCGGCGCCGGACGGCCGTTTCCTCTACGCGCTGCGCTCCGCGGTAGACGAGCCGCCGACCCCGGTGCGGCTGGACGTCACGGCAGCGGGCGGCGAGCCGCTGCGGCTGGCCAGCCCGGGCTCGCCGCTCGAACTGCCCGGCCGGCTGGAGGAGATCGAGGTCAACGCCGACGACGGGGCCCGGGTCCGGGCCTGGCTGGTGCTGCCGGACGGCGCGGCGCCGGCTGCGCGGGCCCCCTTGCTGCTCTGGGCGCACGGCGGCCCGGTGATGAGCTGGAATTCCTGGTCCTGGCGGTGGAACCCGTGGCTGATGGCCGCCCGGGGTTACGCGGTGCTGCTGCCCGATCCCGCGCTGTCCACCGGTTACGGGCAGGAGTTCATCGCCCGCGGGCACGGACAGTGGGGCGGGCGGCCCTACACGGACCTGATGGCGATCACCGACGCGGCGGTGGCGCGGCCCGACATCGACCAGGCGCGGACCGCGATGATGGGCGGCTCCTACGGCGGCTACATGGCCAACTGGATCGCCGGGCACACCGGCCGGTTCGCCGCGATCGTCAGCCACGCCGGGCTATGGGACCTGGACCAGATGTTCGGCACCACCGACGTGCCGTCCTACTGGCGCCGGATATTCGGGGACCCGGTCACGCGGCCCGAGCGGTACCTGGTTAACTCGCCGGACCGCCACGCCGGGCAGATCAGCACTCCGCTGCTGGTGATCCACGGCGACAAGGACTACCGGGTCCCGGTGGGCGAGGCGCTGCGCCTGTGGTGGGACGTGCGGGGCCGGGCGCCGGAGACCAGGTTCTTGTACTTCCCGGACGAGAACCACTGGATCCTCAAGCCCGGGGACGCGACCGTCTGGTACCAGACGGTCTTCGCCTTCCTCGCCCAGCACGTGCTGGGCGAGGAATGGCAGCGTCCCGAGCTGCTGTAAGTATGAGCACATGACCCGTGCCCAGCTCGACCGCAAGCCCGGCGACGTGGCCGCGATGTTCGACAGCCTGGCCGGACGCTACGACCTGCTGAACGACGTCCTGTCGGCGGGCCAGGACCGGTACTGGCGCCGGGCCGTGGCCCGGGCGGTCGGCGCGGCCCCCGGCGAGCGGGTGCTCGACCTCGCCGCCGGCACGGGCACCTCGTCCCGGGCCTTCGCCGCGGCCGGGGCGCGCTGCGTGGCGTGCGACTTCTCGCTCGGCATGCTGCAGGCCGGGGCCCGCAAGCCAGCGGCCAGGGTCAGCTTCGTGGCCGGCGACGCCCTGGCCATCCCGTTCCGGGACCAGGCCTTCGACGCGGTGACGATCTCGTTCGGCCTGCGCAATGTCGTTGACCCGGACGCGGCGCTGGCCGAGATGCTGCGGGTGACCCGGCCCGGCGGCCGGCTGGTCATCTGCGAGTTCAGCCACCTGCCCCGGCGGAGCCTGGACGCGATCTACTCCCGTTACCTGGCCGCCGCGCTGCCGTTCGTCGCCCGACGCCTGTCCGGCAACGGCGAGGCGTACAGTTACCTGGCCGAGTCGATCGCCGACTGGCCGGCCCAGCGGGAACTGGCCCGGCGGATCGCCGCGTCCGGGTGGCAGGCGGTGCGCTGGCGGAACCTGACCCTGGGCATAGTGGCCGTGCACGTGGCGCGGCGGCCCCAGGCCGGCGGCGCCGCGGGCCCGGTCTAGACTGCGAGAAAAGCACTTGTGAAGCGGTTCACAAGACACGTCAGGACAGATCTCGTGACTCAGCAAGCTTCCCCCGGGCTCAGCCAGGACGGTGACGCGCTGACGGCGGACGTCGTCGTGGTCGGCGCCGGCCCGGCCGGCTCGTCCACCGCCTTCTACCTGGCCACCGCCGGCCTGGACGTGCTGGTCCTGGAGAAGAGCCGGTTCCCCCGGGAGAAGGTCTGCGGCGACGGCCTGACCCCGCGCGCGGTCAAGGCGCTGACCGCGATGGGCGTGCCGCTGCCCGAGAGCGACGGGTGGCTGCGCAACCAGGGCCTGCGGATCATCGGCGGCGGCGGCCGGATCGAGCTGCCCTGGCCGGAGCTGTCCAGCTATCCCGGGTTCGGCCTGGTCCGCAGCAGGCTCGACTTCGACGAGATCCTGGCCCGGCACGCGCAGAAGGCCGGGGCCCGGCTGCTGGAGGGGGTCACCGTCACCGGCCCGCTGCGCGACGACCGTACCGGCCGCGTGACCGGGGTCACCGTGCGGGAGACGGTCAACGGAGAGCAGGCGCAGCGCGCCGTCCGCGGGCGGGTCGTGGTCGCCGCGGACGGCAACTCATCGCGGCTCTCGGTGGCGATGGGCCTGCGCAAGCGGGACGACCGGCCGCTCGGCGTGGCGGTGCGCACCTACTACACCTCGCCGCGGCACGACGACGACTACCTGGAAGCGTGGCTGGACCTCTGGGATGGCGACAAGCTGCTGCCCGGCTACGGCTGGATCTTCGGCATGGGCGACGGGACCAGCAACGTCGGGCTCGGGCTGCTGAACACCTCCGAGGCGTTCGGCAACATCGACTACCGGGCGATGCTCCGCAAGTGGCTGGCCGGGATGCCGGCCGAGTGGGGCCTGACCGAGGAGAACCGGACCCAGCCGGTCCGCGGCGCCGCCCTGCCGATGGGGTTCAACCGCACCCCGCACTACACCAGCGGGCTGCTGCTGGCCGGGGACTCCGGTGGCATGGTCAACCCGTTCAACGGCGAGGGCATCGCCTACGCGCTGGAGGCCGGCGAGATCGCGGCGCGGGTCATCGTCCAGGCGCTGGCCCGGCCCACCGCCGCGGGTGCCGAGACCGTGCTGCAGACCTACCCGCGGGCGCTCAAGGACGCCTACGGCGGGTACTACACGCTGGGCAACTCCTTCGTGCAGGTGATCGGCCACCCCGCGTTCATGAGGTTCGCGACCAGGCACGGCGTGAAGCGGCCCTACGTCATGCGGTTCACGATGAAACTGCTCGGCAACCTGACCGAGCCCCGCGGGGGCGATGCGACCGACCGCCTCCTCAACGCGCTGTCTAAGATGACCCCGGCGGCATAACGGTGACCCGCTACGGCAAGGGGGTGACGAGGGTATGGACCTGACCCTGTACGTCCCGATCCTGGTACTCGCGGCGCTGGCCGCGGTCTTCGCCGTCTTCTCTCTGGTCGCCGGCGGGATGGCGGGACCTAAGCGGTGGAACCGGGCCAAGCTGGAAGCCTACGAATGCGGCATCGAGCCCACGACGCCCAGCAGCGGCGCCAAGTTCCCGGTGAAGTACTACATCACCGCGATGCTGTTCATCGTCTTCGACATCGAGATCATCTTCCTGTACCCGTGGGCGGTCGCTTTCGACAAGCTCGGGCTGTTCGGGCTGGTCGAGATGGTCACGTTCATCGTCACGGTGCTGGTCGCGTACGCCTACGTGTGGCGGCGCGGCGGCCTGGAGTGGGACTAGCCGATGGGACTGGAAGAGAGCCTGCCGAGCGGCTTCCTGCTGACCACGGTCGAGAAGGTGGCCGGGTACGCGCGCAAGAGCTCGGTCTGGCCGGCCACGTTCGGCCTGGCCTGCTGCGCGATCGAATTGTTTGCCACCGGCGGCGCCCGCCATGACCTGGCCCGGTTCGGCATGGAACGCGCCTCGAACACCCCGCGGCAGGCCGACCTGATGATCGTGGCCGGGCGGGTCAGCCAGAAGATGGCGCCGGTGCTGCGGCAGATCTACGACCAGATGTCCGACCCCAAGTGGGTGATCTCGATGGGCGTGTGCGCGTCCAGCGGCGGCATGTTCAACAACTACTCGATCGTGCAGGGCGTTGATCACATCGTGCCGGTGGACATCTACCTGCCGGGCTGCCCGCCGCGGCCGGAGATGCTGCTGGACTCGATCCTCAAGCTGCACGACAAGATCCAGAACATGAAGCTCGGGCCGGACCGGGATCAGGAGATCACCGAGCTGGAGCAGGCCCGGATGCGGCGGCTGCCGCTGGTGGCCAGCCTGCGGGACTCGGTGCCTCCTCCCGCGGGGGCCGACGCGCCGGAAGGCACGGTAACAGGGCAGTGACCGAGACGAATCAGCCCAAGCAGCCGCCCCAGGCCAGCCAGCCCAGCCAGGTCAGCCAGGCCGACGACCCCGCGGCCCCCGACTCGGCGGAGCTCGCGGGCCGGGAACGGCTGTCAGAGCAGGTCGTGCGGACCGGCATGTTCGGCGTCGAGGGCATCCCGGACACCTCGGGGTACGGCGGGCTTCAGGTGCGGCAGCCGCCGCCCGTGTTCAGCTCGCGGCCCTACGGCTCGTGCTTCGACGACATCGCCGACGCGCTCGGCGCCTCGCTAGAGCAGTCGGGGTCGAGCTTCGGCGACGCGGTAGAACGCGTGGTCGTCGACCGCGGCGAGCTGACGTTCCACGTGCGCCGCGAGCACCTGCCCGCGGTGGCGCGCCGACTGCGGGACGATCCCGCGCTGGCCTTCGAACTGTGCACCGGGGTCTCCGGCGTGCACTATCCGCTGGAGCAGGACCGCGAGCTGCGCGGCGTGTACCACCTGGTGTCGATCACTCACAACCGGCGGCTGCGGCTGGAGGTGTCGGCGCCCGACGGCGACCCGCACATCCCGTCGCTGGTCGACGTGTACCCGGCCAACGACTGGCATGAGCGGGAGACCTGGGATTTCTTCGGGATCGTCTTCGACGGGCACCCGGCGCTGACCAGGATCGAGATGCCGGACGACTGGAAGGGCCACCCGCAGCGGAAGGACTACCCGCTGGGCGGCATCCCGGTCGAGTACCGGGGCGCCACCGTGCCGCCGCCGGACGAGAGAAGAGGTCACGAATGACCGCCTCCTCGCACTCGGCCGGCGGGGCGTCCGCCGCCGACGGCGCTGAAGCCGAAGGACGCGTCTACAACGTCGGCGGGGCGGACTGGGACGAGATCGTCGCGGCGGTCGGCGAGCCCAGCGACGACTCGCACGGCGAGGAGCGCATCGTCGTCAACATGGGTCCCCAGCACCCGTCCACGCACGGGGTGCTGCGGCTGGTTCTCACGCTGGACGGCGAGACCGTGACCGAGCTGCGGCCGGTCGTCGGCTACCTGCACACCGGCATCGAGAAGAACTTGGAGTTCCGCACCTGGACGCAGGGCGTGACGTTCGTCACCCGGGCCGACTACCTGGCGCCGATCTTCAACGAGGTCGCGTACTGCCTGGCCGTGGAGCGGCTGCTCGGCATCGAGGACCGGATCCCGGAGCGGGCGAACGTGATCCGGGTGCTGATGATGGAGCTGAACCGGATCTCCTCGCACCTGACCGGGGTCGGGCCGCTCGGCCTTGAGGTCGGCGCCAGCACCGTGTTCATCTACGCGATCCGGGAGCGGGAGCGGACGCTTGACCTGTTCGAGCTGATCACTGGCCTGCGGATGAATCACGGCTACATCCGGCCCGGTGGGGTGTCGCAGGACCTGCCGTCCGGCGCGATCGAGAAGCTCCGCGAGTACGTGCGCATGATGCCCAAGCAGTTCGGCGAGATACGCGCGCTGTTCGACCACAGCCCGGTCTTCCTGGCCCGGACCAAGAACGTCGCGTACCTGGACCTGGCCGGGTGCATGGCGCTCGGCGTCACCGGCCCGATGCTCCGCACCGCGGGGCTGCCCTGGGACCTGCGCAAGAGCCAGCCCTACTGCGGCTACGAGACCTACGAGTTCGACGTGCCGGTGCGGCAGTCCTGCGACGCCTACGGGCGGTACCTGATCCGGATGGACGAGATGGACCAGTCGCTGCGGATCGTCGAGCAGTGCCTGGACCGGCTGGAGGGCCCGCGGCCGGCGAACGACCCGGTGATGATCGACGACGCGAAGATCGGCTGGCCGGCCCGGCTGGCCCTCGGGCCTGACGGCCTGGGCCCGGCGCCCGACCACATCGCCCACATCATGGGCCAGTCCATGGAGGCGCTCATCCACCACTTCAAGCTGGTGACCGAGGGCTTCCGGGTACCGGCCGGCCAGGTGTACGCGGCGGTCGAATCGCCTCGCGGCGAGCTGGGCTGCCACGTGGTCAGCGACGGCGGGACGCGGCCGTACCGGGTGCACCTGCGGGATCCCTCGTTCAACAACCTGCAGTCGCTCCCGGCGATGGCCGAGGGCGCACTGGTAGCCGACGTCATCCCCGCCGTGGCCAGCGTGGATCCGGTGATGGGAGGGGTGGACAGGTAAATGACGCCGCTGGACGAGCTGCGGTCCGTGCTGGGCGCGGAGGCGGCCGAGATCATCGGCCGGTACCCGGATCCGCGCTCGGCCCTGCTGCCGCTGCTGCACCTGGCGCAGTCCGAGCAGGGCTACGTCTCCGGGGACGGCCTCGCGTTCTGCGCCGAGCAGCTCGGGCTGAGCAAGGCCGAGGTCACGGCCGTGGCCTCGTTCTACACGATGTACAAGCGCGAGCCGGTGGGCGAGTATCACGTCGGCGTTTGCACCAACTCGCTGTGTGCGGTGATGGGCGGCGACGTCATCTTCGCCGACCTGCAAGAGCACCTCGGCATCGGGAACGACGAGACTACCGGTGACGGCAAGGTCAGCCTGGAGCACCTGGAGTGCAACGCGGGCTGCGACTACGCGCCCGTCGTGATGGTGAACTGGGAGTTCTTCGACAACATGACCCCGCAGTCGGCGCGGGACCTGGTCGACGGGCTGCGCTCGGGCGCCGACGTGGCGCCGGTCCGCGGCGCGCCCCGGCTGTGCACCTGGAAGGAGGCGTCGCGCATCCTGGCCGGCTTCCCCGACGACCAGGCCGGCGGCGGCCACACCGCGGGCGCTCCCACCCTGGCCGGCCTGCGCATCGCCAAGGAGCAGCAGGGCTGGCGCCCGGAATACGGCGGTCCGGGCGACGCGGAAAGCGAGGTGCCGCAGTGACCGCGGAAATGCCGGATGCGACGGTCGGCTCGCCTGCCCGGGCAGACGGCAAGGGGGCTCCGGGGGTCAAGCTGACGCCTGCGCTCAGCGCGTACTGGGACGAGCCGGACTCGTTCACACTGGCCGGCGACCGGCGCGACGGCGGCTACC
>CAWIDQ010000090.1:0-12749 GCA_963834695.1 uncultured Actinomycetota bacterium
CCGTCTAACCGGCGAATTCCGCTGGCGGCCAGTGAAATGCCGCCGAGACTGCGGTCAGCCGCCCGGCCTCGGTTATGGCAGAAACGGCCGGGAACGAGAAGACCCGCACCGAAAACAGGCGAACGACGCCCTGCAGAAGTTCATGGCCTGACGCCGGGCCGCCCGGCAGCTAACCGGGTCCCCCCCGGGTCCCCCTCTCGCTCAGGGCCCGTCGCCGGCCCGAGCCAGAACCCAAGGAGCAGAAATGTCGAACCACTTCAGCGCTGACAACCTTAAGTTTCCCGGCGACGACCGGCGCCTGGACTTCACCGACCTGTTCATCTTCAAGTCCTCCGACAATCCGGATAAGACGGTGCTGATCATCGACTCGAACCCCACGAGCGCCCCGCCGCCCATACCCGCTCCGGTGACCGGCCCGGAGTTCTACCCCGGCGCGGTCTACCGGATCAACATCGACACCGACGGCGACCTTCAGCCCGACGTCGCGTTCACGTTCGTGTTCTCCGAGTACGAGAACGGCAGGCAGACCGGGACCGCCTGGTACGCCACCGGCAGCGAGGCCCGCCCGGTGATCGGGGTCTGGGCCACGATCAGCCGGCGCCGCGACGACGGCACCCTCGAGCAGCTGGACCGCGGCGGGCACCCGACCATCAACCCGTTCATCAACCCCGACGGCGAGAAAAACCTCTACAACTCCCGCCAGCCAGCCGACGACGTGGCGAACTACCTGGGGCCGTGGTCCACGATCCTGGAAAACGGCGGCTACTCACCCGAGGCGGCCCAGACGGCGGCCCTGATGGTGCTGCCCGACATCCTGCGCTACGACCGCACCGAGCCCGCCACCTACCCCAACGGCCGCATTCTGACCGACGACGTCTACAGCATCCGCTTCGCCTGGCTGAGCAACGGCAGAATCCCCCCGAGCGGCCTCCAGCCGCACGACAATCTGCTGGCCGAGCTCCCCTACCTCGGCCCGCCAAGTCCCTGACCCGAAGTTACGTTGCTTCGGGCGCGTGAACCCCAGTTGAGCACGGCGCCGAGCAGGCCTGGCGAGCGAGCCGGTTCGCGGATCGGCAAGGCCGGACGACCTCGGCGTGAGGATCACAGACGTTCCTGGCGAGCCGGCTGCAATGAGCGGACCTGACTGCGACTTCGCCGTCCCGTTCGCATAGCAGCGTGGCGCGCCTGGCCGACGGAGGCCTGCTTCGCCGGCCCGACCGTGGAGCGCACCACCCGACTGACCCCTTGCGGCCATGATCGTGGTCCGAGACGAGCGCATAACGATCCTTCTGCCGCTCGCCAGCGAGCGCACCAGCAACCCGTGATCGGACGCCGAACGGCGGATCTTGCGCCCGCCGTAAAGGTTTCCGAGCTGCCCCAGGCCGAGGGAGCTCGCTGCCTGACCGTCCGGGCGGTGGCCGGCGGGCTGCCGTTGGAACGAGCTGATCGCCCTGATCGAGGAGGCGACGTAGCGGATAGCCGGGCACCAGCCCGGCCACCGGCCGGGGCAGTTCCGGCAGCCTGTCGCCGTCGCCCTGCGGTCAGCCCATCAGTGTCCGCCGGGCAGGCGGACTGCTGGTCCGGCGGCTCGTCCTGGCGGTCGGCGGTCGCGGGCACACGGATGCCGTCAGGGGGCTGTGGCGTTCGCGGTAGCGGGACGTATGGTGGCAGGGACAGGCCTGCCCGGCATCATCATGGGCCTGACCTGCCGCGATGAGGCATAGAACGCGTTTGGGGTGGCCATGGCCGATCCTGCGCCTGGCGATGACAATCCTGTTGTGCTGGCGGGCCGGCGGCAGCTGCTGTTGGCCGGCTGCGGCATCGCGCTGACCAGCGTCCTGGCACCCGGCGCAGGGCCGGCCCGGCCGGGAGATCAGGCCCGGCTTGCCCGGCATATGGGCCAGCCGGGGCGGCCCCGGCCCGGGAACCAGGCGCGGCAGGCCTGGCCGGGAAACCGGATGCGCGACCACGCCGACCCGGCGGCTAATCCCCGCCTGTCGCCGCCGTCTTATCCGCTGGACCAGCCGCTGTATTACATCGACGACGCGGCCCGGGCGATCGCGCTGACCATCGACGACGGGCCGAGCCCGGTGTACACCCCGCAGGTGCTGGCGCTGTTGCGCTACTACGGGGTGACCGCGACGTTCTGCATGGTCGGCATCCACGTGGCCGCCTACCCGCGGCTGGCCGCGGCGGTCGCCGGGGCCGGGCACGCCATCGCCAACCACACCTGGACCCACGCCGACCTGGCCGCCCTGCCCGCCGGCGCGGTGCATGACCAGATGGCCCTGGCCAGCCGTGTGATCGCGGTGGCGGCCGGGGTGCGGCCGGGGTTGTTCCGGGCCCCGTACGGGTTCTGGTCCGATGAGGTGATCGAGTTGTGCGAGCAGATGCGGATGGTCCCGCTGGCCTGGTCGGTCGACCCGCGCGACTGGTCCAGGCCCGGGGTGCGCCACATCGTCGGCACCATCATGGCCACCACCCGGCCCGGGTCGATCATCATCGAGCACGATGGCGGGGGCAACCGGTCCCAGACCGTGGCGGCGCTGCGCATCGTGCTGCCCCGGCTGCTGAACCAGGGCTACCGCTTCCAGACCCCCTGACCGCCCGGGCCCTTGCCGCGCAAAGCCACCCCGGCGTCTCCCGCCCAGCGCAGGGCCGGCCTGGTTACCCCCGGGGAACCGCGACCGCGGGCCGCGGTCCGGATCCTGCGGCCGGGCGATCCCCGCCCGGGTCCCGAGGCTACGAGGGCAGCCCAGCCCCGGGCAACACCGTGCGTACACCGGCACTGCACCTGCCCGGCATGGCGGGTTACTTCCCCGGCCAGCTCCGTCGGGGGAGCACAATAGGCCAGGTGAGGGTCGTGGTGACCCGGATCGAGCACGACGGCACCATGCAGCGCGGCATGGTGGACACCGCCCGGCAAAGCGACCCCCGCAACTGGGAAGATCTCGCCGCGCGCGCCCTGGCGGCCCAGGCGCCCTACCGCCCCGTTCCCGGCACCGTCGTCTACCTCATCCGCGTGGACGGCCACACCGTCGAGGTCTGCGAGTATGACCTGGACGGGCCCTTGCGAGACCTGGTCACCGTGGTGCTGGCGATCGGCAGCCAGATGTTAGCCCCGCCAGCAGCCCGCGTCACCGGCCTGCCCGGCATGCGGCCGCATGCCCGGCTGGTGGTGATCATCGGGCACCTCTGTGACCGGGCTGAGACCGGAGGCTGGGGCCGCCCCAGGTCCCAGCAAAGAAAGAGGAACCTCACGATAGACAAGCTGGCGTCCCCCACGCCCGGTCACCATCTGTGACCAGCAATGGCGAGGCCCACGATCGGCAACCACTCCCGAGCGCCGATTATTCGCTCCCAGTTGGCTGATGGTGGCTGGTCACCGAGGCACGCAGAATACCTATTCGGCGGGCGGCCAGGCGCCAGTCGGCGCGGCAAGCCGGTGCGGTCTCACCGCGTTATCTGCTGTCTTTGGGTTATGAGCCGAACGTCATGCGTCTCCGTCGTCTTCGGCGTGCCGGTGCGTCTCGCTGACCAGCGCGGCGAGGTTGAAACCGCCTCCCATGTGCCTCCTAGTCTTGCTCGTCTCGCCACGTCTCGTCGGCAAGCCGTTAGCACGGTGGTGCTTCCGATGCACTGCCGCGCTTGCCTTGCGTTCTGCGGGGGGTGAGGCGAACCGGGCACCGATCAGCACCGGGCAGGGTAGCCGGGAGTCCGCACGCGGCTAAGGCCAGCAGGAACAGCACCATTCCCGCGGCGTAGACCTGGTGTGCGCCGGCCGGTCAGACAGCCTGCCAGCAAACAGCAGCGGCACCGAGAACATCAGCGTGGAGGTCGTCACGACCCACTGCAACCCGGCCAGGCCACCCCCTGGCCGGTGCGAATGTCCGGGAGGCGACGTTGACCACCTGCGCGTCAAGGGCGACCACGAAGAACCCGAGCATCCCCCGAGGGCCGCGACGGTTCGCCGCCGGCGACGCCTCGGCAGTCACGCGCGCGGCATCGAAGCGTTCCTGGTCGGGGCACTGGTCGACATGACTCCAAGAAACGCCGCGCCGGCACACGCGCGGAAGGATCCGCTGAGACGTGTACTGGCAGTACCTTCCACCGCGGAATGGGCCGCCCTAGCGTTGCAGGCGTGGACCACCGCAAGGACGTGCACGACTTCCTCGCCAGCCGACGTGCCCGCATCACCCCGGCCCAGGCTGGCCTGCCGGTGTTCGATGATAAACGCCGGGTGGCCGGCCTGCGCCGTGAAGAGGTCGCTTCGCTGGCCGGGGTCAGCGTCGACTACTATGCCCGCCTCGAGCGCGGCAACCTGCGTGGCGTCTCCGAGCCGGTGCTCGAAGCGCTGGTGCGCGCGCTGCGACTCGACCAGGCCGAACGTGCCTACCTGTTCGATCTCGCCCATACCGCCAACGCCATGACCGCTGCCCGGTCACGACCGGCAAAGACTGCACGGAGGCCACGCGATCCGGTCCGGCAGAGCGTGCGCAGCATCCTGGCCGGGATGACCGGAACGCCGGCGTACGTCCGCAACGCCCGGATGGACATTCTCGCGGCCAATGACCTGTGCACCGTCCTGTACGACGGGATCCTCGACCCGCAGGCATTGCCGGTGAACCTGGCCCGGTTCGTCTTCCTCGACGACCGGTCACCTGACTTCTTCGGAGAGTGGGACACCATCGCCGACGACGTCGTCGGCGCCTTGCGCACCGAGGTCGGCCGCTCACCGTCCGATCGCGCACTCAGCGACCTGGTCGGCGAACTCACCACCCGCAGCGACGAATTCAGCACGCGGTGGGCCCGGCACAATGTGCGGCTGCACAACACCGCACGCAAGACCCTGCACAGCTCGCTCGTCGGCGACATCGAGTTGACCGGTGACGCCATGCGGCTGGCGGCGGACGAGCTCATTGTCATCGCCTACAGCGCCGCGCCAGGCAGCCCGGCGGAGGAGAAGCTGTCCTTCCTCGCCAGCTGGGCCGCCCGGCACCGACCCGCCACCGAGGCACTAGGCCCGGCGATCGCCCCGACCAGTGCGGCTGACCACAACCAACACCCATGAGGGAAGGAACTCTCGTGCAGACCGTCACCTTGAACAACGGCGTGCAGATGCCGGTCCTGGGCTTCGGCGTGTTCCAGATCCCGGCCGAGGAGACGGAGCGGGTCGTCACCGATGCCCTCGCGGTCGGCTACCGGTCGCTGGACACCGCCGCCGCGTACGGGAACGAGCAGGCCGTCGGCCACGCGATCAAGAGCAGCGGTATCCCGCGGGAGGAGCTGTTCGTCACCACGAAGCTGTGGGTCTCCGACGCCGGCGAGGAGAACACCAGGCGGGCCTTCGACCGCTCCCTGCCGCGGCTCGGCCTGGACTACCTCGACCTGTATCTGATTCACCAGCCGTTCGGGGACGTCTACGGCTCGTGGCGGGCGATGGAGAGCCTCTACCGCGAGGGCCGGGTCAGGGCAATCGGGGTAGCCAACTTCTACCCCGACCGGCTGGTGGACCTTATCGACCACAACGACGTCACGCCGGCGGTGAACCAGGTCGAGACCCACCCGTTCTTCCAGCGCACCGCCGACCAGCAGCTCATGCGCGAACGGGGCGTGCAGATCGAATCGTGGGGGCCGTTCGCCGAAGGCCGCAACAACCTGTTCACCGACCCGGTGCTGACCGAGATCGGGAACGCGCACGGCAAGTCGGTGGCCCAGGTCGTGCTGCGCTGGCTGATCCAGCGGGGGGTCGTGGTGATCCCGAAGTCGGTGCGCGCCGACCGGATGGCGGAGAACTTCGACGTCTTCGACTTCGAGCTGAGCGAGGACGAGATGGCCCGCATCGCCGGCCTGGACACCGGCGCCTCGCTGTTCTTCGACCACCGTGACCCCGCGATCGTCAGCCAGATCGGCAACCGCCGCCTGACCGATTAATCCGGAAGGATGAAGGTGGCCGATGACACCGAATCGATCACCCGGGGGCGACGCGCGCTCCTGCGCGGCGTGCTCGCCGGTGTGGCAGGCGCGGCGATTGGTATCCCGATGAGCGGCTGCTCGCAGTCGTCACCACGCCACGGGCATGACGAGCCCGGGCGCGGGCCTGTCCGGTCTGCCCCGGCCAGCGGCAAGATCCTGGTGGCCTACTTCTCGCGGGTCGGCGAGAACTACTACTACGGCGGGCGAATAGACCTCAAGGTCGGGAACACCGAAGCCTTGGCCGGCTTGATCAGCAAGCGGATCCGCTGCGACGTCTATCGCATCCAGCCGGCCGATCCCTATCCCGACGATTATGAGGAAGCCGTTCGGCGGAATGTCCGAGAACAAGAGGCTGATGCGCGACCAGCCATCGCCGACCCGCTGGCCTCGATCGATCGATATGACACGATCCTGCTGGGCAGCCCGATCTGGAACCTCAGAGCACCCATGATCATGTCCAGCTTCGTCGACAATTTCGACTTCACCGGCAAGACCATCCACCCGTTCACGACCTACGCGATGAGCGGCCTGGGAACAACAATGCGCGACTACGCCGCATCCTGCCCCGGCGCAACCACCGGGGAAGGCCTTCCGGTACGCGGCGAGCAGGTGAACGACGCCGGCCCAGCCGTGGACTCGTGGCTACGCCGCACCGGGTTGCCCCAAAGGAGAAGCGGGGGAAGTCCAGGCTCCCGATAAGGAGGCGCTATGGGAGTAGAGATCACGCTGAAGGTTGACGGGCGGATGCGCCGGCTTGCGGTGGATCCCCGCACGACGCTGCTCGACGCGTTGCGCGAGCGCCTGGGGATCACCAGTCCGAAGAAGGGCTGCGACCACGGGCAGTGCGGTGCCTGCACGATCTTGCTCGACGGCAGGCGGGTCAACGCTTGTCTGGCGCTCGCTGTTGCGTACGCCGGCGCCGAGATCGTCACGGCCGAGGGGCTGGCCGCGAACGGGGAGCTTCATCCGGTGCAGCGGGCGTTCATTGAGCACGACGGTTTCCAGTGCGGCTATTGCACGCCGGGCCAGGTCGTCTCGGCGGTGGGGATGCTGCAGGAGGTCGAGGCCGGCTGGCCGAGTCACGTGACCGCGGACGTCGGCGCCGAGGAGATGTCGCTGACGGACGAGGAGATCCGGGAACGGATGAGCGGCAACCTGTGCCGCTGCGGCGCCTACGCCAACATCGTCTCGGCCATCCGCCGGGCGGCCCAGGAGGGGGGCGGGTCATGAAGCCGTTCCGCTACGAGCGTGCTGAGGACGTGGCCGGGGCTGTCGCCACCCTTTCTGGTGAGCCGGGCGGCGCGTTCTTGGCCGGCGGCACGAACCTGGTGGACCTGATGAAGCTCGGCGTCGTAGAGCCGGATGTGCTGGTGGACGTGAGACGGCTGACGTCGGAGCAGATTGAGGAATTGCCGGGCGGAGGGCTGCGGATCGGCGCTGCGGTGACGAACAGCGATCTTGCCGCCGACCGGCGAGTCCGCGCCCGCTATCCGGTGCTGTCGCAGGCTCTGCTGTCGGGTGCGTCGGGGCAGCTTCGCAACGTTGCTACCGTCGGCGGGAACCTGTTGCAGCGCACCCGCTGCGTCTACTTCTACGACACAACGACGCCATGCAACAAGCGCCAGCCGGGTTCTGGCTGCTCGGCCATCGGCGGGTACACCCGCTACCACGCGATCCTCGGCGCGTCGGAGTCGTGTGTCGCGACGCACCCCTCGGACATGGCGGTCGCGCTGGCGGCGCTGGATGCGACCGTGCGGGTGCTCGGCCCGGACGGGGAGCGCAGCATCCCGCTGGCCGGGTTCCACCGGCTGCCGGGCGACGAGCCGCAGCGCGACACCGTCCTCGCCCACGGCGAGCTGATCACCGCTGTCGACGTCCCTGCGTTGCCGTTCGCGGAGCGGTCGCGCTACTACAAGGTCAGGGATCGCGCGTCCTATGCGTTCGCGCTGGTCTCGGTGGCAGCGGCGTTGGATCTGGCCGGCGGCACGGTGCGCGATGCGCGGATCGCGTTCGGCGGGGTGGCGCACAAGCCGTGGCGCGCGACGCGGGCCGAGGCGTCGCTGCGCGGCGCGCCCGCCACCGAGGAAACGTTCCGCCGCGCCGCCGACAGCGAGCTGGCCGGCGCGCAGCCCCTGGACGGCAACGGCTTCAAGATTCCACTGGTGCGGAACACCCTGACGCTGGTGCTCCGCGAATTGGCACAAGGGGAAACACGATGACCACGCAAATCGAGCGCCGCGCGATCGGCCGTGCGCTGGCGCGGCTCGACGGCCCCGCGAAGGTCACCGGCACCGCGCCGTACGCATTCGAGCACCCGGTAGACGAGCCGCTGTACCTGTATCCGCTCCAGGCGACGATCGCCCGCGGCCGGATCGCCGCCATCGATGCCTCGCCCGTGGAGGCGGTGGACGGGGTGGTTACCGTCCTCACGCACCAGAACGCGGCCCGACTGGCGCCGACCAAAGCCGCGATGGCCGTCCTCTTCAACGCCCCCGAGGCTCCGCCGGCCGAGGACGGGGAGCTGGCCATCCTGCAGTCCGACCACGTCGGATTCCGCGGCCAGGTCATCGGCGGGGTGATCGCGGAGAGCCTGGAGGTGGCCCGGCACGCGGCCGGCCTGATCCGGGTGAAGTACCAGGAGCAGCCGCACGACGCGGAGTTCCGGCCGGACCGGGACGACCTCTACGCACCCGAGCACGTCAACCCAGCGGCCGCGACGGACACCGAGCAAGGGGACGCCGCGGCAGGGCTGGCCTCGGCGGCGGTGATGGTCGATGAGACCTACCACACGCCGATGGAGCACAACAATCCGATGGAACCGCACAGCACCATCGCGCTATGGAACGACGACGGGCTCACGCTGTATGACTCGACCCAGGGCGCCCACGTCCTGCGCGCCATGCTGGCGCCGATGTTCGGCCTCGACCCCGAGCAGGTCAGGGTGATCTCGCCCTACGTCGGCGGCGGATTCGGGGCCAAGGGCATGCCGCACGCGCACAACGTGCTGGCCGCACTCGCCGCCCGGCTGGTTCCCGGGCGGCCGGTGAAGCTGGCGCTGACCCGCCAGCAGCTGTTCCCGCTCGCCGGTCACCGCCCGCCCACGATCCAGCGGGTCCGACTCGGAGCCGGGGCCGACGGGCAGCTGACCGCGATCGCGGTTGACGTGATCACGCAGACCTCGAAAATCAAGGAGTACGCGGAGCCGGCCGGAGCGGCGACCCGGATGATGTACGCCGCGCCGAACCGGCGCACCACCCACCGGCTGGCCGCGCTCGACGTGCCGGCCGGCTCGTGGGTGCGGGCCCCCGGCAGGTGTCCCGCGATGTTCGGGCCCGAAGTCGCGATGGACGAGCTGGCCGTCGCGTGCGGCATAGATCCCATCGAGCTGCGCATCCGGAACGAGCCGGAGCGGGACCCGGAGTCCGGGAAGCCGTGGTCGTCGCGCAATCTGGTCACCTGCCTGCGCGAAGGCGCACGCCGGTTCGGCTGGGACCATCGCGACCCCACGCCGGGGATCCGCCGCCAGGACGGCTGGCTGGCCGGCACCGGCGTGGCGAGCGCCACCTACAGCGCCGGCACCATCCCCGGCTCCCGGGCCAAGATCCGCTATGTCGCGGAGGGGCGCTACCTCGTGCAGATCGCCGCCGCCGACATCGGCACCGGCACCTGGACGGCCCTGACGCAGATCGCCGCCGACGCCCTCGCATGCCCGGTCGAGGCGATCCAGCTCGAGATCGGCGACAGCGTGCTACCGCTGGCCAGCGTCGCCGGCGGATCCACCGGCATCAGCTCCTGGGGTTCGGCGATCATCTCCGCAGCCCGGGCGTTCCGCGAACGGCACGGCACCGACCCAGTCCCCGGGGCACAGGTCGAGACCCAGATGGAGCCGAACCCGGACGCCCAGCGGTTCGCGCTGCACTCCTTCGGCGCCCAGTTCGCCGAAGTGCACGTGCACGCCGACACCCGCGAGATCCGCGTGCCGCGGATGCTCGCAGTGTTCGACGTCGGCCGCATCGTCAATCCCCAGACCGCCCGCTCGCAGCTGATCGGCGGGATGACCATGGGCCTATCGATGGCCTTGCATGAGGAGAGCGTTCTGGACCCGCGCTTCGGGCACGTCATCAACCACGACTTCGCCGGATATCACATCGCGGCCAACGCCGACGTCAAGCGAATCGAGGCGATCTGGCTAGGCGAACCGGATCCGCACGCAAACCCCATGGGAACCAGGGGCGTCGGCGAGATCGGCATCGTCGGCGCCGCAGCCGCGATCGCCAACGCCGTCTACCACGCCACCGGCCGCCGCGTACGCGACCTGCCGATCACACTCGACCAGCTTCTCTGAGACAAGGTCAGTCCCGATCGTCTGCAGGCAGCCATGACACCGCGGAGTTCACGGCCAGCGCCCGCATCACCCACCACTTCCGGCCTGGGCTAGGAGGTCCTTGGCCTTCTGCTCGGCAGTGGCGATCGCGTCGGCGCCGGCCACGAAGCGCAGCGGCGGCTCGTCCTGGCCCGCGAGCTGGACCAGCGCATGGGCGAGCTTGGCGGGGTCGCCGCCCTGGTGGCCGTTCATGGCGTTCCAGGCAGCGATGGTCTGCTTGGTGTGCTCGGCGTAGTCGTCGATCGAGGGCTCGGCCGCCTAACAACGCCAGGTTCATCTTCCTCGACCCGCACGCGGGCGGGTTCTTCCGCGACTGGGACAAGGTGGCCAACGACACGGTCGCCATGCTGCGCGCCGAGGCCGGCCGCGATCCCTACGACCGGCAGCTGTCGGACCTGATCGGGGAACTGTCCACCCGCAGCGAGCCAACTCAGCCACGCCCACACAGCAGTTCACGGGCCACAATTCCCAGGGCCGAACCACCTTGCGGTTTCACCCGATACAGGTAAGGCGGCTCGGTTACCGTGCTCCTCCGTTTTGATGTGACCCCTCAGCTACGTGGCCTCGGGTGGGTTATGGCGTCGAGCCAGCCGGTGAGCTCGGCGGCGTATTCAGGGCTGACAGCTTGGACGTCGCGGCCACCGTTGAGTGTCGGGTGGTGCGTGGTTCCGGGAAGCTCGTGGATGGACAGGACAGCGGGGTCGGGAAAGCAGTCCTGCCACACGCCGATGCTCTCGGCGACCGGGACCCATTCGTCGTCTCCGTAGAAGGCCAGGACGGGGCAGCGGATCTGCCGGATGGCCGCAGCCGGGTCGAAGTCCATGTCGTCCCAGTCGGGCGTGCTGGGCAGCACCGCGGGGACCCAGCTGAGCGCGAACCACGGCCGGTCGGCGAACTGGCCGATGATCTGCTGTGCGTGCTCGCGGGCGAGGTGGCCCGCTGGTAGTCCTCGTAGGCTGCGCGCAGCTGGCTGAGTTCGTCGATGGCGTGCGGCGGGAAGCCGGCCCGGCGCAGTTGCTGCGCCGTCCCGTACCGCATCTGCCGGGCCGGGCTGACCGCGCTGCAGCCGACCAGGGTGAGGAATGCCAGGGCCGGGTCGGCGGCCGCGGCCAGCAGCGCCACCCACGCTCCCTGGCTGAAGCCCCACAACCCGGCCGGCACCGGTCCGATCTCGGTCGTCAGCACGTCGCGGGCGTGGCTGAGGTCTTCGGCCTGCAGCAGGTAGGGCACGTCACGGCCCGCAGCAGCGGCGCGCCGGTCATAGCGCAGGACGGCGACACCCAGCCCGGGCAGCAGCCCAGCCAGATGCTCGAACAGGAATTGGCGCCGGCCGCCATCATCGGCCGGATGCAGCAAGATAATCCCAGCCCGGCACCCCACAACCGGGCGCGTGAAGATCGCCGGCAACTCCGCTCCCTGGCACCGGATCACCAAGTCAGTCTCGGTCACCTGGCCAGTAGACCATCGCCGGCAGCGGCGACGCGCGAGGGGATGCAGGCGTAGCCGCCGTCGGGCCCGGAACCCAGACAGGGCGCTCGCCACCGGACAGAACATCCTGTTCGGAGCTAGCCGAGCGGTGGCGCGTTCACACCGGCTACCAGCGCCGAACGGCGGCTCGGTGAACGGTTATCAAGAGCCCTTTGCGCCGTATGGCAGTCACGGTTACCCAGCCATGCGGGCTGTAGGCCGACCGTATATTCATGCGTCGGGCGCTTCAGCCGACCATCCTTATTTGCCGCCGATCGGGCGATCCACCAGGACCTTTGGCCGTCAGGAAGCCCTGGCTGGGTGACCCTCCTATGGTGACCTCCTTGTGGTCGTTCGTGGGTGAGGTTGGCGGTCTTCTCTCTTTCCGGCGGTGGCGGGTTTGTCGCTGTGCTCCACTGTCGCGGGCGGCCGCCGGCGGCTGGCCGCGCTGGAAGACGCAACCACGCCACCGCTTGCTCGCGCTCGACGTCAGAGACGCGTTGGTCCGGATCTACGCGGCGCGCCGTGGGCAGTCCCCCTAGCTGACGCCGTTTGGGCGGACCCTGCGGCGCTTTTTCCAATGCTTTCCGCTCTGCTCTTAGCCGGATTATTCGCGGCGCCGATTGCCACGGCGTCGTTGTTCCTGCCTGCGTCCAGGCGACCGTGGCGCGCGGAGGAGCACTGGAGGTGGATCGGCCGCCTGACGCTGGCTGTGGCTTTCACTGCGGTGGTTGTTTGACTCTTCGATGCGACCTGACTGACGCCGATGTGCACCGATCAGCGCAGCGACCTGAACGCCGCTCGCATCTCGCCCGCAAAGAGTTCCGGTTGTTCCCAGGCGGCGAAGTGACCGCCCTTCTCGAGTTCGTTGAAGTACACGAGGTTGGGGTAGGCGCGCTCGGCCCAGCTGCGCGGTACGGGG
>CAWIDQ010000091.1:0-88456 GCA_963834695.1 uncultured Actinomycetota bacterium
CTCGCCGGGGAACCGGCCAGCGGGTGGGACCGAGCCCGACGGTTTCAGGAAATCCTCGGATCAGTCTGGCCCGCCGGGCATCCCCGAAGATGACGGCGAGCTGCGCAAGCTGCAGGACGACGGGCTGATCGAGGTCGACTCGCAGGGGCCGCGCGGACGCAAGGCGTACCGGGCGACCGAGGCCGGGGTGGCGGAGGTGCGGCTGCTCTACGTCCGCCGAGGTCGATCACACGCTCCGGTCTGGAGCCCCTGCTGCGGTCCGCTTTCTTCTGGCCGACGACCCGCCGAACTCGCCGACCACCTCGACCGCGAGGCGGCCTACTTCCACGCCCTGGCCCGGAAGTACCGGGACCTCGCCGAGGCCAAGGACCGGGGCGACTACGGGGACAGCCCGCAGACGCAGTCGCTGCGCGTGGCCGTCGAGGCCAGCGCCCGGATCAACGAAGCGCTCGGCGGTGGGCCGAGGGCCGGAAGCGGTCGACCGCACCGCAGGGAGCGCAGCGGTGACCACGATTCCGCCGCCGATGTTCAGCTTCCCGCTGTCCGGCGACGAGGCCCTGGTGCTGAGGACACCCTCGATCACCGACGCCTACCATGCTCTGCTGGTCGCCAACCGCGAGCGACGGGCCGGTGGAGCCGTGGGCCATCGCCCCCCCGGCGCTGGAAGAGACGCGCTCGTTCCCTGGAGGCCAGCGCGCGGAACTGGCTGGCGGGCCTGGAACTGCCGGTGGCGATCGCGGTGCGCGACCGGGGCCAGTCCGCGTCTCACCGGGGCGGTGGTGAGCCTGCACATCACCCCGTACTCGCGCAGCGCGGAGATCGGCTACTGGATCGACGGCGGGCACGAGGGCCGCGGGCTGGCGTCGAGAGCCGTGGCCGCAGTTCTCGATCACGGGTTCGGTGCGCTCGGCATCGAGCGGGTTTCGCTGCACACCGAGCCTGCGAACGAGCGCAGCCGCGCCCTGGCCCGCCGCCTGGGCTTCGTCGAGGAAGGGGTGCTGCGCCAGGGGCTCGCTTTCCCGGGCGAGCGCCGCGACGAGATCGTCTACGGGCTGCTGGCCAGCGAGTGGAGCACGCCCCGCGCCTGACCGCCGGCGGCGGCAACCGCCCGGTCAGGACGCGGCCCGGGAGGTGCCGGGCCGCCGGGCGCTCGGCGGCGCGGGCGGTGCGCTCGGCGGCGCGGGCGGTCGGCGGCCGCGCCGCGCCGCCGCTCAGCAGCGGGAGGCTGTTGAGGGCGATGCCCGCGACGATGGCCGTGCCGCCGACGGCCTGGACCGGCCCGGCCGGGTCGCCGAACGCGACGACGCCGATCACGGCGCCCACCAGCGGCTCGATGTTGTAAAAGGCCCCGGCCACCTCGGCGGATACCCGGCTCTGCCCGTAAGCGAAGAGGGTGAACGGCAGCACCGTGCCGCCAGCCGGCGAGGGCGACGGTGGCCAGCACCGCGCCCGGGGCGGGCGGGGCGGGCGGCGCGCCCTCCGTGATCACCGAGAACGGCAGTACCGCCAGGGCGGCGCCGAGAAACTGCACGGCGGTGACCGCGACCGGGTCGCGGCCGCGCAGCAGGCCGCCCTGGGCCACGGTGAACGTGGCCGACAGCAGCAGCGACGCGAGCACCAGGCCGTCGCCCGCGGCCGTGGCGCCACCACCCCGGCCGCCGGTGACCAGGCCCACGCCGACCAGCGACACCGCCGAAGTCCCCGGCCCAGGCCACCGGGCGGGCCACGGTCCGCTGCCAGAGCGCCGCGGTGACCGCGACCGTCACCGGCACGGTGCCGATCAGCAGCGCCGCGTGAATGACGCTGGTCCGGGTGATGCGGCGTTTCTGCGGACTACGACCGATCCGCCGTACCCGAGCGCGCCGGAGACCAGGACCCGCGGAGTGCAGGCGGCGCGGACCCCGCGACGCCAGGCGACGGCGAGCAATACCGCGGCGGCCAGGCCGAACCGCGCGACGCTTCAGCCAGCCTGGCGGCAGCCACTCCAGGGCCAGCTTGGACAGCGGCACGGTGGTGTTCCAGAGCAGCCCGGCAGCGGTGAGGGCGGCGACTGCGTGGCCACGGTTGGTGTTCATACCGCCATGGTCGCCGCCCGATGGCTCGTAATTTGTCTTAGGGCGCTTAGGCGAAATGATGTATCACAAGATGGCTGTTGAACTTGACGAAGTTGACGTTAAGTTGCTCACCGCGTTGCAGGTCGATGCGGACCGCACCAACGTGGAGCTGGCCGGATCTCGTCGGCGCTGTCCCCGGCGGCGACGCTGCACCGGGTCCGCTGGCTGAAGGAGTCCGGGGTCATCCGCATCATCAGCGCCCAGCTGGACTCCGCGGCGGCCGGGTTCCCGCTGCAGCTGTATGTGACGGCCACGCTCGCGCGTCACGATCCGCATTCCAGCCGGGTCTTCGACGACCAGATCCGGGCGCTGCCGCAGATCATCGCGGCGGACAATGTCGCCGGCGAGACGGACTACCTGCTCACCGTCGTGGCTCGCGACGTCACCGAGCTCCAGCAGGTGCTGGCCAACCTGGCCGCCCGGGGCGGGCAGCGGCTGGTGACCTACCTCCGGCTGGCCGAGATCAAGCCTCCCTCCCGGCTGCCGCTGGCCGCGACCACGGCGGACCCCGGGCGCCCGGCGCGCAAGCGGCGCCGGACCTCCCCCGCGCCCGGCTCAGCGTCCGCCGGGACCTAGCCCGGGCCGGCGGCCAGGCCGGGCTGGCATCATGAGGGCATGGGCATGGTCAGCGTGGCGACGTGCCAATTCCCGGTCAGCGCCGACATCCGGGCCAACCTCGGCTACGTCAAGCGGCAAACGCAGGCCGCGAAGCGGCAGGGCGCGGACGTGGCCCATTTTCCCGAGGCCGCGCTGTCCGGTTATGCCGGGACGGATTTCGAGAGCTTCGCGGGCTTCGACTGGGACGGGCTGAGCCGGGCGACGTCCGAGGTGCTCGACTGCGCCCGCCGGGCCGGATCTGGCTGGTCCTCGGCTCCGCGCACCGTCTGGGCAGCGGGCATAAGCCGCACAACAGCTTGTACATCATCGACAACTCAGGGCAGGTCGTCGACCGCTACGACAAGATGTTCTGCGCGGGCGGCCCGGACGGGCGCACGGGCGATCTGGCGCACTACAGCCCCGGCGGCCATTTCAGCGCCTGGACCATCAACGGGGTCCGCTGCGGGGCCCTGATCTGCTACGACTACCGCTTTCCCGAGCTGTACCGCTGGTACAAGAAGCAGGGCGTGGACCTCGTATTCCATTCCTTCCACGCGGCCCGTGTCTCGGCGGAGCAGATCGCCGAGTCGGAAAAGGTCATCGGTCCCGAATTCTTGCCGCTCAGCAACGCGGCCACTTACACGTATCCCGGCATCACCATGCCCGCGGCCATGACGGCCGAGGCTGCCTTCAACCACGTGTGGATCAGCTGCCCGAACTCGTCGGCGCCGCAGAGCTGCTGGCCGGCCTTTTCGGTCCGGGCGGACGGCATCACGGTCGGCCGCCTGCGCCGCAACCGGCCGGGCGTCCTGCTGACGACGGTGGACACGGGCCAGGAACTGTACGACTCCACGGCCGCCTGGCGGCACCGGGCCATGGCCGGGGTCTTCCACAGCGGCTCCCTGGCCAGCGATCCGCGCTCCAAGGCCCGCACGGCGCTCTAGCTATAACGGTCCCCAGAGGTGGGCCACGGAAGCGATCTTGATCACATCCAGGTCGTGGACCGTGGTGATGGCGCACGCTGGCACGCCCTCGCTGACCAGGCCGCGGGGCAGCGCGCGGTCGCCGAGCAGCGTACGGAGCAGGTCCACGGTGACCCCGCCGTGGGTGGCGGCGGCGACCGGCCCGGGCTCGGCGGCCACGTCGAGCAGGAACGCGCGCAGCCGCTCGCCCGCCCGGCGCGAGGAGTCCCCGCAGCTGGGCACGTAGTCCCGTTCCCGGGACGAGCGGGCCCACTCGGCCATGAACGTCTCCGAGGCCTGGCCGTCGTCCCAGTTCATGCGCTCGCGCAACCGGACGTCGCGCCGCAGGCGCAGTCCGCTCACCAAGGCGATCATCTGCCCGGTCTCCCAGGCGCGCCGCTGCGGGCTGCTGTACACCGCCGTCAGGCCTAACGGGTGCAGCCACCGCGCGGTGCGGGCCGCCTGCTCGCGCCCGGTGTCCGTCAGCCCGGGGTCGCCCGGCCCGGGCTCCTTCTCGCCGTGCTGCACCAGGTAGATCAGCGTCATGCCCGCGCACACCTCCTGTGCCTGCCGACCTCGCCGCGACCTCCGTTGGTTTCCCGCTCCCGGTGCTGCCACGCCAAGCATGACCGCCCGCGGAGGCGCGGGCATTGCCTCTGGCCGAGAAAGGCGGAGATGTCACAGATTTCGTGGCCATCGACGCGGTGCGCAATCCGGACAAGCTCACCGCCGTACGGGAACCTTAACGCCAGGGGAATGCCCGTCGCCGACGGCCTTGGCGGCCCGGCTCGCTCGGGTAGGGTGGCGCTGGAACTGGGCCCGCGGGGGACATCCTGGCGCCCCTGTCACGGCCTCGATCCGGAGCCCGATCCGGCCGAAGCCTGCGGAGGGGTTGCCACCGGTGAGCGCAGCGAAGGTGTCGTCGGCTGCCGGGTCGCAGGACACTTCCCCGGCCCGCGGGGGGCTGCGCATCTTCCCCCGCACGCCGGTCGGCGCCGTCATCGCCGCGGCCACGCTACTGGCCCTGGGCCTGCGGATCTACCAGATCACGCGGCCCGGCGTGCTGCTCGGCGTCGCCTGGTACGACGACGGAGTGTATTTCGCCAGCGCGCTGCGCCTGGTGCAGGGCGCGATTCCGTACCGCGACTTCGTGTTCGCGCAGCCGCCGGGGCTCACGCTACTGCTGACTCCGGCCGCGCTGGCGGCCAAGGTGATCGGCACCGCCCGGGGCATGGCGATCGCCCGGATCCTGACCCTCTTGGTCAGTACGGCCGCGGTGGTCCTGGGCGGCCTGCTGGTGCGCCACCGCGGGCTGCTGGCGGTGACCGTGACCTGCGGGCTGCTCGCGGTCTTCCCCGCCAGCGTGGGGGACGCCCGCACGATCTTCATCGAGCCGTGGGTCGCGCTGTTCTGCCTGGCCGGCGCGCTCGTGGTGTTTGACGGTGACCGGCTGGCGGGCGGCGGCAGGCGCCTGCTGGCGGGCGGGGTCGTGTTCGGGTTCGCGGGCGCGATCGAGTCCTGGGCGATCATCCCGGTGCTGGTCGTGATGGCGCTCGCCCTGCCCCGGCCGAGGAGGGCAGCGATCTACGCTGGCGGGCTGGCGGTCGGCTTCCTGGTTCCGGTCGTGCCGTTCGTGATCCTGTCCCCGCGCGGGTTCTACCAGAGCGTGTTCGTCGCTCAGCTGGTCAGGCACGGGCAGATCTGGGTGCCGTACTGGTTCCGGCTGCAGCAGATGACCGGGCTCAACTATCTGGTGAATCCCGGGCACCTGACCCTGCTGCTCGTGTCGCTGGCCGTGCTGGGCTTCGTGGCCGCGACCCTGGCCGGCGCCTGGGTCATCACCCGCCGCCCGCCGCCGCCGCTGGACTGGTTCGCGGTGGCGACCGCCGCGCTGATCGTGATCGCGTTCATGTGGCCGCCGGGCTTCTTCTTTCACTTTCCCGGTTTCCTGGAGCCGTTCGCCGCCCTGGCGATAGCCCTGTCCGCGTCCCGGCTGCTGGATGCGGTCCGCTCGCCCGCGGGCCGGCCTGAAGCTCGACGCTGGCTGACGTGGACCGCCGCTGGCCTGGCCGGCCTGGTGATCGTGGTATTCGCGGTCATCCAGGGCCATGCGGAGTCCACCATCACGCCCAGGGTCGGCTCCAGGAACGTCGCCGCGGCCCGGCGGACGATCCCGCCCGGGGCGTGCGTGCTGACCGACCAGGCGTCCTTCACCATCGCCGCCAACCGGTTCTACTCCGACGTGCCCGGCTGCTCGCAGATGATCGACCCCCTGGCCGTCGACTATGCCCTCAGCTCGGGACGGGACGCGCTCGACGGCGCCGGCAACTTCCCGGCCGTGGCGGCGGTCATGCGGCAGGCGTTCGTGCACGCCCAGTACGTCTGGCTGTCCGGCATCTACAACCGCCGCCGGATCGCCTGGACGCCTGCGCTGAGGGCCTACTTCCACCGCAACTTCGTCCTGGTACTGATGGACAACAAGGGCGATGCGCTCTACGTGCGCCGGGGACTGCTCCGGACCTGACCCGCGCCCGGCCGCCCCGCGCCCGGCTACCACCCGGCCGGCGAGCCTCCGGCCCGGCCGGGGGCGGTGGCTGCGGTGCGCCGCGTGCTGGCCGCGCTGCGGCGCCCTGGGGTCGCGCGCTGCCTGGTCCTGCTTCAGGTCTGCGACCTGCTGCTGGACGTCCTGACCGGGTTCGTGGCCCTGTACCTGGTGGACGTGGTGCACGCCACGCCCGACCAGGCGGCGTTCGGCGTGGCGATCCGGCTGGGTGCCGGGCTGGCCGGGGACGCCGCGGTCGTCTGGGCTCTGCGCTGGGCCGGGGGGCTGAGCCTGCTGCGGGTCAGCGCCGCCGCGGCCGCGCTGCTGTACCCGGGCTTCCTGCTCGCCCCGGGGATCGGGCTCAAGCTGCTGCTGCTCGGCGGCCTGGGCTTCGCGACCGCGCCGTGGTACCCGCTGCTGCAGGCCCGGCTGTACGGCAGCCTGCCGGACTCCAGCGGGATCGCGGTGTCGCTGTCCAGCGCCGCGGGCCTGCTCGGCGGCGTGGGCCCGCTCGCTGTCGGGCTGCTGGCCCAGCGCTTCGGCCTGGCCTGGGCACTCGCCGGGCTGGCCGTCGTCCCGCTGTGCGTGCTCGGCGGGCTGTGGCGGTCGCCTCGGGTCACCCGTGACGACGCCGTACCCGCCAGCAGGCGGTGAAGTGCAGCGTCGCCCGGCTCAGCCCAGCGGGCGCGTGGTCCAGCCCGCCGGATCCGGGCCAAGCAGTCGCGTGTCGTGACCGAACACGCCGGCGACGTTCGGCACCGCCCAGCCGTTGATCGCGATGTCCACGGAAAGCCCGTCCGCATGGGCGCAAAGCTGCTGGCCGGGCGGGTTACCCCGGGCGGCCGGGTAGCCGCTGACGTTGACCCGGTAGCCCCCGACCGTGCGGTTCGGCGCCGGGCAGTGACCGTTGCCCGGGGCCGGATCCACGTACACGCTGATCATGGCCTCGGCTTTCCCGTGGCTCAGGTACCACTGGTTGGCGCGCAGGACCCCGCGGTAGGGCATGAAGGCCACGGAGCCGTCCGCCGCATTCAGCCGCCACGCGGCCAGCGCGCCGGTCAGCTGGACCGGGAACGCGATCGGGGGCGTGGCGCCGGGCCCGAAGCGAGCGCCGTCCGCGATCTTCAGCATGTCGGGCCTAGCCAGAGAGCCGCCCAGCATGGCCCACCCGCCGAGGGCATATGGCCACGCGAGATAGCCGTCACCCCAGAACGCGGGCTGTCCGTGCACCGTGCCTACCGGGCCGGCCAGGTTGACGATCGTGCCGCCTGCCGAGCTACCACAGGTCAGCCGGGCGCGTCCGTGCTGCCGTACCTGCCGCAAGACCTGGGCCGCGCTGAGGTCGCACGTGCCGGCGCTGTAGACGGACAGCGAAAGGTCCGTCGCCGACTTGCGCCCCGCGGTCAGGTAATCGACCGCCGGGCTCGTCTCGCCGGTCTGGAAAACGTGGCCGGCCGGCAGCCAGCCGAAGGCCGCGTACGGGATCAGCGGGTTGAACGCGGCGGGGGCGGTCAGCGGGCCGGCCGGGCTGGCCGGTCGGCTGTCGGCCGGGCTGTGGCCTGGCGATCGTGGCCCGGCCGGGATGAGCCCGCTGGCGAGCGCGGCGATGACCGTGGCCACGGCCAGCGCCGAGGCGGCGGGCACGCCCGCCCGGCGCCAGCGCAGCTTCCGGCGGCCGCGCTGCCGGGCCAGCCCGACATCGACCCATGATGGCGGCGCCGCGTCGTCCGCCAGCCGCTCCAGCAGCGCCCTGGCTCCGTCCTCGTCCACACTCAGTCCCCTCCCCTGCTCTCACGCCGTCCCGGGGCTGTCGGGCGGCCGAGGTGAGGCCCGGGCGTTCCCGCGGGCTCGAGCGCCCGCCGCAGCGAGTCCAGCCCCTTGGCGGTCTGGCTCTTGACCGTCCCCGGCGAGCAGCGGAGGATCCGGGCCGTCTGGTCGACGTTCAGGTCGCAGTAGAACCGCAGCACCAACGTGGCCCGCTGCCGCCGCGGCAGCTCGGCTAGGGCCGTGCGCACATCGAGGGCGGCGGCCTGGTCCGCGGCCGCGGCGGCCACCTCCGGCAACTGATCGCTCAGCGTGACCCGCCGGGCCCACGGGGAGCGCCGCTCGCTGAGGAACTCGCGTACCAGGATGGCCCGGGCGTACGCGTCGGTGTGGTCAACGGCGCGAGCCCGGCCCCAGTGCACGTACAGCCGCGTGATCGCCGTCTGGACCAGGTCATCGGCGCGATGCCAGTCCTGGCAGAGCAGGTACGCCACCCGTCGCAGCGCCGTGAGCCTGGCCGAGACGTACTCGGTGAACTCCGCGTCGCGGCCCTCGCTCAACACGGGCAGCCTTCGCTCGTCGACCGCCTCACAACCGGGTAGACGCGCACGGGCGCCCGGTTGGTTGCCTTGTCAGGCGATATCCGCCGGGGTCCGCGCGGCCCACCCCGGTAGCGGGGTCCGGGACCGACCGTGGCGGCCGGCCCCGGCCGCGCGCCGGCTGGCTCAGGTCGCGGAGTTCGGGGAACTGTTGGCGGCCGCAGCGTCGCCGGCCGCGCCGTCCGGCGCGGGAGCGATGGCGTCGTAGCCGCTGACCGGTTCGTCCGGGGTCGCGGACAGGTTCTTCTTCACCGAATCGAGGATCGTCAGGCCCTGGGCCACCAGCCCCGCCGCGATCTCGCCGAGGCCGTCGGCGCCGTTCAGGACGTTGATGTTGGCGCCGGCCAGCCCGCCCGCCGCTTCCTTCACGATCTGCGGCAGCTGGTCGATCAGCATCCGGTCCAGGGCGATGCGGTTGTGTGAGGCCGCCGCCTCGGCCTGGTAGCGGACCCGCTGCGCGTCGGCCTGCGCCAGGATGCGCACCTTATCCGCCTCGGCCTCGGCCGGCTTGATCACCTCGGCGACCAGCTGCCGCTGGCGCAGCTCGGACTGTCGCTGGGCCAGGTCGGCCTGGGCGGCGATGACGTTCATCTGCGCCTGGGCCTCGGCCAGCGGCCCAGCCTGCGCGGCCTCGGCCTGCGCCTTGTCGACCTCGGCCTTGTACTGCGCCTGGACGACCGACGTCTGCCGGGCGTACTCGGCCTGCTTGCGCTGCGACTCCTGCTGCGCCTCGGCCGCGGCCTGGTTCGCCTGAGCCTGCGCGATCTGCGCCTGCCGCTGGATGGCGGCATTGTGCGGGGCTGCCATGGCCTGGATATAACCGATGTTGTTGTCGTCGATGGACTGGATCTGCAGCGAGTCCACGGTCAGGCCGATCTTGGCCATCTCCGACTTAGATCCGTCCAGCACCTCGGTCGCCAGCTTCTGCCGCTCGGTGACGATCTCCTCGACGGTCATCGAGCCGATGATGGAGCGCAGGTGCCCGGCGAAGATCCGCCCGGTCAGCGTCGACATCTGGTCCTGGTCAGACAGGAACCGTTGCCCGGCGTTGACGATGCTCTCCTCGTCGTTGCCGACCTTGAACGCGATGACCGCACGGACGTTCAGCGAGATGCCCTGCCTCGTGACGCAGGTCTCGCCCACCTCCGCCTCGCACATGGACAGCGTCAGGAAGCTGGTCTTGCGGAAGAACGGCGGGACGAACGCGCCGTGGCCGGTGACGACCTTGAAGGGCGCGCCATTGCGCCCGAACCTGCCCCCCGAGACCAGCATCGCCTCGTCGGGCGCGGGAACACGGTACCCGAGCATCTTCTTCATCTCCTACTGGAATCCCCCGGGCGGTCCCGGGGACCGTCATTGCCCACCTTATCCGTCGTACCGCGCAAATGGGTCACGCGTCGCCAGTCACGGGTCAGGGACCGTGGACGGCGGGAAACGAGTCCAGCGGATCGTCCCACTCACTCACGTCCACGGTCCTGCTTCCGCGGGACTCGATGACCAGGACCGTCGCGCCCCTGGGCAGCGGCGCGGGCGACCACGCGATGTACGCTTCGGAGCCGCCTCGTATCTTGACCATCACTTCGCCCGGGCCAGCCGGTCCCCTGGTGGCGACGCTGAGCACGCCGATGCAGCCGATGAGCGAGGTCTCCCGAGCCATCGTCAGCCGCCTCTCAGCCTCCGGCCTGGCTACTCCGGGCTTGAATGCACACAGTATGCCGTCACCCGCCGGTTCCGCCGATTGGCTGCAGGTCCCGCAGGTTCGCCGGTCCGCAGGTCGGCCGGTCCGCCGGCGCGCCGCCGATCCGCCGCTCGCGCGCCACTCTTCACGTGCTCCGGTCGTTTCCTTGGGCGGTATGCCCGGATCGTGGGCCCGGAGCGCGTGAGAAGTGTGAAGGAAGAGCCGGAACCGCGGAATAGGGCGGGCCAGGCTGCTGTTCCTAGACATCGCTGGTGTGCTGTGTCCCCCGGGCCGCACCTACTGCCTTCGCGGAATACCGTTCGGCTGGAGCCGCGTTGTGCCACTCGCCGAGAGGCGACCGCGCACCAGCGCCTGGCACGCCCTCGTGAGCCCCCGCTCCGGGGGCGTCGTCATATCGGCGATAAGTGAAAGGCTGGCCTTCATGGCTGATGCACTGCCCGAATCGGCGCTGGCGGCGCTGGACGACCCGTTCGCCCAGCTGTCCGGACCACTGGCGAGCACCACCCGGCTGAACCTCGGCGTCGTCGACTCCGTCCAGCTGACCCCGCACATGCAGCGGCTCAGGCTGACGGCTCCTGAGCTCGGCGGCTTCGAGTACCTGCCGGGCCAAGATGTGATGCTGCTGGTGGCGGCCGAGGGCAACCGGCCGGTGCGGCGGCGTTACACCATCCGCGAGCTTGATGCCGGAGCCCGGCTGCTCACCCTCGACATCGTGCTGCACGGCGACGGCCCGGGCGAGCGCTGGGTACGGTCGGCCCGGCCCGGTGACCGGATCGAGGGCATCGGGCCGCGCGGGAAGATCACCACGTCCGCCGCGGCGGACTGGCACCTGTTCCTGGGCGACGAGTCCGCGCTGCCCGCGATATTCGTTATGGCCGAGACCCTGCCGGCCAGCAGCCTGGCCACGCTGGTGCTAGAGGTCCCCGAGGAGCGCGACGAGCAGGAGCTCTCCTCGGCGGCGGCCACGCGCATCTCCTGGCTGCACCGCCTCGGCGCCCCGGCCGGCGACCCGGCGGCGCTTGCGGCGGAGGCGGCCGAGGTCGAGCTGCCGCCCGGGCGCGGCCACGCCTATCTCTTCGGCGAGGCGAAGGTCGTGTCCCGGCTGCGGGATATCCTCACCGAGCGCGGCCTGGGCCAGATGTCGCCGAAGGCGTACTGGGGCCGCGGCCGGGCCAACGCCAGCCACGGCGAGCCCGCCCGGGACGCTTAGCCCGCTCCCTGGAAACCCCGGGCACCCGCCGGGCAGCCACCTCCCGGTCGAAGCCTTCTGCGGGCTCCCGGACGGGCTGCACCGGTGGACGCCGGCCGGTCAGCGCGAGCGGACGCCGGATCAGCCGCAGCAGACGCCCAGCCGGGTTAGCCCGGGCTGACCGGCCAGGCGACGCCGGTAGCGGCGAGAATGTCCGGCGGACTCGGGAGCGCATCCTGAGTGCCGCGCCGGGTCGTCGCCGTGGCGCCGGCCGCGCACGCGGCCCGCACCGCGTCCCGCTCCGGCACGCCCGCCGCCAGCGCCACGGCCAGCGCGGCGACAAACGCGTCCCCTGCGCCCACGCTGTCCACGCTGTCCACCAGCAGCCCGGGAACCAGCTCGTCCCCGGCCGGGCTGGCCAGCGCGGCGCCCTCCGGTCCCGCGGTGACCACCGCGTGCCGCGCGCCGAAGTCGTGCAGCTCACGCGCTGCCACGCTCGCCTCCGCCAGCCCGGCTACGGCGTGCCCGAGTACCACGGCGGCCTCGGATTCGTTCACGACCAGCCAGCCTGCCTCACCCGGGCCCGCCAGCAGCCCGGCCGCCTCGGGCGGGGCGGGCGCCAGGTTGAGCAAGCACGCCACGCCGGCGGCGCGGGCCCCGGCCAGGACCTCCGTGAGGACCTCGGCCGGGATCTCGGCGGACAGCACGAGGATGTCCGGCGCTGCCGACAGCGCCGCGGCAATCTCGGCGTCGCCGACCTGGCCGTTGGCCCCGGGAGCCACTGTGATCACGTTCTCGCCAGCGGCGTCGACCGTGATCAGGGCCAGTCCCGTGGCGCTGCCATCGACGGCGCGCACCCCGCCCACGTCGACGCCCTCGGCCTCGAGCGCCGACCGGGTCATCCGCCCGAACTCGTCATCCCCGACACAGCCGATCATCCGAACCGCGCCGCCCAGCCGCGCGGCGGCCACCGCCTGATTCGCTCCCTTGCCGCCCGGAACGATCACAGCTCCCGACCCGAGCACGGTCTCCCCGGGGGCGGGCAGCCGCGGCACCGCCACCGAGATGTCTACGTTCAGGCTGCCGAGAACGGTAAGCCGGGGCATGCATCCTCCTCATCGGTCCGCTCGGCCCGGCCGCAGCGACCAGGCCGGATCCGGGCTCGCACCACCCGAGCGCGGTCCCGCAGGCCACAGGCGGAACCGGCGTCCCTGCTGACCCGGTTTGAGTCTGCCGGCCGCGCATTGGCCCTAGCAAACGCTAGGCCAGCACGGCATTCTTTCTCGGAACACGGAAAACTTGTTTCATAATGAACCGAACAAACTACGACCGTGCCTTGGAGGGGAGCGCGTCGGATGGTCACATCCGGGATGGCAGCCGACATCGCTGCGCTCCTGTCCAGCACATCGGCGAGGACCTTCACCGTCGGGATCGACAAGTCGGGCCGGATCCTCCAGCATGACCGCGCGGCGGGCGAGGTACTCTCCGAGGGCACCGGCTCGCTGCTCGGCCTTGACCTTGGCAGCCTGGTCACCGGGTCCGCCTACGGCAGCGGGCTGCAGTCGCTGATCGACGCGGCCTGCTCGGACCGCGAGGGCACCGCGGTGCTGACGATCAAGACCAACAACAGCCACCACGCCGACGCGGTGGTCACGGTCCAGCCGGTCCGCTCGGCCGACCCGCGCCTGGTCGCGCAGGTGGTGCTGCGCATCGCCCCCCCGTCGGAGGAGCGGTTCCTCGACCCGGCGGTCATGCGGCACGCGCTCCTCGACGGCGCCTTCTCCCGGACCGGCGGGGCGCTTGACATCGACCAGATGGCGCCCGCGCTGGTCAACATCATCGTTCCGCACTTCTGCAACTCAGCGGGACTGCTGGTGCTGGAAAGCCTGGTAGGCGCGGATGAGTTTCCCGGCGACACACACGAGGGACAGCATCTGGTCCGGCGGCTCGCGGTCGCTCACGACAACGACGACCCCGGCTGGGACGCGACGTTCCCGATCGGCGAGATCCTCAGCTACCCGCCGGACGCGCCGCACACCCGGTGCCTGGATACCGGCAAGCCGATCATGGCGGATCTCGCGAATAACGACATCGCCAACAACCTCGCCGAGGGCATGCGCCGCCTGCCGATCGGCAGGCTGCTGACCGGCACGTCCCTGCTGCTGCTGCCGCTGATCGCCCGGGGGACCACGCTCGGGTTCTTCGCCTGCACGAGGTTCAAGGGATACCGGCGCTTCGACGCCTACGACACCGAGATCGGCATGGAGTTCGCCTCCCGCGCGGCGATCTTCATCGACAACGCCCGCCGGTACAGCCGGGAGCGCGCCACCGCGCTGACCCTGCAGCGCAGCCTGCTGCCCACGGGGCTCACCGCGCCGTCCTCGGTCGAGGTCCGCCACCGCTACCTGCCCGGCAGCAAGATGATCGAGGTGGGCGGCGACTGGTACGAGTCGATCGCGCTGCCGGGCGGCCGGGTGGCCATGGTCGTCGGCGACGTGGCCGGCCACGGAGTGCGCGCCGCCGTCACGATGGGCCGGCTGCGCACGGCGATCCGCACGCTCGCCCGGCTGGAGCTGCCGCCCGCGGAAACGCTGCAGCAACTCGATGAGCTCATGCACGAGCTGGGGCAACGTGAGCCGCACTTTGCCACCTGCGTGTACGCGGTCTTCGACGCGGTCTCCGGCAGCTGCGAGATCGCCTCGGCCGGCCACCTGCCCCCGCTGCTCGTGCCCCCAGACGGCAAGAGCGAGTTCCTGGACATCTCGCCGGCCCCGCCGCTCGGCATCGGGGCGGGACCGATCCAGACGCGGGAATTCAAGATCAAGGACGGCAGCCTGCTCGTGCTCTACACCGACGGGCTGGTCGAGACGCGCACGAGCGACATCGACGAGGGACTCGCTCGGCTGCGCGCGACGTTCGGGCCCGGCACGGCCAGCCGCTCGCTGGAAGACCTGTGCAAGGCCACGCTGGCCGGTGTCTACGCCGATCACCAGCGCGACGACATCGCGGTACTGATGGCCAGGCTGCGCCGCCTGGGCCGGGACCAGCACGTCACGTGGAAGCTGGCGTCCGAACTGACGTCCGCGCGCCGGGCGCGCCTGCTCGTCCGGAGGCGGCTGAAGCGCTGGGGACTGGCCGAGCTGATCCCCACCGCGGAGCTGCTGGCCTCGGAGCTGGTCACCAACGCGGTTCGCTACGCCCAGGGATCGATCGCGCTGCGCCTGGTCCGCGAGGGCGGACTGGTGTGCGAGGTGCTGGATGACTCGGCGGCCCTGCCCCGGCTGCGGCACGCGGGCGACGAGGACGAGCGCGGCCGCGGGCTGCAGGTGGTCAGCCAGCTGGCCAAGCGCTGGGGCGCGCGGCGGACGCTCTCCGGCAAGGTCGTCTGGTGCGAGCTGCCCCTCCCCCACTCCTGAGGGAGGGGCCTGCCGCGGGGCCCGCGCGGACGTCCGGGCCCGCGGGCGGGCGTCAGTCGGTCAGCGTGGTGTCCCCGCTGACCGATGAGGCGGGGGCGGAGGCCCGGCTCACCGACGAGGCGGCGCCCCGGGCCCTGGTGTCCTGGCGGATCGACAGCTTGCCGTGCTGCATCAGCCCGACGCGCTGGGCCCGGCGCGCGATCCCGCTGTCGTGGGTGACCAGGACCAGGGTCAGGCCACGCTCCCGCCAAAGGTTCTCGAGCAGCCCGATGATCTCGTCCCTGGTGCCCTCGTCGAGGTTGCCGGTCGGCTCGTCGGCCAGCAGCACCTTGGGCTCCTTGACCAGCGCCCGGGCGATGGCCACCCGCTGCTGCTGCCCGCCGGACAGTTCCGACGGCAGGTGCTTGGCCCGGTCGGCGAGCCCGACAGCGGCCAGGGCCTTCTCGGACCGGGCCCGCCGCTCGGCCGCGCCGACGTGCAGCGGCACCAGCGCCGTCTCCACGTTCTCTTCCGCGGAGAGCGTCGGGATCAGGTTGAACGTCTGGAAGATGAACCCGATCGAGTTCGCCCTGACGTTGGTGACCTGGCCCTCCCGCAGCTGGGCCAGGTCCTGTCCGTCGAAGTCGACTATGCCGGACGTCGGCCGGTCCAGGCCGCCGAGCATCTGCAGCAGCGTGGTCTTGCCGTGCCCGGTCGGGCCCTGGATGGCTAGCCACTCGCCATCCTCGATGACCAGGTCCACGCCCTGCAGCGCGTGCACGGTGGTGCGGCCCTTCTGGTAGTTCTTGGTCACGCCGGTGAGCTTGTACATGAAGTCCTCTCCTGGATGTCCGCGCTGTCCGCCAGCTGGTCCGGCCGCCTGGTCATTCGACCCGGCCCAGGGCCGCGGCCGGGCGGAGCCGGGCGGCGCGCCAGCCGCCGAGCATCCCGGCGATCAGGCCGCCCGCCACGGCCAGCACCACGGCGAGGATGATGATCTCGATCGTAACCGGCGCGGTCAGGTGCACGGTCGTCGAGCGCGCGGCCGCCCCCACGGCGCGGAACCCGCCCCCGCCGCCGGGCGCCCCGCCGCCACCGCCACCGCCACCGGCGCCGGGGAACTCGCCGCCGCCGCCGCCGCCACCGAACCCGCCGAACGCGCGAGCGCCGCCCGGCGTGGCCGAGCCGGTGGTCAGGCCCACCGAGGCGGTCAGCGGCTTCGCGACCTTCTCCACGATCTCGGCGCCGAGGAAGCCGAGCCCGACGCCGACCACGCCGCCGATGATGCCCAGCGTGATCGACTCGCCCATCACCTGGCCGATGACCCGGCGGCTGCGCCAGCCCAGGGCCTTGAGCGTGCCGAACTCCCGGGTCCGGCGCGCCACGGCGGCCAGGGTCAGCAGGCTGGCCAGCAGGAACGCCGCGATCAGGACCGCGACCGCGAGCCACTTGCCGAGGTTGTTGGCCAGGCTGGACGCGCTGGACAGGGACCCGGTGACCTCGCTGGCCAGGTCGGCGGACGTAGTGACCGTCACCCCGTGCACCGCGTTCTGGATCTCCTTCTGCACGGCGGCGATGTTCGCGGAGCTGTCGGCCGCCACGTAGATGGTGTTGACCTTGCCGGCCTGTGTGGGGCTGGCCAGCGCCTGGGCGCGGGCGAGCGGGATGTAGACGTCCGCGGAGGCGTCACTCGCCGGGTCGGTCACGATCCCGACGACCGGGAACTTCGTGCCGGCGATCGTGACGTCCGACCCCACCTTGAGGCTGGCCGACTTCGCGTAGCTGGCGTCGATCACGGCCACGTTGGAGCTGGCGTCGGACGACTTCAGCGTGCGGCCCGAGCTGAGGGTCCCGTTGCTGAGCGGGCCGAGCGCCTGGCTGCTCGCGGAGAGGTCGACGCCGTCGACCGTCACCGTGTTCCCGGTGTTGAAGGATCCGGGGCCGCGGAAGCTCCCGGTGCCACCGCCACCGCCGCCGCGGCCGCCACCGCCGCCGCCGAAGCCACCGCCACCGCCGCTACCGCCACCGCCGCCGCTGAAGTCAGGGATCTTGAACGTGGTGTCGACGTTGGTCGCGGTCAGCGCGCCGCTCGCGGCCGCCACGCCGTTCAGCTTCGAGATCGTCGTCACGGTCGAGTCGTCTAGGCTGCCGAGGCTGCGCGTCGCGGTCAGCTCGTCGAGCTTGATCGTCGCGCCGGGCTTGAACGTGAAGTTACGGCCCCCCACTCCGAAGGAGCCCGCCTTGGGCGCGGACGTGACGGTGGCGGCCGTGCCTACGCCGTACAGGTTCTGCAGCACCTTGCCCTGCGCGGCCTTGACGCCGGACGACGCGGCGGTCACCGTAATGACCAGGCCGATCCCGAGGGCAAGGCCCAGGGAGATGAAGATGGCCTGGCGCATCCGCCGGCGCAGCTCACGCCGGAGGTACGTGAAGAACATGAGAACTCCTCTGGAACCCTGATCTCCGCTCGGGGCCGCAGGCCGGGGGCGCCCGCGGCGCCGGGTTTGCCCGCTCCCGGGACGCATAGATCTGCGCCGGTACCGATGATGGACGTCCACGCTGAATGGATCCTGAAGGAGTTCTGCGAAGTTGCCGTGATCGTGCCGCTATCTCGGCGCCGTCGCGGCGCGTCGTGGTTGCTGCCGCGGACGCCGTGGCCGTGGCGGCGGCGCCGCTCAGCCGCCGCCGGCGCGCGCGTAGAGATATAGCCAGATGTCGCTGGTCCGCCAGGCGTGGACCAGCGTGAAGTGCAGGCCGCTCAAGATCACCAGCGGCGTGGGGTGGCGCCCGTACTCGACGACCCAGACGCGCGAGACCCGGGTCAGCCGCTGCCGCACCACGGGATCGGGCAGGAAGGTGCCGACGAGCGTGGCGGACTGGATCGGCGTCTTCGCCTGGGCAATGGGAATCAGCTGGCGGATCCCGTACGGGTACGCCTGGGCGAAGTTCTCGGCCTTGAACTCCAGAACGGCATCTCCCGGCCGCATGTTGCGGGCCACGATCCGGTCGGCCCGCCTGACGTTGTCGCCGTGTCCGTTGGGACCGCGTACCTGCAGCTGGGCCGGCACCCCGAGCACCGCGACCACCACGAGCGCCGCGGTACCGGCCACCCAGCCGAGCGCGGCCAGCCCGGCGCCCGCCAGCAGCGCGATCGCAGGGATGCAGAACAGGACATACCGGAACGTATACAGCGGCGTGATCTGCGAGCCGATGACCAGGATCGCCGGGGGCAGGATCAGCCAGGGCAGGCACAGGGCCGGCACGGATCCCGGCCAGTTGGCGCGCAGCCGCTCCCGTCCGCCCAGGGCGCTGACCACGATCCCGGCGGCGATGACCAGGACCACGCCGTCCACCACCAGCGCCGGGCCGGCCAGCTGGCGCAGGCCCTCGACCGCGCGGAGGCCAGGCCGGCTGAGCCAAGGGTGCGTCCCGCGCTGCACGAAGCCCAAGACCAGCAACGGGCTGGCCGCTACGATGCCCGCTCCGGCCGCGGCGAGCCAGCCCAGTACCAGCGACCGGTCGGCCCGGCTGCCGCCCGCGCCAGCCGCGCTTCCCGCGCCAGCCGCGTCACCCGCGTCGTCCGAGCGCAAGTACCGCAACGCCACCGTCACCGCGTGCGCCGGGACCAGCAGCAGGCCGAAGATGTTCACGATGCCCAGCGCGGCCAGGCACACCGCGTAGCCGGTCAGCCAGCGGCGCGTGGCGCCGCGGTCGGCCTGCATGGCCCGGACCAGCAGGTAGCTCGCCAGGGCCGCCAGCGCGACGACGATCGCATACGACCTAGCTTCCTGCCCGTACAGGCTGACCTCAGGCAGGACCGCGAACACCAGGCCCGAGGCCAGTCCCGCCCGCGGTGAGATCAGCCGCCGGCCCAGCGCGGCCACGGCGGCCGCCGCTCCGGCCATGGCCAGCGCCGACGGGAACCTGGTCACCAGCTCGCCGGTGCCGCCCAGCCGCACCACCACCCAGATGAGCAGGTAGTAGGCGCCGTGCACGGCGTCGATGTTCCCGAGCGTCTGCAGCAGGTTGCCGAGCGGACGCTGCACCGCCGACATGGTGGCGGCCTCGTCCCGCCAGTACGAGGCTCCGGTGATGCCCCAGAGCATGATCGCGAACGTGACGACCGGCGGGAGCGCCATCATCCAGCGGGGGCCGGCGTCGAAGCCCGCGCGCCGGGCCTCGCCCCGCTTCGAGCCCGCCCCGGCCGCCCGGCCGCCGGAGACGACGGGCTGGGTGCTGGGCGAGGTCACGGCGTGGTGCCTTCCTGCGCGGGCCGGGCGGGGATGGATCGCTGCAGTGTAGACACTACGCAACCCGGCGCGGCCGGGGGACCATCCGGCGCGGCGGGGGGACCACCCGGCCGCCTCCCGCAACCGGCTCCCCGCAGCCGCCTCCCCGCGGCCGGCCCGGCGGCCAGGCGTCTCGCCGCCGGTCAGGTCCCGCGCATCGCGCGCAGGGATTCCCGCAGCGATCCCATCGTGGCCAGCACCGCGGACGGCTCGTACCCGCAGTGCGCCATGCAGTTCGCGCACCGCGGGTCCTTGCCGCGGCCGTAGGCGTCCCAGTCCGTGGTCTCGATCAGCTCCCGGTACGTCCTGGCGTACCCGTCGGCCATCAGGTAGCAGGGCCGCTGCCAGCCGAGCAGCGAGTAAGACGGGATGCCCCACGCGGTGCAGCCGAAGTCCGTCTTGCCCTCGAGGAAGTCGAGGAACAGCGGCGAGTGGTTCAGCCGCCAGCGCTGCCGGTTGCCGTCGCCGAACGCCTTGCGGAACAACTCCCTGGTCTCGGTGACGCCCAGGAAGTGCACCTGGTCAGGCGCCTTCTCGTAGGCGTAGGCCGGAGAGATCTGCATCTGGTCGACGCCCAGGTCGTCGTTGAGGTAGTTGAGCACGTCGATCACGGTGTGCGGGGTGTCGGTGTTGAAGAACGTGGTGTTGGTGTTGACCTGGAACCCGCGCCGCTTCGCGTCCTTGATCGCTTCGACCGCGGCGTCGAACACGCCCTCCTTGCAGACCGACTCGTCGTGCCGCTCCCGCAGCCCGTCGATGTGCACCACCCACGAGAAATACGGCGACGGCGTGAACTTGTCGATCTTCTTCGGCATGAGCAGCGCGTTCGTGCACAAGAACACGAACTTCTTGCGCGCGATCAGCTGGCGCACGATCTCGTCGATCTGCGGGTGCATGAGCGGCTCGCCGCCGGCGATCGACACCATCGGCGCGCCGCACTCCTCGATCGCGCCCAGCGCCTGCTCCACCGGCATCCGCTGCTTCAACACGTCATGCGGCTGCTGGATCTTGCCGCAGCCAGCGCACTTGAGGTTGCACGCGAACAGCGGCTCGAGCTCCACCAGCAGCGGGAACTTGTCCCGGCGAGCCAGTTTCTGGCGCAGCAGGTAGGTACCAACGCGCACGCTCTGGCGCAACGGCATCGACATTTATCGCTTCAACTCCTTCGGCAGCCCGAAGCGGATGGATTCGGTGGCGACCACGCGCTCGCTGACCTCGACCGGGCCGAGGCCGGACAGCGCGTCGATGATCTGGCCGACCACGGCGGGCGGGGCGGACGCCCCCGCGGTGAGCCCCACGACCGACGCGCCCGCGAGCCAGTCGAGCTCGATGTCCTCAGGGCCGTCAATCAGGTAGGCGGGGGTCCCGGCCCGCTCAACGGTCTCCACCAGGCGCCGCGAGTTGGACGAGTTGGCCGAGCCCGCCACCAGCACCAGGTCGGACTCGGCCGCGATCGCGCGGACCGCGAGCTGGCGGTTGGTCGTGGCGTAGCAGATGTCGTCGCTGCCGGGCCGCCGCGCGGCCGGGGGAACCGCTCCAGCAGCGCGTCGGCGATCCCGCCGGCCTCGTCGGCGGACAACGTGGTCTGCATCAGGTAGGCGACCCGGTCCGGGTCCGGCGGCTCCAGCCTGGCCACGTCCGCCGTGGTCTCGACCAGCGTCATCGCCTTCGGCGCCTCGCCCAGCGTGCCCTCGACCTCCTCGTGCCCGGAGTGCCCGATGAGCGCCACGTGATAGCCCTCGGCGGCGAACCGGCGCGCCTCGGCGTGCACCTTGGCGACCAGCGGGCAGGTCGCGTCGATGGCCTCGAGGCCGCGCTCCGGCGCGACCCGCCGTACCTCCGGCGAGACCCCGTGCGCGGAGAACACCACGACAGCGCCGTCGGGAACCTCGTCCAGCTCGTCCACGAAGATCGCCCCGCGGCCTTCGAGGCTGGTCACCACGACCTTGTTGTGCACGATCTGCTTGCGCACGTACACCGGAGGGCCGTGCCGGTCGAGCACCCGCTCGACGATCTCGATCGCCCGCTCCACCCCGGCGCAGAACGAGCGCGGGCCGGCCAGCAGCACCTGGCGGGGCGCGCACGCCGCCGCCCACCGGGCGAGCGCGGGCCCGGCCAGGCGCAGCGACCGCAGCGCGGCCAGGCCGCCCGGCACCACCCACGGGCTGAGCAGCGGCCGCTGCGGGGTGTCCGATATCGCGCGGAGCACGACGGCGGGGCGGCCCGCGGCGCCCTCCAGCAGCGGCGCCGACTCCATGTCGACCGCCGCCGCGCCCTGGGCCACCAGCTGCTCCCGCTGGCCGGGCCGGAACAGGTGATCCACGGTGACGATCTTGCCGGCCGAGGCGCGCAGCCCGGCCCGGCGTAGCTCAGCCGCGAGCAGCGGCGCGGACGGGCAGCTCACCGACGCGGCGGAACCGAGCCGGCTGACCTCCGTACCCACCACGACGTCCCCGAGCTTGAGGTCGGCACGGATCCCGCCGCCGACCCCGCCCACGGCCAGCATTCGCAACGGGAGGTCGCGGAGCTGGCCAGCCTGCACGGCCGCCCTGGCCGGGCCGTAACCGCTGCGGCGGACCTCGCCGCGGTCGCCGAGGCCGCGCCGCACCGCCCGTGCCTCCAGCCGCAGCGGGGCGCAGACCACCAGCCCGGGTCCGGGCCCTGGGCTCATCCGGCACCGCCTTTCCCGTCCAGGTACCGGCCGAGGGCGCTGACCGGGAAGACCAGCCGGTACAGGTGGTAGTTGATGTAGAAGTCACCCGGGAACCCGGTTCCGGTGAACTGCGGCTCGTCCCAGGTCCCGTCCGGGCGCTGGGTTTGCGCGAGCCACCGGACGCCGCGGTCGATGCTGGGTTGCTCGCCCGGCCCGCCCGCGGCGAGCAGGGCCAGCAACGCCCACGCGGTCTGCGACGCGGTGGACTCGCCGCGGCCCGCCCACCCGGGGTCGTCGTAGGACCGCAGGTCCTCGCCCCAGCCGCCGTCGGGGTTCTGGTGGGCGACCAGCCAGGCCAGGGCGCGCCGGATCGGCGGCTTGCCGGGGCGCACGCCCGCCGCGATCAGCGCGGGGACCACGGCGCCGGTCCCGTACACGTAGTTCGCGCCCCACCGGCCGAACCAGGACCCGTCGCTCTCCTGGGCCCGCAACAGCCAGGCCACGCCCCGGCGCACCGCCTTGGTCGCGCCCAGCCCCTCCGCGGCCAGCGCCTCCACCGTGTGCGCGGTGACGTCGGCCGACGGCGGGTCGGTCACCTCGCCGAAGTCGCAGAACGGCAGCCGGGCCGGGAACCGGGAGGTGTTGTCAGCGTCGAAGGCACCCCACCCGCCGTCCCGGGACTGCATGCCGATGAGCCAGTGGACCGCGCGCGCCGCGGCCTGCTGGCCACGGCGCGCGCGGTCCCCCGAGCCCCCGCCGTCTGTGACCCGCCGCAACGCCAGCACCACCTCGGCCGTGTCGTCCACGTCCGGGTAGCCGTCGTTGTCGAACTCGAACGCCCAGCCGCTCGGGTCCAGGCCGGGCCTGCGGACCTGCCAGTCACCCGGCCCGCGGATCTCCTCGTCCAGGACCCACCCGGCCGACGAGCGCAGCGCCGGGTGGTCGGACGGCAGCCCGGCGTCCGCGAGCGCGATCATCGCCAGCACGGTGTCCCACACCGGTGACTGGCACGCCTCCAGCCGCCGGACCGGCCCGTCTGGCGACTCCTCCCAGATCGTGAACCGGTCCAGGCCCGCGAGGCCGCGCGCGATCACGGGATGGTCGAGGCCGTAGCCGAGCAGGTGCAGCGCGATCAGCGAGTAGACCCACGGCGGCTGGATGCCGCCCCAGCAGCCATCCCGCTCCTGCCGCGCGATGATCCACTCCGCGCAGCGGCGTAGCGCGGCCCTCCGGACCGCGCGGGCCGGAGCGAGGCCCGGCAGCCGCTTCTCGTAGCGGTGCAGCACCCGGTCCAGGCCGCCGAACACGGCGGACCAGCCGTCGAAGCCCGCCGAGCCGGTTCGCGTCGCGTCACCGGACCCCGGCCCCCGGAGTTCGTTAAGGTCAATCGGCAAGGTCCGGACCGGGCGCAGCGAGCAGACAATGGTCAGCGGCACGATGGTCTGGCGAGCCCAGCACGCCCAGTCGTACACGTTGAGCGGGGACCAGGCGGGAAGGTAGATCATCTCCGGCGGCATGACCGGCAAGTCGTCCCATGACCACTCGCCGAACAGGGCCAGCCAGATGCGGGTAAACACGCGGGTGGCCGGGATCCCGCCGGAGGCCCTGATCCAGTCCGCGGCGCGGGTCATGTGGCCGGCGTTGGGGGAATCGCCGGCCAGCCGGAGCGCGACGTAGGCCTCGACGGTTGTGGACAGGTCGGCGTGACCGCCGCGGAAGTTGGCCCAGGTCCCGTCCGCGCGCTGGCCGGACCTGATCCACCGGGCCGCGGCCGCGGTCTGGTCCGCGGTCCGCACGCCGAGGAACTCGCGCAGCAGCAGGTCCTCGGCGTCCATGGTGACGTTGGTCTCCAGCTCGCCCTGCCACCATCCCTGATCGTGCTGCAGCCCGAGCAGATGGTTTACCGCCTGGTCCAGCGCCTTCTGGGCGGCCTGCGCGGTGTCGGAGCCTGCCCGCGCCTGGGTGACGGTCATGTCGCCGTCACCGCCGCTGCCGTACCTGTGCGCCTCACCATTGGCGCGCCGTGATGAACTGGGCGATCGCGGCGAACTCCGCCCGCACGTTGTCGGGCATGTCCGTTTCCGCCAGGCACTTGTCGGCCGAGGCCAGCGCGGCGTCGGCCTCGGCTTCCGCCCACTCCCGGCCCCCGGCCGCCTCGACTAGCCCGGCCGCGTGGATCAGCTCGTCCTCGCCGAGCGGCTCGGTCTGGGCCAGCAGCGTGCCGAGTTCCCGCCCGGACTCGGTGCCGCTGGTCAGCGCGGCCACCACGGGCAGCGACTTCTTCCTGGTCCGTAGGTCCGACCGGACCGGCTTGCCGGTGATCTCCGGCGCGCCCCAGATGCCGAGAAGATCGTCGGTGAGCTGGAACGCCAGGCCCACGTGGGCCCCGAATCCGGCCAGGCCCATGGCCAGGTCCGCGGGCGCGCCGACGTAGATGGCGCCGATGCTGCAGGCGCAGGCCATGAGCGCGGCGGTCTTGTCCCCGGCCATCTGCCGGCACTCGTCGAGCGTGACGTCATCGCGGCGCTCGAAGGCCAGGTCCGCGCCCTGGCCGGCGATCAGCCGCTGCACGGCCGCGGACAGGCAGCGCGAGGCCCAGATATTCTGCGGGGCCGACCCCTCCAGCAGTAGGTCCTGGGCCAGCGCCAGCATGGCGTCGCCGGCCAGGATCGCCGCGCCGACCCCGTATACCGTCCAGGCGGTCGGCCGGTGCCTGCGCTCGTTGTCGCCGTCCATGATGTCGTCGTGCAGCAGCGAGAAGTTGTGCACGAACTCGACGGCCGCGGCGGCGGGCACGCCATGCTCGGGCGCCGCGTCCGCGGCCCGGGCCGACAGCAGCGCAAGCGCCGGGCGCAGCGCCTTTCCCCCGGCGCCGGCGCGGCCGGTCGGGCGCCCGGCCAGGTCGGTCAGCCCGAGGTGGTACGCGGCGACGCTGCGGACTTCGGGGCTCAGCTGGTCCACGGCCGCGGCGATCGCCGGGCCCACCAGGTCGCGGGCGCTTTCCACGCCCTCGGGGATCGTGGCCGTCATGACGGCCACCCCGCGGCCTGGGCCGAGATGCCGTCCTGCCGCGCGGCCGCGGGCGCGTGACCGCCGCCCGGCTCGCGCCCCGCCCACCCGGCGAATTCCTGGATCAGCTCCTGTGCAGCAGTGCGTCCGCTCCGCACGGCACCCTCCATCGTGTCCGGCCACCCGGTATCGGTCCATGCCCCGGCCAGCAGCAGTCCCGGCAGCGAGGTCGCGGCGCCGGGACGCAGCGCGCCGCACCCCGGTGCCTGACGGAACGTCGCCCGGCGCTCCCGGGTGACGAAGAAATCGGTGACCCTGGCCGCCGCGGCGGCCGGGAACAGTTCCTCGAGCGCAGGCAGGAAGCGCTCCCGCAGCGTCGCGGTCGGGACGTCCACGTAGCCGTCCGCCGCGGACAGCGATATCGCCAGGTACTGCCCGGCTCGCAGGCCGGACGTCCGGGTCTTGTCGAACACCCACTGCACCGGGGAGTCCAGGGCGGCGGCGAACGGCAGCTCGGTGACCCGCCGGTCGTAGATCACGTGCACGTTCACGATCGGCGATGTGCCCAGGTCATCCCAGCGGGCCGCGCCCGCGACGCCCGCCGCCTCGGCCAGCCGGGCCGCGGGGCCGGCCGGGACCGCGAGAACCACGCCATCAGCCTCGATCACCTCGCCGCCGGCACCGCCGGCGCCCTCGGCGCGGGTCGCGCCGGCGCCATCCGGGCCGGGCGTCACCCGGACCCGGAACCCTCCGGCCGTGGCACGCTCCACCCCGGCCGCCTTGGTCCCCAGCCGGATCTGCGCGCCGAGCCGGTCGAGCACGCGGGCCGCGGCCCGCCCGTGCAGGTCGCCGAGCGGCGCCGCGGGTACGCCGATGTCCGCGGCGCCGGAGTCGCTGAGCAACGCGGTCTTGAGCACGTACGCGGCGAGCGACGCGCTGGCCGCGTCGCCGTCGATGTTCAGCGACGAGACGATGAACAGGTCCCAGAGCTTGCGGCGGGCGCGCTCGTTCTGCCCCCGGGCGCCGAGCCAGTCGCCCAGCCGCTGGGCGTCCAGGCCGGGCTGCGCCGGATCGGTGCCCCGCAGCGCCAGGGCCGCCTGGCCTACGCGGAGCCGTTCCGGCAGGGACAGGAAGCGGTAGCCGATCAGGGCCCGGCTCAGGTGCAAAGGCGCGGGCAGCGCGCTACGGCGCAGCCTGGCCCGGCCGCCGGGCGACAGCACGGTGACGTCGAAGCGGTCCTGGAGTGTCGCCGATCCGGTCACGCCGAGCTGGCCGAGCAGCTCCCGGTAGCTCGTGCAGCAGCGCAGGAACACGTGCTGGCCGGTATCGACGGTCAGCTCGCCGCGGGAGAACGAGCTGGTCGCGCCGCCGAGCCGCGGCCGGGCCTCCAGCAGGGTGACGCCGATCCCGGCCTCGCGTAGCGTGATCGCCGCGGTGATGCCCGCCAGGCCGCCGCCGATCACCACGGCGCGCGCGGTCACGGCCGTCCCCCCGTCGCGGGTCCCGCCGCGCGACCCGGCGCCGCACCGCCCGCGGACGGGGCCGGCCGGACGGGTCCAGGCCGGTCCGGGCCGGGCGAGCCCGGCGTCGGGTACCCGGTCGGCGATCCCGGCCAGTGCCCTGGCCGCGACCATGGCCTTTTCCTTACCTGGCAGCGACTGCCGCTGCCGCAGCGCCGCGGCGGGCGCCGCGGCGATCTGCTTGAGCAGCCGCAGGTAGATCCCGGCCATCGCTCCCGTGCACGCCGCGCTGCGCCGGTCGAGCAGCGGCAGCAGCCGCATCCCGGTCGCGTACCAGCCGAGGGCGCGCCGCGCCTCGAACCGCACGACGTCCTGCAGCCCGTGCTCGCCGGCCAGGGCGTCGGCGCGCTCGGGCCGCAGCATGGCGCCGAAGCGCCCCAGGTCCTCCGCGGGCAGGTACACCCGGCCGTTGATGAGGTCCTCGCGGACGTCGCGCAGGATGTTGGTGAGCTGCAGCGCGATCCCGAGGGCGTCGGCCAGCGGCTCGGTCGTGCCGGGATCCCGGCTGCCGAACACGCCGAGCGAGAGCCGCCCGATCGACCCGGCCACGCACCTGCAGTAGTGCTCAAGCTCGCCGAAGGTCGCGTAGCTCGTGCCGTGCACGTCGGCCTCGCAGCCGTCGATCAGCTCGCCGAAGGCGCCGAGCGGGATCGGGTACCTGCGCGCCGCGTCGGCGAGCGCGACTAGCACCGGGTCGCCCGCCGCGGCCTCGATGCCATCCCGCTCCAGCGCGGCCACGGCGCCGCGCGCGTCCCGCAACGCGGCCAGCTTGTCCGCGGCGGGCAGTGTCCCGTCGCCGATGTCATCGATCCGGCGGGCGAACGCGTACACCGCTGACAGCGCCCGGCGCTTCCCGCCGGGCAGCAGCCGGATGCCGTAGGAGAAGTTCCGTGCCTGGGTCCGGGTCACCTGCTCGCAGTGCTGGTACGCAGCACGGACGTCGGTGGCCCCCGAGGCCTGGGAGGTCACCGCCTCACCGCCCTCTCGCGTAGGCGAGGACGAGCTGAGCGGCCAGATACGGCTTGCGGGGCCGCGGCGTGGCGCGCAGCACGTCGTGGTCGGCGGCGGCGATCGCGGCCAGCGCGGCCCGTCCGCCCGCGACGTAGCCGGCCACCGCGACGCGCGCCGCGCCGCGCAGCGTGCCGATCAGCGGGGCGCCCGCGTCCAGCAGCGCCATGGCCCGCCCGGTCTCGAACGCCATCAGCGCGCGCACCTGCGGCGGCGCGCTGGCCTGCGCCAGGTCGTCCTCGGTGCAGCCGAACCTGTCCAGGTCCTGCGCGGGTAGGTAGATGCGGCCCGTGCGCAGGTCTTCGGCCACGTCCTGCCAGTGCTCGGCCAGCTGCAGCGCGGTGCAGATGGAATCGGACAGCTCGGCCCGCCGGGGGGAGGGGCTGCCGAACACGTGCAGCACGATCCGGCCCACCGGGTTGGCCGACAGGCGGCAGTAGCCGACCAGGTCCTCGAAGGTCTGGTAGCGGGAAGCGACCTGGTCCTGCCGGTTGGCCTGGATCAGGTCGAGGAAGGGCTGCTTCGGGATTCCGCAGTCGGTCACGGCAGGCCCGAGCGCGCGTACCACGCGGCTGCATGGCTCTGCGCCGTCACCGTCCGGGCCGGCGTCAGCCCCGGCGCGGCTGCCCTCGCCGTCGGCGCCCGGGCCGCTGTTCTCGCCCGGGCCGTGCGCACGGTCGCGGCACGCGTACAGGCGGCGGAGATCGGCCTCAAGCTCGTCGAGCAGGCGGAGCCGTTGCCCCGGCGGAGCCCGGTCCCCGATGTCGTCGGCCGTCCTGGCGAAGCCGTACACGGCCATCAGGTACCGCCGCCGGCTGGTGGGCAGCACCCGCAGCGCGACAGGGAAGTTCTCGCCCGCCGCCCGCCCGGCCCCCGGGTTGACCGCGTCAACGGCAGCGCCGACCACCGCGGCGGGTTCCCGCTCCAGGCAGAACTCGCCGCTCACCGTTGCGCCGTCGGGTGCCACGACCTCTATTTGGACACAAGTCTCATTTGAAAAGCAAAAATGACGCTTGCGTCAGCTGACATACGCGTCGCCTTTTCCCTCCGGTTTGCACTGGCGACTGGATCGTGTTAGGCGTCGCGCCTACTTGCATGACTGCTGCGTAGGGCCTTGAGCCCATATCCTGTTGCGCCCGTAAGCCATTAGCTGACGCTGATGTCATATTCCTTGAAGCTGACGTCTATGTCATATCAATGGGCGATGTTCCGCCGCTGTGGCCGCGCCGGGCTTGCCGGATCCGTGGTGTCGGTCCGGCGCGGCCGGCGGGGCCGGACGGGCCCGTGGTGTCCGGGCCGCCAGCGCTCGCCGCCGTGGTAGCGGTCGGCGTAGGCCCGCGTGCGCCGAGCCGCCGCTCGCGGTGCTCATTACGCTCATGGTGCCTGCGGTGCCTGCGGTGCTCGCGATGTCAATTACGTCCCGCGTCCGTATACGCTCCGTGCCCGCAGTGCCGGCGCTCCGTGCCCGCAGTGCCGGCGCTCCGTGGCCGTCCATGCCCGCGGCACCTGACCGCGCCTGTCCGCCAGCCTCGTCCCGTGCCGGGCGAGCGCCCGCGCCCATCGCACGGAGACTTGGGGCGTGGCCGTTTGGAGCGGGTCACGCGCTCCGTGTGCGGCGCTCGTGGAGTGAACCGGGCCCGAGCCCGGCACCCCGGAACGGTCATCGGTCCATTGGTAGTCCTGCATCTGCGCTACCCGCGGGATCGGCGGTACCGGACCCGGGAAGGCATGCCCGGGAGACAGGGCAGCGCATCTGGCCTGGGGTAACGAACGAGAGCCGGCGAGACCGCTGGCCGCCACGCGCTAGGCCGCATTCCAGCGGAGATCGAGATACGGCGCCCCAACGCGCGGTTTCCCGGCTGCGACCCGGGGTCCGGCAGGGTCAGCGCGGCGCCGGCAGGCAAAGGCTTGTCCGGGCCACGGTTCGAATGCCCCTATTCAGTTGTAGGAAACTCCCCTCGCCCTCGGTTTGACCAGGTTAGGCTTGGGGCTCGGCAGGCAAGCGCGAAGTCTATTCTGAGTCGATCGGGCTAGCCCGCCATGGATGGGACCTGCAGTGATCGTGGTGTCCCCGGACTTCGTGATCGTCGCACGGACCCGACAGAATCCTTTTCCACACAACCTGGAGTGTTGCGCTCCTTTGCCATGACCTCTTCAATTGCGCTGCACGCGACGCAGGGACCCAAGCTGGGCGTCCCGCAGACCATCCAGAGCCGCGGCCAGTTCGGGTTTTACGGGGCAGCGTTCCTGTTCCCGTGCGTTCTCTTGCTCAACGTCGGATTCATCGCGGCCCAGCTCGTCATCCAGTCCCAGAGCATGCAGGGGGTGATCTCCTCCGTCTCCATCCCGCAGTGGATCCTGATCCTGGCGGTGCCGGCGGTGGTGATCGGGATCTTCGGATACCGGTGGATCCACCGGGCCATGCAGGTGACGGTGGCCATCGTGGGCGTGTCGCTGGTGATCATGTTCATCCAGGGCCTGCGATACGGATCGCTCCCGGCCAAGGAGACGACCCTGGCCGCGCCGCATGCCGGGCTGTTCCTGGCCGGCGTCGCGCTACTGGTCATCGACATGCTGAGCTGGGGCCCGTTCGTGTCCGACTACACCCGCTACCTGCCGAAAGACACCAGCGGACGGAAGCTGTTCTGGTGCATCTACGCCGGCAACGTGGTGGCGACGGTCTGCGCGTGCGCGGTCGGCGCCTATCTGGCCGCCCTGCTGCCGGCGCTCGGACCGGTGCAGGCGATCGGCAAGATCTCCGGGTCGTGGGCTCTGGTCGTCATGATGCTGAGCCTGATCAACTCGGACACGCTCAACGCGTACACCGGGGCGTTCCAGGTCCTGGCCTTCGCCAACATGTGGCGCCGCTTTAAGTCAGAATCGGTGATGCTGCGGATAGTGCCCTTCCTGTGCGTCATGGCCGTCGCCGTCGTGACCGCTTTCCTCGGCTACAAGTCCTTCGTGACCAACCTGTCCAACTTCCTGGACGTGCTACTGGTCATCTTCATACCGTGGTCCGCGGTCAACATTGTTGACTACTTCCTGGTTCGCCGCGGTCACTATGACGTGGCGTCATTCTTCATCCCGAACGGCATTTACGGCAAGTACTCATGGCGCGGGCTGGTCGCATACGCGGTCGGCCTTGCGGTGGAGTTCCCGTTCGTTTCGCAGCCGGATTACACCGGCCCGCTGGTCAAGTACCTCGGCGGCGCCGACATCTCCTGGCTCGTGGGATGGTTTGTCGCGGCCATCGTCTACCTGGTCCTGGCGCGCGGCGTGCTCGACAACGACCGCCGTAACCGCCAGGCCGCCAGGCTGATCAGCGGAGAAAAGGCCAGGCTGACCTAAGTTAGGCGGCGCCGACATACCGGCCGAGCGGCGGCGGGCGAGGGACGGCGGGGCGGCATGCGCGGGCACTGGGGCCCGGATGTCACCCCGCCGCTCCCGTGCAGACCGCGTTATCTATCTCGGTTCGGTGCACTGGAGATGTCGACAGTATTTGGAGCGCCGATCCGCCGTCGCGCCGTGCTGGCTGCCGTATCGTTGTGGGCTGCGCCAGGGCAGAAAGGCAGGGAGGTTCCGGTGCACATGGTCGGTCACGGGTAGCGGCCCATGGACAGCCAGGGGAGGGCCGCGGGATCGGCAGGATCACGGGCCCCGGGTGCGGTACTGCCGGTCAGGACGGGCGCAATGCCTCCGCTTGCCGATGGTTTCAGCTCAAGGCCCGAAACGGCGCCTGACCTGAATACGGCCCTGGTCCCTGGCGCCGCCGTCATGCTGGCGCCCGGCCGGACCGCCGGAGAGGGATCGCCAGACTGGCCGGCATCATGCGGCAAAACTCAGCTTGCCGTGTATTTCGCCGAGTCGCTGTGGCGGTCCCGGACGGTGGACTTGCTGGTCTGGGTGGTGGCCACGAGCCGGGCGTCGGTGCTATCCGGTTTCGCGGAGGCAGCGGCGGCCATGGGATCCGATGACGCGGGCACGGCCGAATCTGCGGCTGACCATTTCGTTGGCTGGCTGAGCCAGACTTCCCGGCCGTGGATGGTCGTACTCGATGATCTGCGCAACGCGGCGGACCTGGACGGCCTCTGGCCGGAAGGGCCGGCCGGCCGGGTCCTGATCACGACCGCGAATTCCGCGACGGTATCCGGACGCAAAGCGCTCACTTTCCCGGTGCGCGAGTTCAGCATGCGTGAGGCCCTGAGCTACCTGATGGGCCGCCTGGCGGCAGACCCGGACCAGCGCGTAGGCGCGATAGACCTGGTCGGGGATCTCGGCTGCGAGCCGCCTGCCCTCTTCCAGGCCAGCGCGGTGATCTCCTGCTCGGGCCTGTCGTGCCGTGACTACCGGGACTACTTCGCGCAGCGACGGGCGCAGCTGGCCGAGATGGCCGACGAAGGCCAGGCGGCAGCGGCGGTCACCTGGACGCTCTCCGTCGAGCAGGCAGAACGGCTGTCGCCGGGCGGAGGCGCTCAGTATCTCCTGGCGCTCGCGGCGCTTCTGGACGGCCACGGTATCCCCGGCGCGGTGGTCACCACGCCGGCCGTGAGCGAGTACCTGGCGGCAGGCACCGGAACCCCGATGGACCCGAACCGCGCCTGGGGGGCGCTGCTCAGCCTGGAGCGCGCAGGCCTGCTGGTTATCGACCCGGCGACCACGCCGCCCACGGTCCGGATGGCCGAGGTGGTTCAGGCAGCAATCCGCACCGCGACGCCCAAGCGGATAGCCGAGCGGGCGGCGAGGGCGGCGGCGGACGCGCTGCTCGAGGTGTGGCCCGAGCCGGAACCGGAGCCGTGGCTCGCCGCGGGCCTGCGGTCGTGTGCCGAGAGCCTCCGGCAGGAGGCGGGGGATGTCCTCTGGGAGACAGGCAGCTGCCATCCGCTGCTGCCGCGGGCCGGGCGCAGCCTGGATAACGCGCGCCTGACCGGCCCGGCCGTCAGCTACTGGCGAGAGCTCGCCGCCACGAGTGACCGGATCCTCGGGCCCGGCAGCCCCGACACCCTCATGGCCGGCAGTCATCTGGCCACCGCGCTCATGGCGGCCGGCCAGGCGGCCGAGGCGGTGGCCTGGTCTCAGTGGGTGCTCGCGGGCCGCACCCGGCGGCTCGGGCCGGACAACCCCGGCACCATCGCGGCCCGGGCCGATCTCGGCCGTGCCTTCCTGGCCTCCGGCCAGGCCGACGCCGCGATTCCCGTTCTGGAAGAGGCGGTCAGCGAGTGCGAACGCGTCCGGGGAGTTGACCACCTCGACACCCTCAGCGCGCGGGACGAGCTTGCCGCCGCGTGCCGCAGCGCGGGGAAGTCCGACGACGCGATCCGGCTGTACCGGCGTACGCTCGCCGACCGAGAGCAGATCCAGGGACAACGGCATCCCGACACGATGACCACGCGCCAGCAGCTAGCCGATGCCTATCGGGCCGAGGGCCGGAGCAAGGACGCTATCTCCCAGTTCAAGCGGGTTCTCGCCGACCGGGAGCGCGTTCTGGGCCCCGACCACCTGGACACGATCGCGGCCCGCGCCAACCTGGCGTCCGCGTACCACTCGGCGGGCAAGATGTCCGTCGGACTGCAGCTCCACGAGCAGGCCTGCCAGGGCTACGAGCGGGTCCTGGGTCCTGACCACCCGGAAACCCTGGCCCGCCGCGCGGACCTGGCGAACACCTTTTATGCCGTGGGCCGGCTGACCGACGCGACGACGATGCTCCGCGATACCGTCGAGCGCTGCGAGCGTGCTCTGCCGCCCAGCGACCCGCTGACCCGGAGCCTCCGGGAGAGCTTGGCTAATATTGCAGGAGAATGACAGGCCCGCGAGGCGTATCTATTCGGTCTTGGCTGCGGAGAACAAACGGAAGTGCTAACTCTCATCGTCCTAGTTCAGAGGGCACCTTTCCGGTTGTCGTACCTCAAGAATCACCAAACTACGCCTGGATTGGGGCTAAGCAGGGCTTGTCATCCTTCCCTTCCTGTCGGCGCTCGGAGGCCCACGAAGCCCTTTTCGCAGTTGTTTTCGGATGCTGAACCGCGAGCGCTACGAGTTGACCATTTAGCCAAAAAGAACCCCCAGGAAGCAAAGCGGATCACTTATACACATCAATTGGTTTAATCCGGGCACGTTTGACTACTCAGCGTTACGAAGATGTCCGCCGCTTGCGATTCTTGATGGCCGGTGAGCAAGCCCTGCGAGCCCCGAATCCCGGCGGCACGCAAGCGTCCGCAAGCCCCCGATAAAGGGCGCGTTTCTGATCATGCTCAAGCCAGCTTCATGATCCGGGCCGGCCGCGTCGTGGCACGCGTCTGGGCCGGCTTCTGGCGGGACTCCGCCCGCGTTCCGCCGGGGCCAGGCTTCTGCGGGGAAACGATCAGAAATGCGCATGCGGTCATGTACTGTACCGACGGTAAACCATTCATCCCGCCACCGTCCCGCAGCGGGAAGTGACGTTGACTCAGCGGTCACGCGATCCGCTGTGCGGCATGCGCCGAGACAGCCGGGTACCTCGTCGCTGTCACGGCACGCCGCGTCCGGCCGGCACCGGGGACGGACATAGGTCCCGGAAGCACGCGATCCGGATCAGGGAGTTACCGCATGGGCGCGCACATGTTGCCAGGCAGCGAACGATGGCGTGCCTTGCGCCGCTCGATCCGATTCACCACGATCGTGATCTTGGCCATTCCGATTGCGGCCGCGGTCGTGATGTGGATTTTCGCGGGCCTCGCCATCAGCAACGCGATCGCCGCGCACAGCCACACCGCTCAGCACGGCCCCATGCTGATCAGGATCGCGGTCGCTGATGCGATCGGCCTGGCCGCGATCCTGGTCTCGGCCGCGGGAATGGCATGGTTTGCCCGGCGGCTGTCCCAGGATGTCTCCAGCCTGGAGACGTCGGCCCGCCGTTTCGCGGACTACCAGCTGCCCCAGCTCGTGGAACGGCTGCGGCGCGGTGAAGAGGTCGACCTGGAGAGCGAGCTTTCGCCATCGGCCCACACGAAAATCACCGAGCTCGCGCGGGCCGCGGCGGCGTTCGCCAGCGTGCAGCGCACCGCGGTGACCGCCGCGGTCACCGAGACCAACTTGCGCAGCGGGATCAGCCAGGTCTTCGTGAGCCTGGCCCGGCGGAGCCAGTCGCTGCTGCAGCGACAGCTTCGGCTGCTGGACGATCTGGAGCGCAAGGCCGTTGACCCCGGTGCGCTGGCCGACCTGTTCCCGCTGGATCACCTCACCACCCGGATGCGCCGCCATGCTGAGGGCCTGATCATTCTCTCGGGCTCCGTACCCGGCCGGGCGTGGAGCACCCCGGTGCCGGTCATCGACGTTGTCCGCGGGGCCATTGCCGAGGTTGAGGACTATAAGCGGATCACCGTGGTCACCACGTCCGAGGACATGATGGCGGGCTCGGCCGTGGCCGACATGATCCACCTGCTGGCCGAACTGATCGAGAACGCGGCGCTGTTCTCCCCGTCGGGCACCCGGGTCGAGGTCAAGGCCGAGCGGGTTGGCAGCGGCTTCGCATTCGAAGTCGAAGACCGCGGCCTGGGCATCAAGCCCGAGGAACTGGACACGATCAACCTGCGGCTGAGCAGCCCGGCAGACTTCGACCTGGCCAATGCCGACCAGCTTGGCCTGTTCGTAGTCGGCAAGCTCGCCGCCCGGCACGGGGTACGGGTCTTCCTGCGCCCATCGCCGTACGGCGGGACCACGGCGATTGTGCTGCTGCCCAGCAGCATGATCACGCCAGACGCCGAGACCGCGGAGGCGGCGCAGCCAGGAGACGGCCAGGCGGCCGCGGCTACGTTCGAGGACCTGCAGCTGGCCCTGACCGGACGGCAGGCGCGCCGGACGTCATCGGCCGCCGACGTCGCTCCCGGTCAGTCAGCCGTCCCGGACGCCCGGACGGTCGCCGTCCCCCGCCAGCCCGACACCGGCAGCTTCCCGAGCCTGCCCGGTTCCGTTCCCGGCCAGTCCGAGGCCACCGACGGACAGGCCGACACCGGCCGCGGCCAACCCGACACGAGCCACGGGCCGCCGGACACCAGCCACGGCGAGCCAGCTCCCCTACGGGGCCGGGCAGGAACCAGGCCCGGGGCGAACGACGCCGGTCATGACCAGCCCGATGCCAGCCCCGGCCCGCCAGACGCCAGCCCCAGCCTGCCGACCTTTTTCCTGAGCCAACCGACCTTCCTCAGCCGACCGGTCCTCCCCCGCCGCCGGCCGGGCGCCACCGCCGGCCGGCCAGGCACACCCGCGAGCCGCCCCGACGCACCCGCGCCCCAGCCAGGCACACCCGCCAGCCAGCCAGGCGCATCCGCGAGCCGCCCCGACGCACCCGCGAGCCAGCCAGGCACACCCGCCAGCCAGCCGAACATACCCGCGAGCCGACCGGACATACCCGCGAGCCGACCGATCACGCCCGCCAGTCAGCCGGGCGCCGCCAGCCGGCCAGGCGGCACAGACGACCCGCCGGTCTTCCCCCGCAGGAAAGGCGGCAGTCCTGACGCCGGTACGTACCGTGGCCTGCCGCGCCGCGTCCGCCAGGCGAACCTTTCCCCGCACCTGGTCGGCAGCCAGTCCCCCAGGACCGCTGCCGCGCCGCATGACCCCGAAACCCGCTCGCCGGAGCAGGCGCAGAGCCTGATGGCCTCCCTGCAGAGCGGGTGGGAGCGCGGCCGCCAGGCGGAGGTGGGAGACTCGGGAGCCTCGGCCAGCGGGCCGGACACGGGGACCAGTGTGCGCGAGGCACCGCAGGAGGAGCCGTGATGGAGTCGTACGGAGCAACAACGTCCGCCGGCCAGGAGCTGAGCTGGCTGCTTGATGACCTCGCCGCCCGGGTGGACGACATTCAGCAAGCCGTGATCTTGTCGCGCGACGGCCTGACCGTGGCCGCCTCCCAGAACCTGAGCCGCGAGGACGCCGAGCATCTGTCGGCGCTCGCAGCCGGGGTGCAAAGCCTGGCCCGGGGTGCGGGCGAGCACTTCAGTCTCGGAGAGGTGCGGCAGACCATTATCGAGCTTGAGCAGGCGTTCCTGTTCGTCACCGCGGCTGGCCACGGTAGCTGCCTCGCGGTGATGTGCCCGGCCCATGCCGATGCGGGCCTGATCGCCTACGAGATGGCCATGCTGGTCAAGCGGGCTGGACCGCACCTCGCCGCGCAGCCCCGGCTGACCGCCCGCCAGATGCGAGCCGAGTGAGCCCGCCATGCGCCGGTACGACAGGTGGATCGACGGGGAAGCCGGTCCGGTCGTTCGGCCGTACGCCCTGACCGGCGGCCGGACCGATCCGGTCGGCAACACCGTCCTCGACCTGATCGCGGTCATCGCCGCGTCCGGGCCGACCCCGGGACCCGCCGAGCTGGCTAAGCTCGGCCCCGAGCACCGCAAGCTCCTCAGCCTGTGCCAGGCGCCAGTCACCGTGGCCGACGTCGCCGCTGACATTGCGCTGCCACTGGGCGTGGTCCGGGTCCTGCTGGCCGACCTGATTCAGCAGGACAAGATCACCGTGCTGCCGCGGCGGCCGGCGCGCCCTCAAACCAGCACCGACCTCCACGTGCTCAAGGAGGTGCTCGATGGGCTCCGCGCCCTCTAACGGCACGGCCGACGGCGGCCTGCTCACTCCCTTCAAGATCGTCGTCGCGGGCGGGTTCGGCGTGGGAAAGACCACACTGGTCAGCGCGATCAGCGAGATCCGGCCGCTACGAACCGAGGAATCCCTGACCCAGGTAAGCGTCGGCGTGGACGACCTCACCGGGGTAGCCGGCAAGACCACGACCACGGTCGCGATGGACTTTGGCCGGATCTCGATGGGTACCCGGCTGGTCCTTTACCTTTTCGGCACGCCGGGCCAGGACCGCTTCTGGTTCATGTGGGATGACCTGTCCTACGGCGCTCTCGGTGCCGTGGTCCTGGCCGACACCCGCCGCCTCAGCGACTGCTTCCCGTCCGTCGACTACTTCGAGCAGCGCCAGCTGCCGTTCATCGTGGCCATCAACGTCTTTGACGGCGCTCCCCGCTACGACACCGAGGATGTCCGCATCGCGCTGGACCTCGACCCGAGCGTCCCGGCCGTGCTCTGTGACGCCCGGCGGCGCGCTTCGGTCAAGGAAGTCCTGATCACGCTCGTCCAGCACGTCCTTGCCGCCGGACCCATCGACAGCCACCCGGCCTCTCGTCACCCGGGCACGGTCGGCTGACCACCCTTAAGCCGCGCATTTGCCAGTGATTGTCGTTTATCACCCGCAAATTACCTAGGAGGCAACTGTGTCCCGTCAAACCTGACTTGTTTCGGTAGTGATCTAGCTAACCGGCTGTTAGGCTCACAAACTCCCCCGGGGTCTCCTGGTTGGACGCGTGCCCCCCTGGTCACTTCTCACGCTGAGGTCACAATCATGGGTTTGCGCCACCGGTCCATACGGCTGAGGATCGTCCTGCTCGTCGCCGTCCCGATCCTGTCCCTGATCGGGCTGTACGCCTTCGCGGCGACCATAACGGCCAGCGACGCGCTCAACCTAGCCAGGTCCAGGACGCTGAAGGACACCATCGGCACGCCGGTCGGCAACCTGGAAGCCCAGATCGATCTCGAGCGCATCCAGGCCGTGAACTACCTGGCCGACCCGACGCCGCCGAACCTGGCGGCGCTGCACGCGCAGGAAGCAAAGACCGAGCGGTCCCAGAAGGCCTTCACCGACGCCGTCAACTCCACCGCAAGCAGCGCCGTGCCGGCGGAAAAGCAGGCGATCGCGGTGCTGGTCAAGGACACGGCAGGCCTCGTCACCCTGCGCTCCAAGATCGCCTCCCTGGCCCTGACCAGGCCCGAGGTGATCAGCGCCTACTCCGCCGTCAACTTCGCCGCTGACGATCTGCTGAATCAGACCATCCTGCAGGAATCCAACGTCCCGCTGGTCACCCAGTCACTCGCATTGGTCAGGGCGGGCAAGTCCGAAGAACTGCTCCTCGAGGAGAGCAGCCTGCTGACCGGGGATGCGGTCGCGCGCACGTTCTCGCAGGCCGACCGCCAGCAGTTTGCCGAGCTGGTCGGGGCGCACCGGACCATGTACGCCCAGGCCCTGCCAGACCTGGAGCCGGCCTACCGCGCTTATTTCGTCAAGGACATCAACCCTCAGGCGTCAGCCGCCCTGACGGCGCTCGAGAACAAGGTCATCGCCGACAATCATCCTGGCCGGGTCCCGCCGGTGCCCCTGCCGTCGTGGAACCTGGCCGTCGGCGCGGTCTCCGCCGGGCTCTCGAACGCGAGCATCCAGGCGGCGACGACGCTGACGATGCAGGCGCAACCGGTCGCCAACGCCACCTTCCTTCGGCTCTGGCTCGTCGGCGGCCTCGGGCTGCTGGCCATCATCCTCTCGCTCATCATCTCGGTGTGGATCGGCCGCGGTCTCGTGCAGCAGCTGGCCGGGCTCCGGCGGTCCGCCCTCGACCTGGCCAACCACCGCCTGCCCAGGCTCGTGGAGCGGTTGCGCGCCGGCGAGGACGTGGACGTGTCCGCGGAAGCGCCGCCACTGGAATCGAGCGCCGATGAGATCGGGCAGGTCAGGGAGGCGTTCAACGCGGTCCAGCGGACGGCCGTGGAAGCCGCCGTCGACGAGGCCCGGCTCCGCCGCGGGATCAGTGACGTCTTCCGCAACCTGGCCAGGCGAAGCCAGTCGCTGCTTCACCGCCAGCTCGCGCTGCTCGACGCCATGGAACGCCGGGCCACCGAGCCAGAGGAGCTTGAGGACCTGTTCCGCATCGACCACCTGACCACCCGGATGCGCAGGCATTCGGAGGGCCTGATCATCTTGTCCGGCGCGTCACCCGGCCGCGGCTGGCGCCATCCGGTGCCGTTCGTTGACGTGCTCCGCGCCGCGGCCGCCGAGGTGGAGGACTACACGCGGATCAGGGTCACCACGGGGACCCGCGCGGCACTCGCCGGCCGTGGCCGATGTCATCCACCTGATCGCGGAACTCGCGGAGAACGCGACGATCTTCTCGCCGCCCAACTCCCCGGTCCGGATCCACGGCGACATTGTCGGCCGCGGATACGCCGTGGAGATCGAAGACCGCGGGCTCGGCATAACCGGCGACAAGCTGGCCGAGATCAACCAGAACCTCGCGCACCCGCCGCAGCTTGACCTGTCCGGAAGCGAGCAGCTCGGCCTGTTCGTGGCCGGGCAGCTGGCCAGGCGGCACGACATCCGGATCACCCTGCAGGAGTCCGCCTACGGGGGCACCACGGCCATCGTGCTGATACCGAACGCCCTGGTGGTCAGCCAGGGCGCCCACGATGCCGAGCTCCCGTCGGGGACGGCTGGTGAGCGCACCTTCCAGCTCGCCAGTCGACGGGCCTCGCTGCACTCGGGCTCCATCGCGGAACCCCCTGCGCTGGCCCAGCTCAGCGCGGTGACGCCGACCGCGGAGCCGCTATCCGACCCGCCCGCGGACCTGCCGTCGGCCCCGGCCGCCGATCTGCCCTCCGCCCTGTCCGCGGACCTGTCCTCCGTCCCGCCCGCGGACCTGCCGTCCGCTCCGTCCGACCTGCCGTCCGCTCCGTCCGACCTGTCCTCCGTCCCGCCCGCGGACCTGCCCTCCGCCCTGTCCGCGGACCTGCCCTCCGCCCCGCCCGCGGACCTGCCCTCGGCCCCGCCCGCGGACCTGCCCTCGGCCCCGCCCGCAGACCTGCCCTCCGTTCCCTCCGTCGCGCCAGCTCGGGCCGACACGGCCGACGGCGCGGACAGCGTGTTCACCCCGCGGCGCCCTCGCGCCACGGCCCCGTCGCCCAGCGGCTCGTTCATGCTCGGGAGCAACGGGCCACTGGGACTTCCCGATGTCTCCGACACCAGGGATTCGCGGGTCTCCACCACCGAGCTGACCGCGATGGGCTTGCCTATCCGGGTACGCCAGGCCAGCCTGGCCCCGCAACTGCGAGACGGCGACGCGCATCCCGATGACGCCGATGCCGACCCGGGCGCGCCGTCCCCCGAGGAGGTCCGGAGCACGATGACGGCGCTGCAGCGAGGCTGGGAGCGCGGCCGCAACGTCTCCGGGACGGCTGCGCCGCCGCCCGAGACGACGCCGCACCCGGACGGGGAGAGCATGTGAGCCAGGCCAGCGAGCTTGACTGGCTCCTCGACGACCTGGTCACCAGGGTGGTGCACGTCCGCAAGGCCGTGATCCTGTCCCGGGACGGCCTCGCGATCGGGGCGTCAGCCGGGCTCAGCCGGGAAGACGCGGATCATCTCTCGGCCGCCTCGGCCGGCCTGCAGAGCCTGGCCCGGGGGGTCGGGCGGCACTTCGGGAGCGGCCTGGCCCGGCAGATCATCATCGAGATGGAGTCCGAGTTCTTGTTCGTGACCGCCGCGGGCGAGGGCAGCTGCCTCGCCGTCCTGGCCACGGCCGGGGCCGACGTAGGGCTCGTCGCCTACGAGATGGCGATCCTGGTCAAGCGGGTCGGGGAGCACCTGTCCGTCAATCCCCGGCCCGGCCGCCCGAGCGTAGAGACGAAGTGACGTGCCGTGCCCCAGGCCGACGACGAGTGGCTTGACCGCGATGCGGGGCCTGTCGTCCGCCCTTATGCGGTTACCGGTGGCCGGACCCGCCCGAGCGGCGGGGCCTTCGACCTGGTGACCATGGTCACCGCCGTACGCGGGATCCGTGTCGACGTTGACGACCTCGGCCCGGAGCACCTGGCGCTGCTGCGCTTGTGCCACCTTCCGACCTCGGTGGCTGACCTGGCCGCTGACCTTGACCTTCCGCTCGGCGTGGTCCGGATTCTGCTCTCCGACGTGCGCGAACGCCGGCTGATAGCCGTCCACCAGCCGGTACCGGCGCGGCTGAACGACCCACATCTCCTAAAGCAGGTGGCAGATGGACTTCGCAGGCTCTTATCAGGACAGCCGCGCGGAGGCCGTGCCGGTGGCGATCAAGATCCTGATCGCGGGAGGTTTCGGCGCGGGCAAGACCACCCTGGTGGGCTCGCTGACCGAGATCCGGCCACTCAGGACCGAGGAGGACCTGACCGCGCCGAGCACGCTTATCGACCTGACCGTTGGGGTGGAGGACAAGACGACCACCACCGTCGCGATGGACTTCGGCCGGATCACCATCCGAGACGACCTGGTGGTCTATCTCTTCGGTACGCCAGGCCAGAAGCGGTTCTGGTTCATGTGGGATGAGCTGGCGATCGGCGCTCTCGGCGCGGTGGTGCTGGCGGACACGCGGCGCCTGGCCGACTGCTTCCCCGCTATTGACTACTTCGAGCAGCGCGGCACGCCGTTCATCGTGGCGGTGAACTGCTTCGACGGAGCCAGGCGCTTCCCGGCCGAGATCATCAGGTCGGCCCTGAACCTCAACGTCGATGTGCCGGTCATGGAGTGCGACGCCCGCCACCGGGCGTCGTGCCGCGACGCTCTCGTCGCGCTCGTCGAGCACGCGATCCGCCTGCTCGCCGTCAGTCCCGCGGTCAGCTCCGCCAGATGAGAACCAGCGCGCAGTCGTCCGCGCCCGTCCCGGAGGCCTGCATCGCCTGGAGGAGCCTGCCCGCGCCCTCCCTGAATCCCGACGTCACCAGCCGGTCTGCCTCGCCGAGCAGCCGGTCAGTGCCCGCGTCGATGTCCAGGCCCGGTGCCTCGACCAGCCCGTCGGTATAGAGCATCAGGGCATCCCCGGGCCGCAGGGTGCCGCGTTCGGGCTGGCATCGCAGATCGGCCACGACGCCGAGCACGATCCCGCGCGCCTGAGTGAGGCGCCAGGTTCCGCTGCCCGCCTCGAAGTGCGCTGCCGGCGGGTGCCCGGCCGAGTCGACGACATAGTCCCCGGTCGCCAGGTCGAGCGACAGGTGAACCGCGGTGACGAACCCCTCGGCCGGCGCGGCGCGGCGGAGGTACGCGTTGCACGCGGCCAGGAAGTCCCCGGACGGAACCGAGCCCAGCAGCCCGCCGAACGCGCCGGACAGCAGCAGCGCCCGGGTCCCGGCGTCGATCCCCTTGCCCGCCACGTCGACCAGGGCCACCTCGAGGGTCTTCCCGTCGCACGCCGACACCAGGAAATCCCCGCCGAACGATGCCCCGCCGGCCGGCTGCAGTACCGAGGCCGAATGCCAGCCCTCGGGCAGGTCGGGCAGCCTGCCCTGGGCCCGGATCCGGTCCCGCAGCTCGATCAGCATCCGGTCGCCGCGCAGTCCCTGCACCCCGAGCTTGGCCCGGGCCCGGGCCAGCGCGTCCGCGAAGACCACCGTGACCGCGATCGTGGCGATGATCCCCGGCCCGGCCTTGCCCATCAGCACGTCATAGGCCAGCGCGACGGCGACGAGGCAGAACAGGATCCGCAGCGCCCGCGGCCAGAGCAGCAGCCCGCCCGCGAGGAGCGGCAGGATCATTACCCCGGGCGAGAACCAGGACACCGAGACGTGGACCGCGGCCACCGCGATGACGGCCACGGTTACCGCGAGCCCGAAGGCGACCCGCCGGTTCCTGGTGATGAACTGCCGCCGGATCAGTCCGCGCCACCGCCGCGCCGCTTCCAGCGCCGCGGCCGCGAACCGGTGCGGCACGAGACGAACCATCTTGCCGGGCACTGTACCGGTATACCTGCCTCACGGCACAGTTCCCGCTGGCCGGATATTCGGTCGCGGCAGGCGCGGCAGACCAGGTACAAATCCAAGCATGAGCGGTGCCTACCCGATCCGCCCGATCAGCGAGAGCGAGTTCCCCGCCTACTACGCGGTGATCGAGCACGCTTTCAACTCCACGTACCCGACCGAGCCCGAGCTGCAGCATGATCTCACCGTCTTCGAGTTCGACCGGAGCCTGGCCGCGTTCGACGGGCCGGACGTGGTGGGGACGGCGGCCGCGTTCACGTTCCGGATGACGGTCCCCGGCGAGGTCGCGGCGATGGCGGGGGTCACGGCGGTCAGCGTGCTGCCGTCGCATAGGCGCCGCGGGATCCTGTCCGGCCTGATGCGCCGCCTGCTGGCCGACGCCCGCGACCGCGGCGAGGCGGTCGCGGCGCTGTTCGCCTCCGAGGCGGTCATCTACGGCCGCTACGGATTCGGCATCGCCACGGCCGAACTGGACCTGGAGATCCGGCGCGGCGAGGGCGTCATGCTGGCGGAGCAGGGCGGCCCGGGCCGGGCGGTGCGGCTGCGGATCGCCGAGCCGCAGGATGCCGTGCCCGGGCTGGCCAAGGTCTTCGACGCCATCCTGCCGCAGCGGCCCGGCCTGTTCGCCCGGGACGACCGCTGGTGGGACTACGTCCTGTGGGACCCCGAGCACCGGCGCTCCGGGGGTAGCCCGCTGCGTTGCGTGATCGCCGAGGACGAGGCCGGCCCCCGCGGGTACGCCCTGTTCTCCGGGAAGCCGGACTGGGACGATCACGGGATCCCCAGCGGGACGCTGCAGGTGCGCGAGATGATCGCCACCGACCCGGCGGCCTACTCCGCTATCTGGAGCGACCTGCTGACCCGGGATCTGGTCAGCGAGATCCGCGCCCGGGCGCGGCCTTCCGACGAGCCGTTGCTTTACCTGCTGGCCGACCCGCGGCGGGCCCGCCCGGTGATCCTGGACGGGCTCTGGGTCAGGCTGATCAGGCTGGATCAGGCCCTCACGCAGCGGCGTTACGCGTGTGCCGTGGACGTGGTCATCGAGGTCGCCGATGACCTGTTCGCCGAGAACGCCGGGCGGTGGCGGCTGCGGGCACCGGATCCGGCCAGCACGGCGGGGCCGGCCCGCGCGAGCTGTGAGCGGACCTCGGCGCCCGCCGACCTGTCCCTGCCGGTCCGGGCGCTCGGCGCCGCCTACCTGGGCGGCATCAAGCTCAGCGCGCTCGCCGGCGCGGGCCTGGTCACCGAGATCCGGCCCGGCGCGGTCGCCGCCCTCTCCGCCGCCATGTCGTGGGATCCCGCCCCCTGGTCTCCGACGGTTTTCTGACCGGTTTCGCGTGCGAGACTGAGGCCGGAGGCTATACATGCGCGGGATGAAAGTCACGGTAGACGCGGCGATGCGGGCCAGGGACGTCTCCCGGCCGCGCGCCGACCAGGAGGAGACGGCGCGAACCGACGAGCCGCGGCCGACCCGGCCACGCGAGGACCCGGCCACGTCAGCGCTCCCAGCGGATGCCGCCGCGCCCGCCCCGGCCCAGTCGGCCGACGGGGCGCCGAAGGGCAGGCGGGCTCACCGGCGCCGCAGGCGCCGGTGAGGCGCGCCAGGCTGCGGCGGCGCGGCCCGGCTGGGTGCCTGCCTGACCGTTGCGTTTAGGGCATTGTCCCTGCGGGCGCGAACCGTCGCAGCAGGTACCAGGAGAAGTAACCGCCGTACTTGCGCTGCAGTTCGGGCCGCTGCCAGTCCCGGCCGCTGATCGTGCCGCGGCAGGACGGCGTGCCGCACCGGCAGGTCATCGGCTCGTCGGCGTCGTCGAACAGCGCGTAGTCGGTGGTCAGCTCCTCCCCTGCCGCCACGTCCCGCATGGCGACCAGGACGATGTTGCCGGCGAAGCCGACGTTGGGCTCGCACGAGTGGTTGATGAACAGCATCACCGGCTCGTACTCGGCCTCGTCCAGCGCGGCCAGGTGAAAGCCGTCGGCGATCTGGACGTCGGAGTTGCGCAGCCGTTCCGGGAGCGCGGCCAGCGTGTCGCTGTCGACCAGGTGACCGCCCTTGATGGCCACGATCTCGCCGGCGGCGATCGGCGCCACGGCCATCAGCCCGCGGCCCTCGATCCCGCTCGGCCGGCCCTTGACCGCCTTGGGTGAGATGTAACTGGACACCACCACGGTGGGCCTGCCCAGGTTCAGTCGAAGATCGGATCCCGGGTGCGGCTGCGCTTCAGCTCGAAGAAGCCGTCCGTGCCCGCGACCGCCAGCACGCCGTCCCAGAGCCGGCCGGCGGCGTCGCCGCGCGGTATCGGTGAGATCACGGGGCCGAAGAAGGAGACGCCGTCCACGGAGATCACCGGCGTGCCCACCTCGTATCCGACCCGGTCCATGCCGTCGTGATGCGACTCGCGGACCGCCGCGTCGTACGACGGGTCGTCCATCGCGTCGGCCAGCTCGGCCGGCAGTCCCACCTCGGCCAGCGCGGCCTCGATCGTGGCCCGGTCCTTCGGCGCCTGCTCCTGGTGGAACCGCGTGCCGAGCGCGGTGTAGAGCGGGAGCAGCACGTCGGGACCGAACTTCTGCTCCGCGGCGATGCAGACCCGTACCGGCCCCCACGCCTGGGCCAGCAGCTCCCGGTACCGGTCCGGCAGGTCTTCCTTGGCCTCGTTGAGCACGGCCAGGCTCATCACGTGCCAGCGCGGCGCCACCGGGCGGATCTTCTCCACCTCGAGCAGCCAGCGCGAGGCGATCCACGCCCACGGGCACAGTGGGTCAAACCAGAAATCAACGGGGGTCGGCTCCTGCCGGGCCATGCGGCACTCCTCAGATGAGCGGGGGTATCGCTGCTGATAACCGGGGGGTGGGCCGGGGCATTCCACCCCAAGCATGCGATTATGCTCCGAATGCCTGCCCGAGAAGGGGATGAGCACAGTGGCCAGCAACCTCACGCGCGACGAGGCGCGGGAACGCGCACGCCTGCTCGACGTCGAGTCCTACCGCGTCGAGCTCGACCTGGCCGGCGATGACCTAACGTTCGGGTCGGTGGCCACGATCAGCTTCCGCTGCGCCAGCCCCGGGGCGTCGACGTTCATCGACCTGTCCGCGCCCGCGGTCCGCGAGATCACGCTGAACGGCGCCCGCGTCGGCCCGGAGAGCTTCGACGGGGACCGGATCAGGCTGGACGGCCTGGCCGCGGCCAACGAGTTGCGGGTGGCCGCCGAGTGCGCCTACTCGCGCAGCGGGGAGGGGCTGCACCGGTTCACCGACCCGGCCGACGGCAACGTCTACATGTACACCGATCTCGAGACGTTCGACGCGCACCAGGTCTACGCCTGCTTCGATCAGCCCGACCTCAAGGCTACGTTCCAGTTCGACGTCATCGCCCGGCCGGGCTGGCTGGTGATATCCAACATGGCGCCGTCGGCCGCTCCCGCGGCCGGAGAAGCGGCAGCCGACGCGGAGGCGGCAGAGAAAACTGCAGCCGACACGGAGGCGGCAAAAGAAACTGCAGCCGGCGTGGAGGCGTCGGGAAGGCTTACGTGCTGGGCGTTCCCCGCCACGCCGCTGCTGCCGACGTACGTCACCGCGGTGGTGGCCGGTCCCTACCACGCGGTCCGTTCCGAGCATGACGGCATCCCGCTCGGCATCTTCTGCCGTCAGTCGCTGGCCAGCTACCTCGACCCGGACGAGATCTTCGAAGTGACCCGGCAGGGATTCGACTTCTTCCACGAAGCGTTCGGCGTGCGTTATCCGTTCGGCAAGTACGACCAGCTGTTCGTGCCCGAGTACAAGGCCGGGGCGATGGAGAACGCCGGCTGCGTCACCTTCCTCGAGGCCTACGTGTTCCGGTCGCGGGTGACCGAGGCCTACCGGGAGTCCCGCGCCGAGACGATCATGCATGAGATGGCACACATGTGGTTCGGTGACCTGGTCACCATGCGCTGGTGGGACGACCTGTGGCTGAATGAGTCCTTTGCCACCTGGGCGGGCACCGTGGCGCAGGCCGAGGCTACCCGCTGGCCGGCCGCGTGGACCACGTTCGCCCAGGTCTGGAAGGCGTGGGCGTACCGGCAGGACCAGTTGCCGTCCACGCACCCGGTCGCCGCGGACATCCCCGACATCGCGGCCGTCGAGGTGAACTTCGACGGGATCACCTACGCCAAGGGCGCGGCGGTGATCAAGCAACTGGTGGCCCACGTCGGGCGCGAGAACTTCCTCGCCGGGGTGCACCGCTACTTCGGGCAGCACGCCTGGGGTAACGCGACGCTCGGCGACCTGCTCGCGGCGCTGGAGGAGGCCTCCGGACGCGACCTGTCCGACTGGTCGAAGAAATGGCTGGAGACCGCCGGGGTGAACACGCTGCGCCCCGAGTACCGGTGCGACGACGAGAGCCGGTTCACCGCGTTCACGGTCCTGCAGGAGGCGGCGGCGAGCCATCCGGTGCTCCGCCCGCACCGCATCGCGATCGGGCTGTACGACCGCGGCAAGGGCGGCCTGGCCCGGCGGCTCCGGGTCGAGATCGACGTCGACGGCGAGCGTACCGAGGTACCGGAGCTGGTCGGCCAGCCCCGGCCCGACCTGGTGCTCGTCAATGACGATGACCTGACCTACGCCAAGATCCGGCTGGACGACCACTCGCTGCGCACGCTCATCAGCGACATCGGCGAGTTCACCGATTCGCTCCCGGCCGCGCTGTGCTGGGCCGCCACGTGGGACATGTGCCGGGACGCGGAGATGGCCGCGCGCGACTACGTGAGCCTGGTGCTGTCTGGCGTGGGCGCGATCGAGGACATCACGGTCCTGCAGACCGTGTTGCGCCAGGCCGCGACGGCGGCCCGCCGGTTTGCCGACCCGGCCTGGCGCGCCACCGGGCTGGAGCTCATCGCCGGCACGCTGCGCGATCTGTTCCAGCGGGCCGAGCCAGGCTCGGACCGCCAGCTCGCGTACGCGCAGGCGCTCGCCGGGGTGGCCACCTCCCCCGAGGACCTGGCCTTGCTGGCCGGGCTGCTCGACGGCTCGGTGACCCTGGAGGGCCTGGCCGTCGACACCGAGCTGCGCTGGCTGCTGCTGCACCGGCTGGCCAGTCGCGGCGCCGCCGGGCCGGCCGAGATCGATGCCGAGCTGGCCAGGGACGCCACGGACGCGGGCGCCCGGCACGCCGCGACCTGCCGCGCCGCGATCCCGGACCCGGCGGCCAAGGAGGAAGCCTGGGACCAGATCGTCGGCGGCCAGCTGGCGAACGCGACGTTCCGGGCCACGCTGGGCGGCTTCGCCGACCCCGACGCCGAAGAACTGCTGGCTCCGTACGCGGCACGCTACTTTGACGTCGTCGGCGGCATCTGGCGGGACTGGAGCTCGGACATGGCCCAGTTCTTCACCGAGCACGCCTACCCGTCGTGGGAGATCACGCCGGAGGTCATCGCCGCCACCGACGACTACGTCGAGCGGACCGACCCGCCCTCGGCGCTGCGCCGGCTGCTGACGGAGGCCCGCGACGACGTGGCCCGCGCGCTGCGCTGCCGCGAGCGCGACGCCCAGGCACGGTAGCTTCCCGGCCGCGAAGCCCGCCTCCTACCAGCCTCATAGGCACCACCCGCCCCACAGGCACCGCCCGCCCCGACAGGGACTGCTCCGCCGTTGGGAAATGTCCCGGAAGGCGGCTATAGCACGACCTTTGGTATATTCGTGCCGGTGATCCGGGCGCGCTGGCCGGGTGACCGGCCGACGCGGACAGACAGTGATGCCGCCTTCCGGCGCGCGGTCAGGGTTTCCGGGCTACGCCGCCCCACAGGTTCGACGGGCTCTTGGCCTCGATCTCCGAGCGCGGCCGCCATTCCGGCACGCGCACCACGCCGGGCTCCACCAGGTCCAGCCCGTCGAACAACCGCACGATGTCGGCGCGTGAGCGGAACGTGGCCGACTCGGTGGCCTGGGCGTTGTAGCGCCGGGCCGCTTCGGCGCCTTGCGCAGCGTCTATGTCGGCAGCCGGGTGGGAGATGGCCAGGAAGCTCCCGGACGGGACGCTGTCCATCAGGGTGGCGACGGCCGCGAACGGGTCGTCGCTATCGGGGATCATGTGCAGTATCCCCAGCAGCATGACGGCCACGGGCTCGGCGAAGTCCAGCGTCCGGGCCGCCTCGGCCAGCGTCGTCCCGGTGTCGCGCAGGTCGGCTTCGATGTAGTCGCACGCGCCCGCCGGGTCGCTGGCCAGCAGCGCCCGGGCGTGGGACAGCACGATCGGGTCGTTGTCCACGTAGACCACCCGGCACTCCGGCGCCACCGACTGGGCGACCTCGTGGGTGTTGTTCGCGGTCGGGATGCCGGTCCCGATGTCGAGGAACTGCCGGATCCCGGCCTCGCTGACCAGGTACTGCACCACCCGGGCGAGGAACGCCCGGTTGGCCCGGACCGAGTAGACGATGTCCGGGTAGGCCTGCATCACCTGCTCGGCGACCGCCTGGTCCGCCGGGTAGTTGTCCTTGCCGCCCAGCCAGTAGTCGTACACGCGCGCGATGTGGGCCACGCTGGTGTCGTAGCCGGGTGACTCGGCCTCGCCGGAGCTCATGTGCGCACATCCTACGGGAGCAGCCGTCCCGCTGCCGCGGTGGCCACGGCGCCGACCAGCTCCTGCCCGGGCAGGTCCTCGAGCAGCACCGCCCGGCCGTCGCCGTCGCAGAGCGGTACCTGCCAGTTCGGGTATTCGTCGCTGGTGCCCGGGATGTTCTGGGCCCGGCGGTCGCCGACGGCGTCCGCCAGCGAGACGCCGACCAGCACTGCCGGGGTCCGGGCCAGGTAGGCGTACAGCGCCACGGTGAACTCGTCGGGTCCCGGCAACGGCCCGTCCGGGATCAGGGCCTGGCCCGCGAGCGCGTCCCGCCAGCGCGACAGCATCAGCGCCGCGTCAGCGCGTTCGGAATCTTCCGGGCGTCTCAGCAGCCCCAGCCGGGCGCGGACGGTCACCTGCTCTCCGGTGCGGAACGCAGCGACCGGCGGCAGGTCATGGGTGCCGACGGTCGCCATGGCGTCGCGGCGCCAGTGTGACGGGGCCAACGGCGCGCCGTCCGGCTCGCGCGCGAACCAGAGCAGGTCCGTGCCCATGATCCCGCTGGCCGCCAGGTAGCGTCGGATCCAGTCATCGACGGTGCCGAGGTCCTCGCCGATCGCCAGTGACCTGGCCCGGGCGGCCTCGCCCGCGAGCGCAGCCACCGTGGCCCGGTGGTCGTAACGGATGTAGGCGCCGCGGTCGGGCGGCATCCCCTGCGGCACGCACCACAACCGCATCAGCCCCATCACGTGGTCGACCCGCAGGCCGCCCGAGTGGCGCAACGCCGCGGCGAACAGGTCGGCCAGCGGCTGGTAGCCGACCGCGGCCAGCCGCCGCGGATGCCACGGCGGCTGCGACCAGTCCTGCCCCCGCTGGTTGAACTCGTCCGGCGGCGCGCCTACCGACAAGCCGCCGACCAGCAGGCCCTGGTGTGCCCAGGCATCCGCCCCGCCGGGGTGCGCGCCCACGGCCAGGTCCGCGATGATCCCGATCCCCATACCCGCGACGAGAGCGGCTTGCTGCGCGGCGGCCAGCTGCTGGTCAGCGTGCCACTGCAGCCAGGCGTGGAAGTCCGCCGGATCTGCCCCGGCCTGCCCGGGCGGCCGGGCACCGGCGGCAGGGCCGGGATCGCGGGCCGGCGCCGGCCAGGACCGCCAGTCCGGCCCGTAGCGCTCGGCGCGAACGCACCAGGTGGCCCAGTCCTCGAGGTCGCGGCCCTCGCGGCAGCAGAAGCGCTGGTATTCGTCGCGGCGCCGGTCGCTCAGCGGCACCCGGCGGATGATCTCCAGGGCCTCCCGCTTGGCGGTCCAGACCGCGTCCCGGTCGATGAGGCCGGCGGTGGCGCTGGCGGCCCGGAGCGGGGCCGCCAGCGCGTCGATCCGTTCCTGCTGTCTTACGTCCAGCCGCTGGTACTCGGGAATGCTCTCGACCCGCAGGTAGAGCGGGCTGATGTACCTCCGGGTCATCGGGAGGTAGGGGGACGGGCTGACCGGGGGGAGCGGCTCGGCCGCATGCAGCGGGTTGATCAGCACGAATCCCGCGCCCAGGTCGCGGGCGCTCCAGGCCGCCAAGTCGGCGAGGTCGGCGAGGTCGCCGTGCCCCCATGATCGCCGGGACCGGACCGAGTAAAGCTGGACGGTGAACCCCCAGGACCGGTCGCGGGGGACCGGGGGCCTGGGCGCGTCCGCACCGACGTCCGGGACGTCCCGCACCACCGGCCCGCTCCGCTCGTCTGGCCGACCTAGCTCGCCCGGCTCGGCCGGCTCGCCCAGCGCGTCCAGGATCGCGGTGAGGGTGTCCGCGCTCACCTCGGCCCGTTGCTGGCGTGAGTCCAGGTAGGAGGGCACGATCCCGGCGGCCTCGGCCCGCCGGATCAGCTCGGGGTCAGTCATGCTTCATAATCTGGCAGGCACCGGGTCTCCCGCGACCGGGTGGAGTGGGTCACTCCGCGGTCGCGGGAGACAAAGCACGCATAAGCCCGAGACCCGATCGCGCCGGGCGTCCTGGTGCGGCCTGGCGGCTAGGCCCGGCCGGGTGGGCCAGCCCGTTAGCTGGCGGCCGGGGACGGGGTCCTGGTGGGGAACCGGGGGAGCTTGGACTGGCAGGCCTTCAGCGCGGCCGCCACCTTCGGATTGCTGGGATTCAGCCCGCCCAGGAAGCGGTCGGCGCCGGACGACGGCGCAGTCGTGGGCGGGGCGGTCGGCCGCGTGGTCGGGATCGGTTCGCCCTGCGCGGACATGCAGCTGCGGAAGGCCTGGAACGCCGTCGCGAACTGGCCGCCGAACCCGCCGAAGCCGCCCTTGGGCCGCAGCGACGCGCACGCCTGCCGGGCCGCCTGCATCGCGGGGTTGGGGCTGGCGAACCCGCCGCTCGGGCGCGCGGTGGGCCGGGCCGTGGGCCGGGCGCTCGGAACGTTGACGCCATGCTGGCGCAGACAGGCGAGGTAAGCGGTCGCGCCCGGGCTCGGCTTGGTGGTCGCGGATGACGCCGCCGGGACCGCGGTCGCGCCGCCGCAGCCCGCCGCGAGCAGCACCACCAGCGCGCATCCTGCCACCGCGGCCAGGGCCCGGCCGAACGGGCCCGCATGGGTACCTGGGTGATGAAGACAACGAAAAAGCCTGCTAGACACAGAATTCTCCTACGCCGGACAGGGGTCGACACCGTCCCCGCTGCCAGGCGCCGGCCAATCTTTTTAAGGCTGCCTAATTGCGGCAACGCAGAGAAATCTCGCCGGCGAGCTTAAGCAGAAGCTCCACGGAGGCTGCCTGTTCCCCCCGGATGCACCCTCGAGTTCCGCCAAGCGGATGAGTCACCAGATCGGCGGGTGACGGTCCTTCCACGGCCGCGCGGCCTCGATCTGCGCGGACAGCGAGATCAGCATGGCCTCCTCCCCCATTCGGCCGGCCAGCATGACGCCGATGGGCAGCCCGTCGGCGTTCCAGTGCAGCGGTATGCTCACGGCCGGCGCCCCAGACACGTTGTACACGGCGGTGTAGGGGGCAAACCGCTTCTGCCGCTCGAAGTTCTCCGCAGGATCCACCTCGTCGAAGTACCCGACCGGGACCGGGGGCGAGGCCAGCGTGGGCGAGAGCACGGCGTCGTACCCGCTCAGGGCCTGCAGCGCCGCGCGCGAGACAGCCTGCAGGTACGCCTGAGCGAACAGCAGCTCGGGCGCGTTGATCTGCTGGCCGCGTCGGCGCAGGTAGCGGGTGAACGGCAGCAGCTGGTCCTCCTGCGCCTCCTCGATCGGGGCCAGCGTGGCCATCGCGTACCAGAGCGTCTCGAACAGCGGGACCGCATCGGGGCCGATCGGCAGGCCGATGTCCTCAACCTCATGGCCCAGGCCGGCCAGCAGCGCACTGGCCTCCTCGTAGGCGGCCACGCAGTCCGGGTGGACGTCCGCCCCGGCCACCACGTTCTGCAGCGACCGGCCGATCCGCAGCCGGCCCGGCTCGCGCCCGGCGCGGGCCAGGAATGTCTCGCCCGCCGGCAGCGGAGGCAGCGTGTACATGTCGCCGAGGTGGTTACCGGCCATGACGTCGAGCAGCAGCGCGGCATCCGCGACCGTGCGCGCGATCGGGCCGTCGACGGCCAGGCCGGCCAGGTCGGGGAACAGCGGGCCGCCGGAGACCCGGCCCCGCGTGGGCTTGATGCCGAACAGCCCGCAGACGCTCGACGGGATCCGGATCGATCCGCCGCCGTCGCTGCCCTGCGCGGCCGGAGCGAGCCCCGCCGCGACCGCCGCCGCGGCGCCGCCGCTGGAGCCGCCGGCCGACCTGGTCAGGTCCCACGGTGTCCGGGCCGGCGGCCCGATCCTGGTCTCGGTGTAGCACGGTAGGCCGAACTCCGGGGTGGCCGTCTTCCCGGTGATCACGATCCCGGCCGCGCGGAGCGCGGCGACCACGTAGTCGTCCTGATCCGCGACGTTGTCCTGGAACAGCGTGCTGCCGAACGTCACGCGGACGCCCGCGACCAGGTTCAGGTCCTTGATCGGGATCGGGACGCCGGTCAGCGGAGGCAGGGCGGAGCGCTCGTCCCGCCGGGTCTGCGCCACGGCCTTCTCGGCCGCCGCGGCTTCCTGCCGGGCCCGGTCATGGGTCACCGTGTAGAAGGCCCCTACCTGCTCGCCGAGGCGGTCGATGCGGTCCAGGTAGTGATCGGTGATCTCAACGGGCGACAGCTGGCCTTCGCGGATCGCGGCGGCGAGCTCGGTCACGGCCAGGTCATGAATCTGGGTCACGTGACCGAACAGTAGACGGGCCGGGCGGCACGGTCCAGCAGCGACCCCGGCCGGCCTGGGTTCGCGGGGGTGGCGCGGCCAGGGGCGACCCGGCCGACCCGAGCTCGCCGGGTGCCGGGCCGCCGGGCCTGGCTCGATTACGCTGGGGAACGTGGACGCCGAAACCGGGCTGGAGGCGAACGGGACCGGGCTGGGGGCGAACGGGACCGGGCCGGAGGCGAACGGGACCGGGCTGGAGGCGAACGGGACCGGACCGGGGTCCCCGGCCGGGACCACAACGCCGGGGCCGGGCCAGGCGGTCGGCTCACCCGTGTCCCGCCCCGTCCTGGGGACCCTGACCGACGACCCGCGGCTACCGCTGTGGATCGGCCGCGCCGTGCTGGCCGCGGCGGCGGGGGTCGCCGTCATGATCTGGCAGGGCTGGCGGCTCGGGGTGACCGCCGCGGCCCTTGTCGCCATCGCCGACACGATCTTCCGCTCGAAGATGGCAGCGCTCCAGGTCACCACGGCGCAACGGCGCACGAGACGGCGTCTGTTCTTGCTCCGGCCCGCCGGGTACGTGGCGCTGCACCGGCGCGCGATCCCGGGGAGCGACTCGGTGATCGACCACCTGGTGATCGGCCCGGCGGGCGTGTTCGCCCTGGATTCCGAGCGCTGGGATCGCAGGCTGCCGGTCCGCCTCCTGTCCGCCGGCCCGCTTTATCACGGGCCGTTCAGCCAGGAGGGCCGGCTGGAGCACGCCGTCCGGGAGTCCGCGGAGACCGCGGGCTACCTGAGCCGGGCGCTCGACCGGGAGGTACGCGTCCACCCCGCGATGGCGATTTACGGGCCCAGGATCCCCTGGACCGTGGCCAGCGTGGACGGCGTCGACGTGTTCAGCGGCCGCCGTGTGCGCAAATATTTCCGGCGCCAGACCAAGGCCAGCCGCGGCGCCCGGCTCGACGCCGGGCAGATCGAGGGCATCCGCGCCGCCGCCGCCCGGGCCTTGCCGCCGGCGGTGATCCCGGTGATCCCGGTGATCGCGCTGATCCCGGGCCTCGCCGAGCGCCCAGGGCACCGGCCAGCCGGGCCCCTCTGGTTAGCGAGCCCTTTTCATCCTCCCGCGACCGCCCACGTACTCTGTGCGTGATCGGCGGATGAAAAGGTTTCGGTCTGTGGGGCGCTGATCACCGAGAAGTGAGCGAGGGAAAGCTGTGGCCGCAGTGCAGGACTGGGCGGCGGGCGCGCGCCCGCGGACCCTCCCGGCGGCGATCGTCCCGGTCGTGGTGGGCACGGGGGTGGCCGTGGGCTACGGCCGGTTCTCGCCCTGGCGGGCCGCCCTGGCGCTGGTCGTCGCGCTGGCGCTGCAGGTCGGGGTCAACTACGCCAACGATTACAGCGACGGGATCCGGGGCACCGACGAGCGCCGGGTCGGCCCGACCCGGCTGGTGGCGTCGGGACTCGCCCCGCCCCGCCAGGTCCTTGGCGCCGCGCTCGGCTGCTTCGCGGTGGCCTGCGTGGCGGGCCTGGTCCTCGCGGCCGTGTCCTCCTGGTGGCTGCTGCTGCTCGGGGCGGCCGCCGTGGCCGCCGCGTGGTTCTACACCGGCGGCCGTCACCCCTACGGCTACCGGGCCCTCGGCGAGGTCTCTGTGTTCCTGTTCTTCGGCGTGGCCGCCGTGGCCGGAACCGCGTACGTGCAGATGGACCGGATGCCGTGGCTCGCGGTCGCGGCCGCGGCCCCGGTCGGCCTGCTCGCCTGCGCGCTGCTGGTGATCAATAACCTGCGCGACATCCCGACCGACACGGTGACCGGCAAGCGCACGCTCGCGGTAGTGCTCGGTGATCACCGCACCCGCGTGCTGTACGTGGCCTGCATCGTGATCCCGTTCTTCGCCGCGGTGGCCATCGCGGCAGCGAAGCCGCTTACGCTGATCGCGCTGGCCGCCGTGCCGTTCGCGCTGGAGCCGCTGCGCCTGGTCCGCCGGGGCGCCTCGGGCCCGGGGCTGATCACCGCGCTCGGGCAGACCGGGCGGCTGCAACTCGCCTTCGGCGTGCTGCTGACCCTAGGCCTCGCCATCCGCCCCTGACCCGTCAGGCAGGCCACGAGCGCAGCCTGAGCCCCATGACCCGTTAGAACGGACGATTCTCAGTGTCGATGCGACTGAAGAATCGTCCGCGCTAGTCGATCAGCAGCGGATTACGTCGCGGGGTCGGCCGCCTCCGCGGCGCCGTTGTGCCCGGCCGTGTCGGCCCCCCCGGGCACGCCGGGCACGCCGGTGCCGAGAATGCCGGCCACCTCGGCCGCATCGGAGGAGCCCCCAACCTGGGCCGTGTCCTCGTCGGCCTCCTGCACCGCGGCCGCCAGCGCCGCGTCGGCCTCCCGCTCAGCCTCGTGCGCCGCCAGCTCAGCCTCCGCCACCTGCGCAGAAGCCGCACCAGCCGCTGCTACGGCGTCCGCGTTCTCCGGAGCACCCAGCGCCCCTGCCGGGCCCGTCACCCCGGCGCCGCCGGCCGGCGACTGAGACAGGGCCTGGGGCCAGGCCGGACGCCCGGCGGGGCCAGAACCGTTCTGCGCGGCCGCATCCTGGCCGCCCTCCGGCCCGCCAAAGGCCGAGCTCAGCATCTTCAGCGCGCCGGTCAGCTCGCTGGGGATCATCCAGACCGTATTGCCCTCGCCCTGCGCGAGCTGCGGCAGGGTCTGCAGGTACTGGTACGCGAGCAGTTTGGGGTCAGGATCGTTGTCGTGGATGGACTGGAACACGGCGCCGATGGCCTGCGCCTGGCCTTCGGCCCGCAGGATCGCGCTCTGCTTCTCGCCCTCGGCGCGCAGGACATTGCCCTGCTTGTCGCCGTCGGCGGTGAGGATCTGCGCCTGCCGGACGCCCTCGGCGGTGAGGATCGCGGCCCGCTTCTCCCGCTCGGCCCGCATCTGCTTCTCCATCGCATCGATGACGCTCTTCGGCGGGTCGATGGCCTTAATCTCCACCCGGGTCACCCGGATGCCCCACTTGCCCGACGCGTCGTCGAGCACGCCGCGCAGCATGGTGTTGATCTTGTCGCGCGAGGTCAGGGTCAGCTCGAGGTCCATGGACCCGATCACGCTGCGCAGCATCGTCGCGGTGAGCTGCTCGATCGCCTGGATGTAGTTGACGATCTCGTAGTCGGCCGCTCGCGGGTCTGTGACCTGGAAGAACAGCACGGTATCGATCTTCACGACCAGGTTGTCCTCGGTGATCACCGGCTGGCCGAGGAACGACACCACCTGCTCGCGCAGGTCAATCAGGGGCTTCACCCGGTCGACGAACGGGATGATCACGTTCATCCCCGGCTCCAGGGTCTTGCGGTACCGGCCGAGGCGCTCGACGTTGCGCGCCCGCGCCTGCGGCACGATGCGCACCGTCTTGACCGTGACCAGGGCAATCAGCAGAACGATCACCAGACCGGTGATGAGGACAGCCAGTTCCATGGCTACTCCCGTGGGTAAACGAGGGCCATTGCGCCCTCGATCTGCAAAACGTCGACGGTAGAGCCTGTCGGGATCGTCAGGGTCTCGTCGTAGGGACGCGCCGACCACTCCTCGCCGCCGATCTGGACCCGCCCGCTGCGCGCGGTGACTTCCTCCAGCACATACGCGGACCGGCCGACCAGCGCGGCGGTCCCGGTGCGCAGCGGCGGCGGCTGCTTGATGTGGCGCAGGGCGAACGGCCGCACGATCCCGAGGCCGGCCGCCGAGGCGACGGCGAACGCGCCGAACTGCAGCACGGCGTTCCCTCCGGCGGCCCCGACCCCGGCACCGACCAGTGCGGCCACGGCCATCAGGCCGAAGGCCAGCCTCGCGGTGACGATCTCGACGACGCCGAGCACCGCCGCCACGACCAGCCAGATGATCCAGGTCCCCATGGCCGCTCCGGCGGGATGACAATCAGTTACCCGAACAGTAACCCCGCCGCGGTCACTACCGCATCACAGCTTGACAGCGGACTTGACCCGGCCTTCACACCGGGCAACGCAGCAGGCAGCATGGAGTGACCCGGACCCAAAGGATCAATGATGCCCACTGGAACCCAGCCTTCCTACAGCCACGGGACCTCGGCTACGGCGCTGCTCGGCGAGACCATCGGAGAGAACCTGCGGCGCATAACCGGCCAGTTCGGCGAGAGCGAGGCCCTAGTGGACGTGCCCGCCGGCCGCCGCTGGACCTACCGGCAGCTCGACACCGACACCGACGCCCTGGCCCGCGGGCTGCTCGCCGCCGGGATCGGATCCCGCGACCGGGTCGGCATCTGGGCGCCGAACTGCGCCGAGTGGGTGCTGCTGCAGTTCGCTACCGCGAAGATCGGCGCGATCCTGGTCAACATCAACCCCGCCTACCGCAGCCACGAGCTCTCCTACGTGCTGCGCCAGGCCGGGGTCCGGCTGCTGGTCAGCGCGGAGAGCTTCAAGACCAGCGACTACCGCGCGATGATCGACGAGGTGCGCGGCGAGGCGCCCGAGCTCGAGCGGGTGATCTATCTCGGCACGCCGGAATGGGACGAGCTGCTGACGGTCGGCGCTCGCGATGACGGCGGTGCGCTGGCGCGGCGCGAGGCGGCCCTGGCCTTCGACGACCCGATCAACATCCAGTACACCAGCGGGACGACCGGGTTCCCCAAGGGCGCGACGCTCTCGCACCACAACATCCTCAACAACGGGTTCTTCATCGGCGAGATGTGCCGGTACACCGAGCGGGACCGGGTCTGCATCCCGGTGCCGTTCTACCACTGCTTCGGGATGGTGCTCGGCAACCTGGCCGCCGTGACCCACGGCGCCTGCATCGTGATCCCGGCGCCGGGCTTCGAGCCCGCCGCGACGCTGCGCGCGGTCCAGGACGAGCGGTGCACCTCGCTCTACGGGGTGCCGACCATGTTCATCGCCGAGCTCGCCCTGCCCGACTTCGCCAGCTACGACCTGTCCTCGCTGCGGACCGGGATCATGGCCGGCTCGCCGTGCCCGGTCGAGGTCATGAAGCGGGTGGTCAGCGAGATGCACATGGCGGAGGTCACGATCGCGTACGGCATGACCGAGACGTCACCGGTCTCCTGCCAGACCAGGCCCGACGACGACACCGACCGGCGCGTGTCCACGGTCGGCCGGGCGCACCCGCACATCGAGGTCAAGATCGTGAACCCGGACACCGGCCTGGTCCTGCCCCGCGGCGAGCCGGGCGAGATGTGCACCCGCGGCTACTCGGTGATGCTGGGGTACTGGAACGAGCCGGAGAAGACGGCCGAGGCCATCGACACGGCGCGCTGGATGCACACCGGCGACCTGGCCGTTATGGACAATGCCGGCTACCTCAACATCGTCGGCCGGATCAAGGACATGGTTATCCGCGGCGGCGAGAACGTCTACCCGCGTGAGGTCGAGGAGTTCCTCTACACCCATCCCGCGATCGAGGACGTTCAGGTGATCGGGGTGCCGGACGAGAAGTACGGCGAGGAGCTGTGCGCCTGGGTGAAGCTGCGCCCCGGCGCCGAGCTGACGGGCGAGGACGTCCGGGCGTTCTGCGTGGGAAAGATCGCGCACTACAAGGTCCCGCGGTACGTGCACTTCACCCAGGACTTCCCGATGACCGTGACCGGCAAGGTGCAGAAGTTCAAGATGCGCGAGGCGTCGATCGCCGAGCTCGGCCTGGAGGCCGCCAGCCAGACGCGCACCGCCTGACGCCGCGCGCTTTCCCGCTACAAGCCATAACGGTCAGCCGCCCCGGGCTCAGTCCTTGCGGCCGGTCACGGCGAGGGTAACCCCCAGCCCGATGATGGCCAGGCCGCCGACGCCGCCGACCAGGCTGAGCCGACGCGGGGAGCGGGCGAACCAGGCCCGCACGGTGCTCGCGGCCAGTCCCCAGCAGCTGTCCGAGGCCAGGCCGATCACGATGGAGATCATGCTCAGCAGCAGCATCTGGACCGGGACGTGCCCGGCCGCCCGGTTCACGAACTGCGGCAGCACCGCGGCGAACAAGATCACGGCCTTCGGGTTCGTGACGCCGACGACAAAGCCCTCCCGCACCGCTTGGGCGCCGCCCCGGGGCGCGGCGGCCTCGGTGAACACGTCGGCCAGCGCGTGGCGCCACCGGAAGGCCTGGATGCCCAGCCAGATCAGGTAGGCCGCGCCGACCAGCCGGATCGCGGTGAACACGGCCGCCGACCGCTCCACGATCGTCCCGACGCCCAGCGCAACGCAGACCGCCACCACCCAGTTTCCGGCCGCGTGCCCGGCGACGGAGGCTAGCGCCACGGCGCGGCCGTGCGCCAGGGCCCGGCCGATCACGAACAGCACGCCGGGCCCGGGGATGACGATCAGGACGAACGAGGCGACGGCAAAGGCTGCGAGCTGGCCACCGGAGACCACACGGCCACCTTAGCGAGCGCGGCGCGCCTCGGCCGGCCGGGATACTAGGCGAATGCCCGGCAACGACGGCGGCCGCATCGCCGAGATGACCCGCGCGGGGCTGGCCGCCGCGGTCCGCGTCGCGCGCGAGCAGGGGCTCCCCGCCGATGACCCGGAGGTGCTGTCCACCCGCGGGAACGTGCTCGTGCACCTGCGCCCGGCGCCGGTCGTGGCCCGGGCGGCCACGCTGACCGCCTGGACGCGCCACGACCCGTTCCGCTGGCTCGCCCGGGAGGTGGCCGTGGCCGGGTACGCCGCCGCCCACGGCGGCCCGGTCGTGGCGCCCACGGCGCGCGCCGATCCGGGCCCGCACTGGGGCAACGGCCTCGCGGTCAGCCTGTGGGACTGGGTGCCGCCGTCGCGGGTCCGGCCCGGCCCCGCCGAGGTCGGCGCGGCGCTGGCGCGACTGCATCTCGCCGCGGCGGGCTTCCCTGGCGAGCTGCCGGTTCTGTCCCCGCTCCGGGCGCTGATCAGCGACGGCCTGGCCGCGCTGGAGCGCGACCAGGTGCTGGACCGCGCGGTACTGGCGGCGCTGCGCGATCGTCATGCGGCCATCCTGGCCGAGCTTGACCGGGTCACGGCGCCGACGCTGGTCCTGCACGGGGACGCCCACGCGGGCAACGTGCTGCTGGCCGACGGCGCGCGGCCCGGGCCCGGCTGGCTCTGGATCGACCTGGAGGAGACCTGCCGCGGCCCGCGCGCGTTCGACCTGGCCGTGCTGGCCGATCACCAGGGCGCCGACGCCGACGCCACGCTCGCCGCGTACGCGGCGGAGACCGGGGAGCCGCTGCCCGAGTCCGGGGTGCTGGCCCTGTTCACCCGGGCGCGCAGGCTCGAAGGCGCGGTCTGGACCCTCGGCATGGCGTACCAGTACCCGGCCAGGTACCGCGAGCCGGCCCGCTTCCTGCTCGCCGACGTGCTGGGCCAGGACGCCGTTGACGGCCGGTTCTGATCGGGAGCCCCGCCCTCCGGCTTCTGGACGTAGCTGATTAGCCAAATAACTATAAATTCAGGATGCGTTCGCTGCGGCGCGCGCAGATGCGAAAACCGGAGGCGGAGGGTGACCCAGGTGACGACGCCGACCGATGAGACCAGCGCGCTCACCCCGGCGGCGGTGGCGGCCGTTGCGGAGCGCATCCGGCCGTATGTGCGCCGCACGCCGGTCATCGAGATCGACCGGGCCGATTTCGGCCTGCCGGCCGGGCCGCTGGCCCTCAAGCTGGAGCAACTGCAGCACTCGGGGGCGTTCAAGGTACGCGGCGCCTTCGCCAACCTGCTGCTCCGGGACGTCCCCGCCGCCGGGGTCACCGCGGCGTCGGGCGGCAACCACGGCGCAGCGGTGGCGTACGCGGCGGGGGTCCTCGGGATACCCGCCGCGATCTTCGTTCCCGAGGTCTCCCCGGCGGCGAAGGTCAGCCGGATCCGGAGCTACGGCGCCGACCTGGTCGTCGAGGGAGCGACGTACTCCGACGCGTTCGCGGTCAGCCAGCGGTGGGTGGCCGAATCCGGCGCGATGCCGGTGCACGCCTTCAACCAGGTCGAGACCGTGCTGGGAGCCGGGAGCGTGGGCCTGGAACTGCGGGAGCAGGCCCCGCACGTGGATACCGTGCTGGCCGCCATCGGCGGGGGCGGCCTGGTGGCCGGGATCGCCACCGCGTGCGATGCAGGGAGGAACGGCGGGATGCGGGTCGTCGGCGTGGAGCCGGAGGGCGCCCCGACGATGACCGAGGCGCTGGCCGCGGGACGGCCGGTCGACGCGGCCACGGGCAGCGTGGCCGTCGATTCGCTGGCGCCGCGCCAGGTGGGCGAGCTGACCTTCCGGGTCATCTCCCAGCGCGTGCACGCCGTGGTGCTGGTCAGCGACGACGCGATCCTGCAGGCCCAGCAGGCCCTGTGGGAAAGGCTCCGGATCGTCGGCGAGCCCGGCGGTTGCGCTGCGCTCGCCGCCCTGCTGTCCGGCCGGTACGTTCCCGAGCCCGGCGAGCGCGTCGCCGTCGTGATCAGCGGCGCCAACACCGGCGCGGTGAGCTTCGGCCGCTAGGCCGCCCGGGTCGACGGAGCGCCGGCGGGAGCGCTCCGGGGCACGGGGCACGGCGGGCTTCCGGCGCAGCGCGGCGGGACGCAGTATGGGCACTATGAACGCCCGATCTTCCCGGTATCCCGTACCCGGGCCGCGCGGCACCGCTGCGGCCACCGCGCTCGCGTCGCTGGCGCGCAGCCCGCTCGACGGCTACGTGCGGCTGGCCGCGCGGTACGGGGACACGGTCGCGGTCCCGTACGCGCCCGGGCAGGACTTCTACCTGCTGAGCCTGGCCGGAGCATGCCGAGCACGTGCTGGCCGCGAACCAGGACAACTACGTCAAGGCGGTGACCTACCGGCCGTTGCGCGCCCTGGTCGGCGACGGCCTGCTGACCAGCGAGGGCGAGCGCTGGCGGCAGCACCGGCGGATGGTCCAGCCGGTGTTCTCGCGACGGCACGTGGCCAGCTTCGGCCCGGTGATGACCGAATCGGCGCGGCGGATGATCACCCGCTGGGACACGCTCGCCGATGGCTCGCTGATCAACGTGTCCGGGCAGATGAGCGCGCTGGCGCTGGACATCGTGGGCCGGGCGCTGTTCGGCTCCGACCTGAGCGGCGAGACCGACATGATGGCCCGGGCGATGGACGCGGGCCAGCGTGTCGCCGTAACCGCGTCGTTCCTGCCGCTGCCATGGGGCCCGGCGTCGACCCGCGCGCTGAAGGCCGTGGCCCGCCGGGTCGGTCACACCTCCGAGGGAGTCGAGGGCCCGGTGGGGCGGATCGTCTCCCGGCGCCGCTCCGCGGCCCGGGCCGGACCATCGGCGGATCCGGTCTCAGGTCCCGGAGCTACGGCGCCCGGCGACCTGCTTGACCTGCTTCTGGCGGCCCGGGCCCCGGACGGCTCGCCGCTCACCGACGCGGAGATCGCCGGCGAGGTGGCCACGTTCATGCTGGCCGGCCACGAGACGACCGCGAACACGCTGTCCTGGTCCCTGGCCCTGCTGTCGGCGTACCCGTCGGCCCGTCAGCAGCTCGAAGCGGAGGTCGACTCGGTGCTCGGCGACCGCGATCCGGACGCCGGCGATGCCGACAAGCTGCCCTGGGCGCGGGCGGTCGTGGCCGAGGCGATGCGGCTCTACCCGCCGGCCTGGACCATCGAGCGCAACGCGGTGGCCGACGACGAGGTGTGCGGCGTGCGCATCCCGGCCGGTGGCCTGGTGGCGACCCCGCCCTACCTGGTGCACCGGCATCCGGAGTTCTGGCCCGATCCGGCCGGGTTCGACCCCCGCCGGTTCCTGCCGGACGGCGAGGGGCCCGGCCTGCCCCACGCCGCAGCTGACCGGGGCCCCGCAGTCAATGGGGACTCGGCAGCCGACGGGGGCTCTGCGGCCGACGGAGGCTCCGCAGCCGGTCACGGTCGGGGGCACCAGGCCGGGCACCTGCGGCACCGCTACGCCTACATTCCCTTCGGCGGCGGCCGCCGAGCGTGCGTCGGCGCCTCCTTCGCCGAGCTGGAGACCGTGCTGGTACTGGCGACCGTTGCCCGCAGGTACCGGCTGGAGCTGACCGTCCGCGGGTTCCCCGTGCCCAGCGCCAACATCACCATGCGGCCGGGCCGGAGGCTGCCGATGCGCCTGCTCCGCCGCACCTAACCGGCCGGACCTGACGCCCGCCTGCTCGCCCCGGGCCTGAGGCCCCTGGCCGCCCCGACCGGAGGCCGCCCGCCCCCCCGACCTCAGGTTCGTGGAAAGTTGTATGCGCTATGTGCCGGCGAAAAACTCTCCGCGATCATGAAGCCTGGCGGCCGGCCGGGCGCAGTTCCAGCTGGTCGAGCAGGGTGAGCGTGGCGTCGGCCACGGCGTCCACGGCGCGATCGAAGGCCTCGGCGTTATGCCGGGCCGGGCGGCGGAAGCCGCTCACCTTGCGGACGTACTGCAGCGCGGCGGCCCGCACGTCCTCCTCGGTCACGTTCTCGGTAAAGGGCTCTCGCAGGGTCTTGATGCTCCGGCACATAGTGCGACGCTACGACACCGGCGGCCCGTTCCGCCACGGACGCGACGCTCGTGCGGCTACTGGGTCAGCTCGCCAAGATCGAGGTCGATGGGGAAGGGCGCGGACAGCTTCAGGCGATGGTAGAAGATCCCGGTAACGTCGTAGGCCGCAGAAGCGTCCAGCTCCGACGTGTAGATGACCGGGCTGTCATCTTCGTCCTCGACCCGCCACAGGAACTTGATCGCGGCCTTGGCATAGATGTGCGGCTTCCGCTCCCTGTCCCGTGCGCGCGTGCTGGGGGCCACCACGTCGACGGCCAGGAGCACATCTGACCCGTCGTACCATCCGGCCCGCTCCGGGTCGTCGTGGGCGCTCGCCTTCACGACCAGTACATCGGCCTCCGGGCCGTTGTCGTCGTCGATTCGGACGATCTTCTCGATGTCGGCCCGGAAGTCCGCAGGACACCACTGGTCGAACTGGGCCTGGAGGTTCCGGGTGACCTGGACGTGGAACTTGGACGGCGGGCTCATCGGGATAAATGCTCCGTCGATCAGCTCGATGCGCTGCGAGCCGTCCAGCGGAAGAGCGAGGAGATCTTCGAAATGCCAGCCCTCGTGCGGGGGGACAAGCCAGTCCGGGACAGCGGGCACGATGAGAGCTTAGCCTCCGCCGGGCGGGCGCGACGATCCTGACCGCCGGCCGGCCCTCCTCGGCCTGCCCGCGCTGCCCAGGCGTGACGGTACGCGCCCGGCCGCATCGCCGCTCGGCGCCCACACTTGTGCAACCAGATAGTTGCGCCTAGGGACCTCGATGTGCAACCATTGAGTTGCGCCTAGGGAGAGGACGGAACATGGCCACCGACCGGATCGAGCGCGAGATCATTATCAACGCACCGCAGGACCGAGTCTGGGCGGTGCTGACCGAGGCCGATCACGTCGCCCGCTGGTTCGGCGACTCGGCCGAGGTGGACCTGCGGCCGGGCGGAAAGATGATCTTCGGTTGGAAGGAGCACGGGAACCACCATGCGCGAGTCGAGAGGGTCGATCCCCCTGGCTTCTTCTCCTATCGCTGGGCCCGCCTGGCCGGAATCGAGCCCGCCCCCGGCAACTCCACGCTCGTCGAGTTCACCTTGATCCCGGAAGGCTCCGCCACCCGGCTGCGCGTGGTGGAGACCGGCTTCGCGAGCCTGGACGGCAGCGAGGAGGACAGGGGCACGGCAGTCAAGCAGAACACCGAAGGCTGGATCTCCGAGCTCGGAGAGCTCCAGGAGTACGCGGAACGGTTGCCAGCGTGATCCTGCCGCAGGCAGGCCAGATGCGGCCGCCGCCGGCTCCTCCGGGGCCGGCCGCGCCGCGGGTCGCGGCACGGGTCACGGCCGCGACGGTCCCGGCGGGCCGGTGACCAGGATGACGGGCCCGCCGGACGAGATTCTCGCCGCGATGGCCGATCCGACCCGGCGGCAGCTGCTTGAGGACCTGGCCATCCGGGGCGAGGCCACCGCGACCACGCTGGCCGACGGGCTGCCGATCACGCGGCAGGCGGTGGTGAAGCATCTCGCGGTGCTCGGCCGGGCCGGCCTGGTCAGCGGCCGGCGGCAGGGCCGCGAGGTACGTTACACGGCCCGTCCCGAGGGCATCGCCGAGACCGCGCGCTGGCTGGCTACGCTCGCCGCCGACTGGGACCAGCGGCTGACCGGGATCAAGCGCATCGCCGAGTCGCTGCCCGGCCCGGAGATCCCGGCTCCCGGGCCGGCACGTGGCCCGGCCGGCCCAGCCCGTGCGCGGTCAGGCGACGCCAGCGAACGGCTGGTCCGTGGGCACGATCTGGACCCCGAGCGGAAACAGCGTGATAGGGATGATCTTGAAGCTGGCCAGGCCGAGCGGGATGCCGATGATCGTCACGCACATGGCGATGCCGAACACCAGGTGCCCGATCGCCAGCCACCAGCCGAACAGGATGATCCAGATGATGTTGCCGATCAGGGAGGCGACCCCGGCGTTCGGGCGCCGGTCGATGGTCCGGCCGAACGGCCAGAGCACATAGTTGGCGATCCGCCATGACGCGATCCCGAACGGGATCGTGATGATCAGGATGAAGCAGATCAGCCCGACGAAGAAGTAGGCGATCGCCATCCAGATCCCTTCGAACACCAGCCAGATGATGTTGAGGATCGCCCTCATCGCCCCTGCTCCCTTCACGCCAGGCCGAGCAGGCCCTGCAGCCCGACCGTCAGGCCCAGCGGCAGCGCCGCCATGCCCCGCACCGCCAGCAGCACCCCCGGCATGAACGACGACCGGTCCAGCGAGTCATGCCGGATGGTCAGGATCTCACCATGCCCGCCGAGCAGCACCTCCTGGTGCGCCAGCAACCCGGCCAGCCGGACCGAGTGCACCCGCACCCCGTCCACGACCGCGCCGCGCGCCCCCTCCACCTCGGAGACCGTGGCGTCCGGGGGCGGCCCGAGTTCCGCGGCGGCCCGGGCCGCAGCGATCAGCGACGCGGTCCGCACCGCCGTCCCGGACGGCGCGTCAACCTTCGCGGCGTGGTGCAACTCGATGACCTCGGCTGACTCGAAGAAGCGGGCCGCCTGCCCGGCGAAGCTCATCATGAGCACGGCGCCGACCGAGAAGTTCGGCACGACCAGCACGCGGACCGACGGCTCGTCCCCGAGCCAGCCCGCGACCGTGGCCAGCCTGGCTTCGTCGAACCCGGACGTCCCCGCGACGACGTTCCGGCCATGCGAGATGCACCACCGCAGGTTGTCCAGGACCGCACCCGGATGGGTGAAGTCGACGATAACGTCGCAGCCGGCCAGCGGGTCACGCGCGTCACCGATGTCGACGGCGGCGGCCAGTTCCATGTCGTCGGCGGCCTCAACCGTGCGGGAGACCTCCGACCCCATGCGCCCCTTGGCGCCGAGCACGCCGACTTTGATCATCGCGCTCCTCCGCTAGCGGTTGCTTTCGCAACCTACCCGCCCGCGGCGGCGACCAGCAATCCGCCCTCGGCTTGCGGGCAGGACCCGGTCAGCCGAGCGTCGCGGTGAACGCGTCGGCGTCGTCGAACGGCCCCACCACGGCGAGCGCCTTGGGCTGGGCCAGCACCTCGGTGGCTACCTCGCGCACATCGTCGTGGGTCACCGCACCGATCGCGGCCAGGATCTCCTCAACGGGCTCCAGCCGGGGATAGACCAGCTCGGCCTTGCCGAGCCTGCTCATGCGGGACGAGGGATCCTCGAGGCCGAGCACGATCGACCCGCGCAGCTGGCCCTTGCCCCGGCTCAGCTCATCGTCGGTCAGCCCGCCGGAGATCACCTTGGCGATCTCGTCCTGGCAGATCGCCAGCACCTCGTCGGCCTTGGCGGGCATGCAGCCCGCGTACACGCCCCACATCCCGGAGTCGGCGTGCTGCGAGCTGAAGCTGTACACCGAGTACGCCAGGCCGCGCTTCTCCCGCACCTCCTGGAACAGCCGCGACGACATCCCGCCGCCGAGCGCGGCGTTCAGCACGCCGAGCGCGAACCTGCGGTCATCGGTCCGCGACAGGCCCGCCGCAGCCCAGCACCAGGTTCGCCTGCTCGATGCCGCGCGATACCAGCCGTACGCCGGTACCGGCCGGTCCCGGGCCGGGGCGGCGCCCGGGCCGGGCAGGCGCGGCGGCAGCGGGTCCGCCGTCGCGGTCAGCGCCGGGCCGAACGCCGATCGCGGTCAGCTCGACCACCTCGGTCGTGATCCAGGCTGCCCGCGGCCGCCACAACCAGGTTCTCCGGCTTGTACCGCTCGGCGTAGTGCTCGGCGATCTGGTCGCGGGTGATCGAGTTGATCGAGTCGGACGGTGCCGAGGATCGGCCGGCCGATCGGCGTGTCGCCGAACAGCTGGGCGGAGAACGCCTCGTGCACCGTGTCCGACGGATCGTCATCGTTCATCGCGATCTCGTCGAGGATCACGCCGCGCTCGGCGTCCACGTCCTTCGGCTCGATCAGCGAGCTGGTCACCATGTCGGTCAGCACGTCGATGGCCAACGGCAGGTCGACGTCGAGCACCCGCGCGTAGTAGCAGGTGTATTCCTTGGCGGTGAACGCGTTCAGCTCGCCGCCGACCGCGTCGATCGCCGCGGAGATGTCCAGGGCACTGCGCCGGGATGTGCCCTTGAACAGCAGGTGCTCCAGGTAGTGCGTAGCACCGGCGTGCGCGAGGTCCTCGTCCCGGGAGCCGACGCCGGCCCAGATGCCGAACGCCGCCGACCGCACCGCCGGCAGCGACTCGGTGATCACGCGCAGGCCGCCGGGCAGCACGGTGCGGATCACGTGCGAGTCGCCGCCGTTCGGCGGGCCCGAACGCTCGGTCATGAGTTGCGCGGCCCGCGGTGGCGCTCCCGGGTGCGGTAGTGATCGCCGCGGTCCCGGTCGCCGCCCCGGTCACGGTCGCGGTCGCCGCCGCGGTCTCGGTCCCCGCCGCGGTCCCGGTCACCACTCCGGTCCCGGTACCCGCCGCGGTCACCCCGGTCACCCCGGTCGCGGGAGCGGTGGTCGTCGTGCCCGCCGAGGTCCTCGCCGGCCGCCTCGCGCTCCACGACCTCGACCGGGACCAGCGACAGCTTGCCCCGGTCGTCCACCTCGCGGATCTCGACCTGGATCTTGTCGCCGACCGCGATGACGTCGTCGACGTTGTCGATCCGGGCCCCGCCGTGCAGCTTGCGGATCTGGGTGATGTGCAGCAGCCCGTCCCGGCCGGGAAGCAGCGAGACGAACGCGCCGAACGCGGTCGTCTTCACCACCGTGCCCAGGAACCGCTCGCCCGACCTCGGGGATGTGCGGGTTGGCGATCGCGTTGATCGCCGACCGGGCGGCCTCAGCCGACGAGCCGTCCGTCGCGCCGATGTAGATGGTGCCGTCGTCCTCGATGGTGATCTCGGCGCCGGTGTCCTCCTGGATGGAGTTGATCATCTTGCCCTTGGGACCGATCACCTCGCCGATCTTGTCGACCGGCACCTTGACCGTGATGATCCGCGGCGCGTACGGGCTCATCTCGGCCGGGGCGTCAATCGCCTCGCGCATCACGTCGAGGATGGTCAGCCGGGCCCCGCGCGCCTGCCGCAGCGCGGCGGCCAGGACCGAGGCGGGGATGCCGCCCAGCTTGGTGTCCAGCTGCAGCGCGGTGATCACGTCCTTGGTCCCGGCGACCTTGAAGTCCATGTCACCGAACGCGTCCTCGGCGCCGAGGATGTCGGTCAGCGTGACGTACTCGCCGCCCTCGTGGATCAGGCCCATCGCGATGCCGGACACCATGTCCTTCAGCGGGACGCCCGCGTCCAGCAGCGACATCGTGGACGCGCAGACCGAGCCCATCGACGTGGAGCCGTTGGAGCCGATGGCCTCGGACACCTGCCGGATCGCGTACGGGAACTCGTCGCGCGTGGGCAGCACCGGGATCAGCGCACGCTCAGCCAGCGCGCCGTGGCCGATCTCGCGGCGCTTCGGCGAGCCGACCCGGCCGGTCTCGCCGGTGGAGTACGGCGGCATGTTGTAGTTGTGCATGTAGCGCTTGGTGCGCTCGGGGTTGAGCGTGTCGATCATCTGCTCCATCCGGAGCATGTTCAGCGTGGTGACGCCCAGGATCTGGGTCTCGCCGCGCTCGAACAGGGCCGAGCCGTGCACCCGCGGGAGCACGCCCGCCTCGGCGGACAGCTGCCGGATGTCGGTCAGGCCGCGACCGTCGATCCGCACGCCGTCGCGGATGATCCGCTCCCGGACCAGCTTCTTGGTCAGCGACCGGAACGCGCCGCTGATCTCCTTCTCCCGGCCCTCGAACTGGCCGCCCAGGCGCTCGGCCGCCAGGGCCTTGACCCGGTCGGTCTCGGCCTCCCGGTCCTGCTTGCCGGCGATCGTGAGCGCCTTGGCCAGGTCGTCGGAGACCTCGGCGGCCAGCGCGTCGTAGACGTCCTGCTGGTAGTCGACGAAGACCGGGTAGTCGGCGACCTCCTTGGCGGCGTGCGCCGCCACCTCCAGCTGGCCCTCGCAGAGCAGCCGGATGAACGGCTTGGCCGCCTCGAGCCCGGCCGCCACCGTGTCCTCGGTGGGCGCCACGGCCCCGCTGCCGGAGTCGGCGAGCAGGCGCAGGGTGCTAGCGGTCGACTCCGCCTCCACCATCATGATCGCGACGTCGCCGTCCTCGAGCACCCGGCCGGCCACCACCATGTCGAAGGTGGCGTCCTCCAGCTGCGAGTAGGTCGGGAAGCCGACCCACTGGCCCTTGATCAGGGCCACCCGGACGCCGCCGATCGGCCCGGAGAACGGCAGGCCGGACAGCTGCGTGGACAGCGAGGCCGCGTTGATCGCGACCACGTCGTAGAGATGATCGGGATTCAGGGCCATGATCGTCTCGACGACCTGGACCTCGTTGCGCAGCCCGTGGGTGAACGACGGCCGCAGCGGCCGGTCGATCAGCCGGCAGGTGAGGATCGCGTCCTCGGACGGACGGCCCTCCCGGCGGAAGAACGAGCCGGGAATCCGGCCTATCGCGTACATGCGCTCCTCGACATCCACCGTAAGCGGGAAGAAGTCGAGGCCTTCCTTGGGGTGCTTGGACGCGGTGGTCGCGGACAGCACCATGGTCTCGTCGTCGAGATACACGACGGCCGAGCCTGCGGCGAGGCGGGCCAGCCGTCCGGTCTCGAACCGGACCTTATGAACGCCGAATGTGCCGTTGTCGATGATGACCTCGGCAGTATGCACACCCTCCTGGGATGTAGCCATGAGTGAGACCTCCTTGACTGAGGTCCCGCGTTTGCCCGCCACCAGTGGAGCTTGCTCCGACCGTCAGGCCGGGCCGTCTGCCGGCCGGTCTTCGATCGAAGTCCTCGGCCCGGTGCGCTGGCGCCGCGCGGGCGCCATCCCCTGACCCGAGAACCACTACCGAGGACCGGCCCCTGGGGCGCCGGGGCGCTCCTGGGCCGGGGCCGCGGGACGTCGTTCTGTTGCTTTCTTTTCTCTTCCGTATTCAGTTGCCGCCCGCCGGGACCGCGTGGGCCCAGCAGGCGGTTTGCCCTCAATCTACCGGCGCAGACCGAGCTTTTCGATAAGCGCGCGGTAGCGGGCGATGTCCTTCCTGGACAGGTACTGCAGCAGGCGCCTGCGCCGGCCGACGAGCAGCAGCAGCCCGCGGCGACTGTGGTGATCATGCTTGTGTACCTTGAGGTGCTCGGTCAGCTCCTGGATCCGCCGTGTCAGCAGCGCGACCTGGACCTCCGGCGAGCCGGTGTCACCCTCACTGGTCGCATGCCCGGCGATGATCTCCTTCTTCACCGTGGTGTCTAGCGGCACGTTGCTCCCTCGTTATCTGATCGTCATTGGATGCCCCGCTGGTATCCGGAGAAGCCGCCCGGGGCCCGGGAGCGCGCCACGAGCCAGGCTGCGGCTGGTTCCCGATGGCCAGCCGCATGAGGGCGCAGCTGACCTGGCCGGCTACGCCGACCGATTCCTTACGGTACCACGCCCGCCCGGCCGATCAGGCCCGCTGCCGACATGCCGATGACACCAAGTACAACGTGATCGGCGCCGGAAAACTTCCTAGCCGCCCGGCAGGAGCGCGCGGGCGGCGTCCACGTCGCGGCGCATCTGCGCGACCAGCTCGTCGACGGAACCGAACCGTACCTGCCCCCGCAGCCTGGCCACGAAGTCCACCGCCACGTGCGTGCCGTAGAGATCCAGGTCGTCGCGGTCCAGCGCGTGGGCCTCGACGCTGCGCTCGGTCTCGTCGAAGGTCGGGTTGGTGCCGACCGAGATCGCGGCCGGCCACCGTTCCTGCTCCCGGCCGCCGGGGTCGAGGCTGATGAGCCAGCCCGCGTAGACGCCGTCCGCGGGGATCGCGGTATACGGCGGCGTCTCCAGGTTGGCGGTGGGGAAGCCGAGCGCCCGGCCGCGCCGCTGGCCCCGCACCACCACGCCTTCCACCCGGTGCGACCGTCCCAGGTCGCGCGCGGCCGCCGCCACGTCTCCGGCGGCCAGCCGCTGCCTGATCTCGCTGGAGGAGATCCGCACCCCGTCGTCGGCCAGCAGCGGCACGCCCTCCGCGGCGAAGTCGTATTTCTCGCCGAGCTCGGCCAGCAGGGCAACGTCGCCCGCGGCGCGGTAGCCGAACCGGAAGTCCTCCCCCACCACCACCCGGACCGCGTGCAGCCGGTCGACGAGCACGGCGCGGACGAACTCGTCCGGCCCCAGCTCCGAGAACTCGCGAGTGAACGGCAGCACGCAGACCGCGTCGACCCCCAGCCCGGCCAGCAGCTCCGCGCGCCGCCGGGCCGTGCCCAGGTGAGGCGGGTGCGCACCCGGCCGCACCACCTCGTCCGGGTGCGGGTCGAAGGTGACCACCACCACCGGCAGCCCGAGCTCCGCGGCGACCTCGGCGGCCCGGCCGACGATGCGCTGATGCCCCCGGTGCACGCCGTCGAAGACCCCTATCGTGACCACGGAGGGGCCCCAGCCGTTGGGCACGTCGTTCAGGCCCTGCCAGCGGTACATGTACCGATCCTCCCCCGATCGCTCTGCGGTGACGCTCCAAGCCTGCCACGGGATCCGCGTGCAGGCGCCGGCGCCGGGCCCGTTGCGGTGCCGCCTACCGGTGGCGCATCCACAGGTTGGTCTCGGCGTACGTGCCGCGGTCGGCCGACCGGTCGATGTGCACCAGGTCCAGCGCGTCCGGCACGACGTAGCGCCCGGTCTGCGGGAACGCCATCTTGGCCCAGTCCTCCCACTCGGCCACGGTCCCCGTGATCAGCATGGACCGCGGCGCGGCCCGAGATCCGCGCGCCGAGCCGCTGATGGGTGCGGACCCACGGGTCGAGATGCAGGCCGTCGGCCCGCGACCACCGGGCGAACTGGCTCATCGGCGTCAGCGGGTACCGCGTCTTCAGGGTCGGGCGCACCGGGGCGATCACCCGGCGCAGCCCGTCGGCGACCGCGCGCTCGCGCAGCGCGGTCAGCACCTGGCCGGCCAGCCCGGTGCCCTGATGGCCCCGCTTGACCGCGGCGGCCATCACGCACAGCGTGTCCGGCCCGACCGAGTTCTCGTGGCCCTCGACCGCCCGGACCAGGGCCCCGTCGTAGCCGTCCGGGAGAGCGGCCGCCGTCGCGTTCCAGAGGATGGGAACCCCCCAGCCGCCCGCCACGACCTCGCCCTGCGCCAGCAGGAGCACGTCGTAGCGGGGGAAATACGCCTCGACCCGTCCGATGTACGCGGCAACGAGCGGGTCGTGAAAGATGAACTCGGGCCAGACCCCGCGGAGCGCGGCCCGGGCCTCATCATCAAGGTCGTGGCGCTCCGCGGTGGACACGATCTCTATCTCGGCCACCGGTGCATGGTAGCCGCGCCGCGGTCAGGGCACGAAGACGGCGACCGGCCTGGCCTGCCCGGCCTCCTCGGCGAGCAGCGCGACCAGCGAGCCGTCCGGGGCGAAGGCCGCGACCGGCCCGGCCCCGGGCTCGTGGCTGAGCACCGCGGACGGCAGCCTCCGGCCGTGCGCGACCTGGCGCGCCTCTTCCTCGGTCAGATCCAGCCGCCGGAACGCCGCGTCCGCGGCGTCGGCCAGCGGGATCACCGTGAACGAGGCCGCGAGCTGGTCCAGGGTGCGGGCCTGGCCGATCCCGTAGGGCCCGACCCGGGTGCGCCGCAGTGCGGTCAGGTGGCCGCCCACGCCGAGCGCCGCGCCCAGGTCACGGGCCAGCGCCCGGATGTAGGTCCCGCTGGAGCACGTCACCGAGACGTCGGCGTCCAGCAGGTCGCCAACCCGGCGCACGGCCTGGATGGTGAAGGACCGTACGGTGACCGTCCGCGCGGCCAGCTCGGGGGCGGCGCCCTCGCGGGCCAGCCGGTAGGCGCGCTTCCCGGCCACTTTGATGGCGCTGAAACCCGGCGGGACCTGCCGTATCTCGCCGGTCAGGGCCGCGACGGCGGACTGGAGCGCGGCCTCGGTGACCCCGGCCGCCGAGGTCTCGGCTATGGTCTGGCCCTCGGCGTCGTCGGTGTCCGTGGCCTGGCCGAGCCGGATCGTGGCGGTGTACTCCTTCTCGGCCAGCGTGAGATGGCCGAGCAGCCGGGTGGCCTTCTCCACCCCGACCACCAGCACCCCGGTGGCCATCGGGTCCAGCGTGCCCGCGTGCCCGACGCGGCGGGTCCCGGCCAGCCGGCGGATCTGGGCCACGACGTCGTGCGAGGTCTGGCCGGATGGCTTGTCGACGATAACCAGCCCGCTGGCCGCGGCGGGCCGGGGGCTGGCCCCGGTCACCGGCCGCCGTCCGTCACCGGCTGCCGTCGGCCGCGCCCGGTGTGCCCGGGACGCTCGTTCCCATCGCGAGCTGCTCGCGCAGCGCGGTCATGACCTCGCCCGCCGTGCCGTGCGCGGTGAACCCGGCCGCCAGCGGATGGCCGCCACCGCCCAGCGCCACGCACGCCCGCCCGACGTCCGCCCGGCCCTTGGACCTCGCCGACACCTGCCAGCATCCCTCGTCGTCTTCCTTGAGCACGACCGCCACGTCGGCCTCGTCGGCCCGGCGCACCACGTCGATGACCGATTCGGCAACCTCGAACGGCAGCCGGTGCGCGGCCCGGTCACCGCGGGTCACCGTCGTCCAGACTAGTCCGTAGCCCGCCGCGCTGGCCGGCTCGAGCTGCGCCCGGCCGAGCACCGTCGACAGCAGGCCCAGGAACCCGAACGGGCTGCGGTCCCACAACTCGTGCGCCACCACCCCCGGCTCGATGCCGGTCTGCAGCAGCCGCGCGGCCAGCTGGTGCACCCGCGGGGAGGTGGTCGAGTACTTGAACGAGCCGGTGTCGGTGACCAGCCCGGCGTACAGGCCCAGCGCGATGTCCCGGGAGATCTCCACGCCCATCCTGCGGATCAGGTCGAACGCCAGCACGGCGGTGGCCGCGGCCGCCGGGTCGACCAGGTTGACGGTGCCGAACCCGGTGTTGGACGCGTGGTGATCGAGGACGATCAGCTCGTCCGCCTGGCAGGCGCGCGCCTCCAGGATGCCGAGCCGGTCCACGCTGGCCGCGTCGAAGGTCACCATGACCTGCGGCCGCTCGGGAAAGGCGTCCGGCGGGCTGAGCAGGTCCGCGCCGGGGAGGAAGCGGAGGATGCGGGGGATCTCGAACGGCAGGTCGCCGAACGAGGCGACGACGCGGGGAGCCGCCGGCGGCCGCCCTCCCGCGCCGCCCAGTCCCGCTGTGCCGCCGGGCGGCGCGGCACCGCGCGCCCGCAGCGCGTGCGCGACCGCGAGCATGGAGCCGAGCGCGTCGCCGTCCGGGCGGACGTGACAGGCCAGGCAGATCTCGGCAGCGCCGTCGAGGACCTTGACGGCGCGCGACCACTCCGCCTCGGTGTCCGGGCCGGGAAGGTCCGCGGCGCCGGGGCCGTCGGCGTCCGCCCCTGGAGCACGGGCGTCTGCACCTGAACTCTTACCTGGGGCGGCCGGATGATCGTCTGTCACGACGGTGAGTATCTCGCGCGGCCATCGCCGGGCGCCGGGTAATCGCGCAGAGCGCCGCGGGCCGTCGCCCGCCACCGGTCACGCTCCGGCGGGCCGCCGGCCTCCGGGCGCCGGGTAACCGCCGAGCGGGCCGCGCGGTCCGCCCGGCGCCTCTGTCCCGTCCCGGGAACCGTCGCCGGAGTCCGCTTCGAGATCGCCATCTGGGTTCTCGCCGGGGTCGGCCCGGACCCGGTAAGGGTCGGGGTCACCCGCGGGCTCGGCCCCTTCCCGGGTGGCGGCGACCGCTGCGTCCGCTACTCGGGCCCGGGCCACCAGCTCTTCGATGTTCCGGGCCGCGTCCGGTATCGTGTCCGGCTCGAAGGCGATCGACGGAGTGTGCTTCAGGCCGGTCTGCCTGCCGACCTCGGACCGGATCAAGCCGGTCGCGCTGGCCAGCGCGACCGCCGTTTCGGCCCGCTCGGAATCGGAGCCGTAGACCGTATAGAACACCGTGGCCTCGCGAAGATCGCCGGTCACCCGGGCCTCGGTCACCGTGACGAAGCCGAGCCGCGGGTCCTTGATCCGGCGCTCCAGCATCTCGGCGACGATCTGCGCGATGGCCTCGCTCAGCCTGCGCGCCCGGGCCGTGTCCGCCATGGCTTGCTCACTCCTCTTCGCTGAACAGCCGCTGTCTCGCGGACAGCAGCTCGATGTCGGGGCGCCCCGCGACGAAGCGCTCGCAGGCCTCGAGGACCTCGACGGCGCGCGCCGCCGTCGAGGCTGCGACCGCGACGCCGATCTCTGCCCGCCGGTGCAGGTCCAGATGTCCCGTCTCGGCCACGGACGCACCGGGAAAGCGCCGGTTCACCTCGGCGATCAGGGGCCGGACCGCGGAACGCTTCTGCTTCAGCGACCGCACGTCACCGAGCAGCACGTCCAGGGTCAGGGCTCCTACGTACATCTTTTCTGCTCGCCTCCGGAGTCCCTCCCCCTGCCCGCTGCACTGCTCCTTCCCTCGTCGCTCCCTCACTCCTCAGTCCAGGCAGCATCGTGCCCTGTGGCTCGCCGGGTCTTTCCTGCTCGCCTAGGTCCGGGGCTTCTCCCGCATCTCGAACGTCTCGATGACGTCGTCGACGTGAACGTCGTTGTAGCCGAGGCCGATGCCGCACTCGAAGCCCTCGCGGACCTCGGTCACGTCGTCCTTGAACCGGCGCAGCGACTCGATCGTGAGGTTGTCCGAGACCACCACGCCGTCGCGGACCAGGCGGGCCTTGCTGTTGCGGGTGATCGTGCCGGAGCGGACGATGCAGCCGGCCACGTTGCCGACTCGCGGCACCCGGAAGATCTCGCGCACCTCGGCGGTGCCGAGCTGGGCCTCCTCGAAGATCGGCTTCAGCATGCCCTTGAGCGCCGCCTCGACTTCCTCGATCGCCTGGTAGATGACCGAGTAGTAGCGGATGTCCACGCCCTCGCGCTGGGCCAGCTCGCCAGCCCGGCCCGCGGGCCGGACGTTGAAGCCGATGATCACGGCCTCGGAGGCGATGGCCAGGTTGACGTCGTCCTGGGTGATCGCGCCGACGCCGCGGCCGATGACCCGCAGCGCAACTTCCTCGCCCACGTCGAGCTGGAGCAGCGCGTCTTCGAGCGCCTCGACCGAGCCGGACACGTCGCCCTTGATGATGAGCAGCAGCTCTTCGCGCTCGCCGGACTTGAGCGCCGACTCCAGGTCCTCCAGCGTGACCCGCGGCCGCCGAGCCGCGAACATCGCGCTGCGCTCCCTGGCCTCGCGCCGCTCGGCGATCTGCCGCGCGACCCGGTCGTCGTCCACCACCAGGAAGCTGTCGCCGGCGTCGGGCACCGCGGTGAGACCGAGCACCTGCACCGGCCGGGACGGCGGTGCCTCGGTGACCGGGTCGCGGTTCTCGTCGAGCATGGCCCGGACCCGGCCGAACGCCTCGCCGCACACGATCGAGTCGCCGATCCGGAGCGTCCCGCGCTGCACGAGCACGGTGGCGACCGGCCCGCGCCCCTTGTCCAGCTCGGCCTCGATCGCGACGCCCTGAGCCTGCTGGTCAGGGTTGGCGCGCAGGTCCAGTTCGGCGTCCGCGGTCAGCACGATCGCCTCGAGCAGGTCGTCGATGCCGGTGCCCTCGCGGGCAGAGACGTCGACGAACAGGTTCTGGCCGCCGAATTCCTCGGCCACCAGCCCGTACTCGGTCAGCTGGGCCCGCACCCGCGCCGGGTCGGCGCCCTCCTTGTCGATCTTGTTGACCGCCACGACGATCGGCACGCTGGCCGCCTGGGCGTGGTTGAGCGCCTCGGTGGTCTGCGGCTTCACGCCGTCGTCCGCCGCGACCACGAGCACGACCAGGTCGGTCGTCTCGGCGCCGCGGGCCCGCATGGCGGTGAAGGCCTCGTGACCGGGCGTGTCGATGAAGGTGATCTTCCGCTCCTGGCCGTCCACCTTGGTGTTGGCCTGGTACGCGCCGATGTGCTGGGTGATGCCGCCGGCCTCGTGGGCTACCACGTTCGTGCGCCGGATCGCGTCAAGCAGCTTGGTCTTGCCGTGGTCGACGTGACCCATCACGGTCACCACCGGCGGGCGGGCCACCAGGTCGCCGTCGTCGCCCTCGTCCTCGCCGAACTCGATGTCGAACGACTCGAGCAGCTCCCGGTCCTCTTCCTCGGGGGAGACGACCTGGACGTTGTAGTTCAGCTCGGCGCCGAGCAGCTGGAGCGTCTCGTCGTTCACCGACTGGGTCGCGGTCACCATCTCGCCCAGGTGGAACAGCACCTGCACCAGCGAGGCCGGGTTCACGCCGATCTTGTCGGCGAAGTCGCTCAGCGACGCGCCGCGCGACAGCCGGATAACCTGCCCGTTCCCGCGCGGGATCTGCACGCCGCCGATCGACGGCGCCTGCATGTTGTCGAACTCCTGGCGCCGCTGCTTCCTCGACCTCCGGGCGCGCGCCGGGCGCCCGCCTGGCCGCCCGAACGCTCCCTGGGTGCCGCTCCGGCCGCGGCCGCCGCCGCCGGGACGGGCCGGGCCGGCGCCCGCTCGCTGGCCGCCGCCCGTGCCGCCTCGCGGGCCGCCGCCGCCTGGCCCCGCGCCCGGGCCACCCCGGCCGCCAGGCCGGGCGCCGGTGCTCGGGCCGCCGCTGCGGCCGCCCGGTCCGCCGGCACCCGGCGGACCGGAGAAGCCGCCGGGGCCGCGGCTGCCGACCGGCCGGGGCGGCATGCTGCTCGGGCTGGGGCGGGGCCCGCCTGGGCGCGGGCCGCCCGGCCGCGGCGCATCAGCAGAACCGCCGGAGCCTGGGCGCCCCGGGGTCCGCGGTGCGCCGGGCCTGGGCGCCCCGGGAACCGGACGGCCGGCCGACTGGCCGGTGCCCGGAGGGGCCGCAAAGGCCGAGCCGCCTGCCGGAGCTCCGGACTGGCCTGGCCGGGCCCCGCGCGGCGCCGAACCCATGCCGGTCGCCGTAGAGCTGAACGGGTTGTTGCCGGGCCGGGGTCCGGGCCGGGGCGGCCCGGGTGTGCCCGCGGCCGGCCTGGGCGCGCCGGGCCGGGGCGCGCTCGGAGCCGGGCGCGGCCCAGCCTGCGTCGGGGTGGCCGGGGTTCCGCTGGGCGGTGCGGCTCGTGTCCCGGCGCCCGGGGCGGTCTCCGCTGCCGCGGCTCGCGTGTCCGGCTGGCCGTGCGGGAAGGGGACGGGCGGCCTCGCCTGCTCGGGTGACCCCGTGGGCTGGCCGGGGGCCGCGGGCGTGCCTGCCTCCGGCCCGGTCGCACCGGGGCTTTCCGCCGGGCGGGCGGCCGGCCCGGCGGCGGGCACGGCCGGGCTACGGCCGTTCGCACCGCTTTGCGGTTCCCGGGCCGCGACGCCGTCCACGGCGGCCGGGGCCGCCGCGGCCGGGGCGTCCGCGCCGGCGGTCGCAGCCGGTGCCGCCACGTCTGATGCTGTCGCGGCCGATGCGCCTCTACCTGACGCGGCCGCGACGGCCTGGCCGTCCTGGGCCTTGCCCGCGCGAGCCTGCGCGGGCTGCTCGGCCACGAACGCTTCCTTGAGCCTGCGGACCACTGGCGCCTCAATCGTTGAGGACGCCGACCGCACGAACTCGCCCATCTCCTGGAGCTTGGCCATCACGGCCTTGCTCTCTACACCGAACTCCTTCGCGAGCTCGTATACCCGGACCTTCGCCACTGCGCTCCCTCTACTCGATCCGGCTCGGCCGGACCCGTCAGCCGGTCGGGGCAGCGCGTGCTCCGTCCGGCGTCAGCTTCTGCTGTTCATCGCCGCATGCTCATCGGTCGCTCATCGCAATCTCAGCCTGCTTTCCGGGACCGTGTTGCCACGGCCCTGCCGTTCGTGTCGCCCGTCGGGATCGGGGCCCGGCAGACCCGGGCCCGACTCCGCAAGATACTCGGCGAGCTTGTCGGTACCCAGCGGTCCCGGCAGCCGCAACGCCCGCGCGAACGCCCGGCGACGCCGCGCTTGCTCGAAGCACCCCCAGCTGGGATGCAGGTAAGCGCCCCGGCCAGGCCTTCGCGCCGGGGCATCAGGAACGATCTCGTCCCCGGCTGCCACCACGCGAAGCAAGTCGGACTTGGTCGCGCGGGCTCCGCATCCCACACAGGTCCGTACCGCTGACGCGTGCTGGGCCTGACGCGGATACCGCGTGACCATCTCCGGCAAGCTTACCGTGCCTAGGCATCGGGGGCACCGCGCACGGTGCCTGCCGATCCCGGGACGTCGCTGACGGCGCTCGCCAGTGCCTCGTCGGGGGCCTTTGGCCGGTCGGCCTGGCCCTCGGCGCCCTTCCCGCCCAGCCCACCCTCGCTGCCCTTGCTCTCCCCGCCCGGGCCGGGCCGGCCCGCGTCCTCCGGCGCGGCCGAGGCGACAGGTTCGTCGGCGTCCGGGCTGTCGGGCCGGATGTCGATCCGCCAGCCGGTCAGGCGGGCCGCGAGCCGTACGTTCTGGCCCTCTTTGCCGATCGCCAGCGACAGCTGGTAGTCAGGGACGATCACCTGCGCGACGCGCGCCTGGGCATCCACCACGATCACCCGGGAGACCCGGGCCGGGGACAGGGCATGCGCCACGAACTCGGCCGGGTCCGGCGAGTAATCGACGATGTCGATCTTCTCCCCGTGCAGCTCGGTCATCACGTTGCGGACCCGGCTGCCCATCGGGCCGATGCAAGCGCCCTTGGCGTTCACGCCCTGCTGCCGCGACGCCACCGCGATCTTGCTCCGGTGCCCGGCCTCGCGGGCGATGGCGGCGATCTCCACCGCTCCGGAGGCTATCTCGGGCACCTCCAGCGCAAAGAGCTTCTTGACCAGGTTCGGGTGGGTGCGGGACAGGGTCACCGACGGGCCGCGGTACCCCTTGCGGACGTGCAGCACGTAGCACTTCAGCCGCTCGCCGTGCACGTAGCGTTCGCCGGGCACCTGCTCGCTTGGCGGCAGGATGGCCTCCAGCTTGCCCAGGTCCACCAGGACCGCCCGCGGATCCTTGCCCTGCTGGATCACGCCGGCGACGATGTCTCCCTCACGGCCCGCGTACTCGCCGAAGGTCAGTTCGTCCTCGGCGTCGCGCAGCCGCTGCAGGATCACCTGGCGGGCGGTGGTCGCCGCGATCCGGCCGAATCCCTCGGGCGTGTCGTCGTATTCCCTGGTCACCGCGCCATCCGCGGCCGTCTCCGCGGCCCAGACGGTCACGTGGCCGCTGCTCCGGTTGACCTCGACCCGCGCCGCGGCCGCCGCTCCGTCGGTCCGGTGGTACGCGACGAGAAGCGCGTCCTCGATGGCCTTGATGGCCAGGTCCATCGAGATGTCCTTCTCGGCTTCCAGGCTCCGCAGGACGCTCAGATCAATATCCATCGGGCCCCTCCTCGTCCGCGCCGTCGCCGGCGTAGGCGTCCAGCGGGGCGAACTCGATCTGTATCCTCCCCGGGCCGAGTTCGGAGAAGCCGAATTCCCGGCTCTTTCCGTCGACGTCGAGCCGCACCCCGCGGGAATCCGCCCCGGTGACGCGTCCCGTTACGGTCAACGAGTCGGCCGGGCCGTCCGTTGCCGGCCGGGGCTGTGCCCGGAGCGGCGCCTTCACCAGGCGGCCGACCGCGCGCCGCCATTGCTTCGGCTCGGTCAGCGGGCGGTCAACGCCCGGCGAGGACACCTCCAGGGTGTAGGGCGCCTCGCCCATCGCGGCCGCCCGGTCGAGCGTGGCCGACAGTTCCCGGCTGACCAGCGCGATGTCGTCAAGGCTGACCCCGCCGTCGGAATCGACTACGACGCGCAGCAGTCGCCGCCGCCCAGCCGAGGTGATCCGGACATCCTCCAGGTCCATTCCCATGGCGGCGACCGCCGGCTCGAGCAGGTCGACGATCTGCTCGGCGTTCGCGGAAGCGCCTCGCGACGGCGACGAACCGTGACGCGAGTTACCGTGCATCACGACCTCCTCGCCCGCGACCTGTGCTGTTGTCCGCTCGGCCTCTAGCCTAACCGGGCCGACCGCTGCCAGGACGATGGCCCGTCATGCCGCGCGCCGAGCCGACTTCGATGGGACCGAGCGCATGGCATGCTAGGGCCGCGACGAGACACCGGCTGGAGGGTCCGTGGCGGCACATCCGACACGCAGAGTAGTGCTCGCGGTCGCGGCAACGCTGCCGCTGGCCGTGGCGTCCGGCTGCGATGGCGTGAACGTGCTCGCCGCCCCGCCAAGGCCGGCTCCCGACGTCGCCCTGCTCCGGTCGGCGATTACCGCCGAGGAACTAATGGTTGCTCGTTACACCAACGTGCTGAAGGCCGTGCGTAATCCCGGCGGGACCCCGGCCGGGCGCGGCGGCTCGCAGAGCGCCCTAACCGCGGTGCTGGAGCCGGTGCTGGCCGAGCACCAGGCCCATCTCGCCCAGCTCCGGTCGCGCCTGATCGTGCCGGCCGGGGCCGCACCGTCGCCGTCCGAGCGGACCCCGGCCCAGCCGGCGGTGCCCACGGCTCCCGGTGCCGCCGTGACTTTCCTGCGAGCCGCCGAGCAGGCCGCCGCCGCGGCCATGCTGGACCGGCTGCCGCACGCGCCCGCCTCCCTGGCTCAGCTGTTCGCCAGCATCTCGGCGTCGGAGGCAACGCACGTCCCGGTGCTCGACGCCGTGCTCCTTGACACCGGGCGGGCGGCCCGATGAGCGGCCGCGCCAGTCCCGCGCCGCGCTCGGCCCTGACCACGACGGCGGCCCTCCAGTCGGCGCTGGCCGCGGAGCACGCCGCGGTCTACGGCTACGGGGTGGTCGGCGCCAACCTGTCCGGAAGCAGGCAGGCCACGGCCATGACCGACTGGGTGGCCCATCAGGTCGCCCGGGACACGCTCGAGGCCATGCTGCGATCCCGGGGAGCCCAGCCGGTCGCCGCCGCCGTCGCCTACCAGCTGCCGGTCACGGTGCGCACCCCCGGCCAGGCCGCCTCGCTGGCTGTCGTCCTCGAAGACCGGGTCGCCACGGCCTACCTGGGCCTGGTCGCGCTGAGCTCTCCCTCGATCAGGCAGTTCGGCGCGCTGCAGGTCCGCGCGGCCGCGTTGCGCGCCGCGTTCTGGCGCGGGAGCACCGTGGCCTTCCCCGGCCTGCCCGCCAGTGCGCTCACCGCCCCACGCCGGCCCCAACCCTGACCACCAGGCGGGGGTTAGCGGAGGGCGGCGGGGAGGGGCTCGGAGTGCAGGACGGTGAGCCTGGATACCGCCCGGGTCAGGGCGACGTACAGCCGGTGCAGCCCGCGCGTCTCGCCGACCGCGATCTGGGCCGGCTCGACGACGATGACCTGGTCGAATTCCAGGCCCTTGGCCAGCGTGACCGGCACCACGGTGAGCGGCTGGCTCTCGCTATCGCCGTCGAGGACGGCGTGCGCCAGGCCGGCCTGATCCAGGGCAATGGAGAGCCCGGGGACCTGGTCATCGGCCGCGATCACCGCGGCCGAGCCTGGCCGGGTCAGCGCGTCCGCGCACGCGGCGGCCAGAGCGCCAGGCAGCGTCACCCCGGTCGCCGGCGTGATCACGAGCGATCCGGTGTCCTGGCGGAGGGACCTGGCCGGGGCCAGGCCGGGCGCGATGTGGTCAAGCAGCCTGCTGGCGAAGTCGAGGATCTGCCGCGGCACCCGGTAGCCGGTGTCCAGAATCCGTAGCCCAGCGTCTTCCTTGCCGAGGTGAGCCAGCAACTGCGGCCAGCTGGCCGTGGCCCATGGGGTGGTGCCCTGGGCTATGTCGCCCAGCACGGTGGCCGATCCGGTGGCGCAGCGGCGGCCGATGGCGCGGCATTGCATCGGGGACAGGTCCTGCGCCTCGTCCACGACCACATGGGCCAGGCTCGGCGTCCGCTCGATCAGGTCACGGGCCTCATCGACCAGCACGGCATCTGCCGCCGACCAGCGTGCCGATCCCGGTCCCCGCGGCGGCGAGGCCCAGCCGATCGCGGCCTGCTCGTCGGGGTCGAGTAGGCCTTGCGCGGCTGTGGACAGCAGGACCGGGTCGGACAGCAGGCGGAACACCAGCCGTACCGGGTCGGCCTTCGGCCAGATGGCGTTCACGGCAGCCCGCACGGGCCCGGAACGACGCACCGCCTCGTGCGTCCGGTCATCGCAGGTCTCGCCGGCCGCCTCCATCCTGGTCAGGATCACGTGCGCGATGCGGTTCGAGAGCATCTCCCGCCCCGTTCCGTAACGCACGCCGCGCATCCGCAACTCGTCGACGAGCACGGCCAGCTCGGACGGCCAGACACGCCAGCGCCTGGACCCCCGGACCAGCATGATCGCCTCGGTGGGCTCGGCTACCTGCTGCCACAGGGCGCGCCGCAGCGCCTCGGCCATCCGCGCGTCACCCTTGACCGTGGCCGCCTGCTCGGAGTCGACGGCGCGCGCCGGCACCCCGGCCAGCAGGTCGTTCACTGACAACTGGGTCACGTCCAGCTCGCCGAGGGCCGGAAGCACGTTGCGGATATAGGCGAGGAAGGCTCGGTTGGGCCCGATCACCAGGACCCCGCCACGGCGCATCCGTTCGGCGTACGCATACAGCAGGTAGGCGACGCGGTGCAGGCCGACAGCCGTCTTGCCGGTGCCCGGAGCGCCCTGGACGCATACCGTCTGGTCCGCGGCGGCGCGCACGATGTCGTCCTGGTCGGGCTGGATCGTCGCCACGATGTCGCGCATCGGGCCGGATCTCGGCCGCTCGATCTCCTCGATCAGGATCCGGCTGGCCGGCAGCGCAGGTGTCGGGGCTGACGCGGCGGACGGGGACGGCGCGGGTGGCGCGAGTCCCGCGGCCGGTTTCCCGGTGACCGCGAAGTCCTCGTCCTCGTAGGCGGTCAGCTCCCCGCCGGAGAACCCGAACCTGCGCCTGCGGGCCAGCCCCATCGGCTCGGCCGGGCTGGCCCGGTAGAACGGCCGGGACACCGGGGCCCGCCAGTCGATCACGACGGGCCGGCCGTCGGGATCATGCACGTGACGCCGGCCGATGTGGAACTGCTCGCCGGCGACCGCCTCGGCCCGGAACTCCCCCGCGTCAAGGCGGGACGCACCCGTGCCCGCCCTGGGCTCGCCGGCGTCGCCGGGGCGGCCAGGGATGGCGGCATAGTCCAGCCTGCCGAAGAACAGCGGCGTGTCCGGCAGGTCGATCAGTGCCTCAGCCCGCCGGTACAGGTCGGCCTTGAGGTACTCCTCCGAGACCCGATCGCCGCCCATGGCGCGGAGAGAGAGCACGTTCTCGCGCATGAGGCGCAGGAACTCGCGCGAACTGCGCAGGTAATCCCGCTCTGTGACCAGAACGGAGTCGTCCCCGCCCCGGTCCTGTCTGTCTGCCTGGTCGCTGGCCGTGCCGGGACTCCCGGTTCGCGGGGAGCCGCTGGCCGAGGGCATGACTGTCACCTCCATGGTTCGAGAGGCCGCGTGTGATCCAGTTCGCGGCCGGGTTGGTAGTGGGTAGCCGTGCGGGAGGCCGCGCCAGATGGGCACAGGTGGCGCAGTTCGATGGTCAGCGGCGGGATGCCGTCGGGGCGGCACAAGGGCACAGGAGCATAGCAACCACGATCCGGCCAGTCATCTGGTTTTCCGGGGCCAGGCGGGCTACCAGGCCCAGTGGAAGCCGGCCACGGTCTTCTCGATAAATCTCAGATAGCGGTGGGCCGAGTGCTGAGTGTCCAGGGTCACTGGCTCCTGCTGGATGATCCCTCCCTCAACCCCGTCCCAGGTAGCCCACCAGACACCGGAGGGCAGCTTGTCGGGGTGGAACTCGACGCGTATGTCGAAGTTCTCCAGCCGTCCCATGACCGCGCGCCGGTACTCGCGCTCATGCGGATCCAGTGAATCTCCGGGGTACTGATACGTCGCCCAGTACTCCAGCGTGGTGGTCTCGCCGGCGTCCAGAGCCCGCGCGAGCGGGATATACGTAACGAAAAGGTCGTCGCTAACCTGGTAGAGATCACTGGCTAGCTCGGTACAGCCCTGCCCGACCTCCAGCGTCAGGGCCTTGGTGTCATACAGGAACGGGATGCGGTCCAGCTCGTCGGCTATGGCCTCGATGACCTGCAGGGTACGCGTGCGGACCGGCAGTCCCTCGGCACCGACGGAAACGTGATCGTGCAGGGACAGCGTCTGGTGACGGCGCGGGCCGATGGCGGCGTGCAGTTCCTGCTCGGTCCTGGGTGTCACCGCCCGGGGCCCGGACAGGATGCTGATCGTGCCCGAGCCCTCCCAGAGCCGCCACAGGCGGTCGGCTTCGGCGTCGGAGATCCCGAAGGCGTCGATGAACAGCGACAGCGTCGAGCGGCTGAGCAGCTTGCCGGACAGCGCGCGGGAGACGGTGTCCTTGAGCTGGTGCGGCAGCACGTCAACGTCGCCGGGCATCCGCGGGTAGCTCCAGAGGCGGCGGGCCAGCACCTCCGCCACGGCCAGCTGGGTGATCTCTCCCGATCTGGCCCTGATAACGTGCTGCTCCCATAGCCGCCGATATCCCCCGGGCCGCTGCAGCAGTTCCCGCAGGTAACTGGCTGCAGCGCGGCGGCCGGCCGACGCTGGGGCATCGTTCACGAAATCCTGTCCTAACCTTTGCGAACTAAGTGCGACATCTACCAGTTACCTTACGGGCATGCCCCGGAACGCAGGTGGCTAGCCGGTGATAGGGGGGCGGGCCCGTCGCTTTTAGCGGCGGGCCCGACAAATGTCCGGACCATAGCCGGCGCGGGCAGGCGGTGCCGGTGCCCGGCTAGGGCGTCATCACGTGCGGCAGGTCCCACGTGACCCGGGATATCGCCCCTTGCGTGGTAGCGGTGAAGGCGGCGTCAAGCCGCGCGTCGAGCTCGTCGAGCGTGATCCTGCCCTGCGCGTAGTGCTCAGCCAGGGCCGCGACCGTCGCCTCGCGCTCGGCCTGACCGATACGCAACTCAGGTCCGGCTGCCCTGCGGTGCCCCAGGCCCGCCCCGGCGAGCAGCCGCTTTCCGCCCGCGTACGTGAGCTGGTAATACCGGCGCAGCCGGTTATCCACGATCTCTTCCCGGTCCACCCCGATCAGCCCGTCCGCGCGCAGCCGGTCCAGCGCCGCGTACAAGGCGCCGACCCGCAGCCGGACCCGGCCGCCGGAGATCTCCCGGACGTCGGTGATGATCCCGTGTCCGTGCTGGCTCCCGGCCGCCAGGGCCGCCAGGACCAGGAGGGTGGCCTCCTGCGTCGCGCGCGTGGTCATGCGGGCATCATCTGCCGTTGAGGCTGGCTACGGCAACCGGGCCTGATTACCCGGTCGCCTGCATCCGCTGGGCGGGCTGCTGCCGGTAGTACGGCCGCGACGCCTTGCTGAAGATGAGCACCATCGACGCCAGGGCGACCAGCCACAAGGCCGTCAGCGCGGCCAGGTCGGCCGGGGCGTACACCGCGGCGCGCTGGGCCAGCGCGACCAGCAGGCTCACGGTGAGCAGGCCGAAGAACCAGGTGAAGATCAGCCGGGCCCAGTCGTGGCCCCGGCCGTTGGCCCAGGCCAGCCACAGCCACAAGGCGATCCCGATGGGCGCGGCGACCTCTTTGGCGGTCAGCATGACCAGCGCGCTGTGCCACTGCGCCGGGTCCCGCGCCAGCACGGCCGCCTTCAGGCTGCCCATGGTCGCCACCACGGTGGCCAGGGCGGCCAGCTCGACCACTGCGCCGATGCACATGAGCCGGACCGCGGCGAGCACGGTGCGCGGCGGCCGGGACGGGCCAGGGCGCAGCCGCATCCGCAGCCCGCCCCTGACCAGGGCTGCGGCCTCGGCCAGCCCGACCCGCTGCTGGCCCTCCTCAGCGGTGTCCATCAGCACCCCGAGAATCTCTTCCTCGTTCTCCTGCCGGAACGCCTCGGGGTAGCAAGCCAGCACGCGCCGGTACCCGCGCTCCAGATCTGCTGAGTTACTCATGTGACCGCCCCCAGGGGGTTAAGCCGCGCCATTGCGGCGTGGGCGTTGGCCTGCATCCGGGCCGCCTCGGCGGCCAGAACCTCGGTTCCGGCCGCGTGAGCCGGTAATAGCGGCGTAGCCGGTTGTCCACGATCTCCTCGCGGTCCATCGTGACCAGGCCATCCGCGCGCAGCCGGTCCAGGGCCGTGTACAAGGTCCCGGCGCGCAGCCGGACCCGGCCGTCAGAGATCTGCTTGACCTCGGTGATGATCCCGTAACCGTGCTGGCTGCCGTCCGCCAGCGCGGTCAGGATCAGGAACGTGGCCTCCTGCATCGCCCGTGTGCCCATACAGACGTTATATACTGTTGAACTGACTATTGCAAGCCCGGTCATCCGCTCACCGTCCGCCCCGGAGCCGCAGGGGTTCGCAGGGACGCAGGGTTCGCAGGGAAGAGGGTTCGGGGGATGCGGGGCAGAGCCCCGCGGGTCTCAGAACAGC
>CAWIDQ010000092.1:0-88524 GCA_963834695.1 uncultured Actinomycetota bacterium
CGGCGGCCTGGGTGAAGTGCACGATGTACACCGGCGCCTGCCGGGTGGCCAGCAGCTCCTCGAGGGTCTCGTGCAGCGGCGTCATCACGTAGGAGAACAGCAGCGGCACCGGGCGCTCGGCCGAGCGGACCACGGCCGTCGGCCTGCCGGTCCGCCTGGTCAGATCCTGCTCGAACCGGCTGACATCGCCCAGCGTCGCCGACATCAGCAGGAACTGAGCGCGGGGCAGTTCGATCAGCGGGACCTGCCAGGCCCAGCCGCGGTCGGGGTCGGCGTAGAAGTGGAACTCATCCATGATCACCTGGCCGACGTCCGCCTGCGCGCCGTCCCGCAGCGCGATGTTGGCCAGGACCTCCGCGGTGCAGCAGATGATGGGAGCCCGGGGGTTGACGCTGGCATCGCCGGTCATCATGCCTACGCTGGCGGGGCCGAACATGTCGCACAGGGCGAAGAACTTCTCCGACACCAGCGCCTTGACCGGCGCGGTGTAGAAGCTGCGCTCCCCCTGGGCCAGCGCGGCGAAGTGCGCGCCCGCCGCCACCAGGCTCTTGCCGGACCCGGTCGGGGTGGAAAGGATCACGTTGGCGCCCGACACGATCTCGATCAGCGCCTCCTCCTGGTGCGGGTACAGCGAGAAGCCCTGCTGCTTGGCCCACGCCTCGAAGGCGTTGAAAAGATCGTCCGGGGTGGCGGTCTGCGGAAGCTGGTCGGTGAGCGTCATGGTCTACCCGGTATAGCGTCCGCGGGCGCGCGGTGATTCCATCAGCCCGAGCCCCCTCGACAACAGGCGTCGACCACTACCGCTGATGCTGCTAGCCCCCGGCCGTGGCTCAGGACGACGGGGTCGCCTGGTGGTGCCGCGTGGGGAGGTGGCGCCGCAGGAATTCCTCGGTGCGCTGCCACGTCCGGGCGGCCGGCTCGGGCATGTGGAACATGGCCGACTTCCGGTTGTGGAAGGCGTGCCCGGCGTCCTCCTCGACGTGCATCTCGACGTTGGGCTTGCCCGCGGCGGCCGCTTCCACCTTCGCGACCTGGTCGCGCGGGATGTAGGAGTCGCTTCCGCCGAAGACGAACTGCACCGGTATGTCGATCTGGTCCAGGAGGTCGGTACGGTCGGAGATGCCGGAGCCGTAGAAGGAGACCATGACGTCCATGTCGGCCTGGGCGGCCAGATAGTACGCGATGGTCCCGCCGAAGCAGAACCCGATGACCCCCAGGCCGTCCTCGACTTCGAGCAGCGCGGCCAGGTGCCGGAGCGCGGCTGCGGCGTCGGTCACGCCCTGGGGGAAGTCAAAGCGCGACACCATCTCCAGCGAGCGGTTCAGGCCCTCCTCATCATGCTTGGCCTGGTACCGGGGCTCCAGCCGCCAGAACAGGTCCGGCGCGCCGACCACGTAGCCCAGCCCAGCCAGATCCTCGGCGACCGCCCGGATGTAGTCGCTCACCCCGAAGATCTCCTGGACCAGCAGCAGGCCGGGGCCGGTGCCGGCCTCGGGCAGCCACACGCTCAGGTCAAACGATCCGTCGGGCGTCTCGACCGACTCGACACGAGCGGGAGATGACATGATCGACCTCCTAGCGGCGCCCCATCATAACGGCCCCGGTCCGCCCCGCGGGGTGGCGTTCAGTCCTCGAGGGCCTCGGGACTCTCCGGGACGTCGATCGCGTGCTCCTGCAGCGCCTCGAGGGGCGCGATGTCCAGGGCGCGCTCGTGGGTCGAGGCGAGCACCACGTAGGCGGCGGCGCCATCGTAGTGCGCCCGCAGCCAGTTCGCGGCGGTCACGCACCAGCGGTCTCCCGGCACCAGCCCGGGGAACTGGTACTGGGGCATCGGGGTGATCAGGTCGTTGCCGATCCGGCGCTGGTGCTCGAGGAACTCGGCGGTGACCACGGCGCAGATCGTATGGCTGCCGCGGTCCTCCGGCCCGGTGTTGCAGCAGCCGTCCCGGTAGAACCCGGTGACCGGGTCGGTGCCGCACGGTTCAAGCTCGCCGCCCAGCACGTTGCGATCAGCCATGGCAGCAGTATCGCGCACGGTCCGTAGGCGCGGGCTAACGCAGGCCGCCGAGCCGGCTGAGCGTCTCGTCGGTTTCGCGCAGCAGGGCGGAGATCACTTCCGCGACCGGGCGCACGTCGTTCATGCGGCCCACGATCTGCCCCACCGGCATCGGCACCACGTCCGGCTGGCCGGAGTGCATCAGCCGCCGATGCGCCTGACTGACCAGGAGATTCTGCAACGGCATCGGGAGCGGGTCGGGCGCGCCCGGTTCGGCCCAGGCCTGGGTCCAGCGATTCTTGAGCAGCCGGGCAGGCTTCCCGCTGTAGATCCGCGAGCGCACCGTGTCCGACGAGGTGGCCGCGAGCAGCGCCTCGCGCAGCGCGGGCATGGCCGCGCCGAACGCGTACTCCTCGGTGGTGAGCCACGCCGAGCCCATCCACACCCCGACCGCGCCGAGCGCGAGCGCGGCGGCGATCTGGCGGCCGCAGCCGATCCCGCCCGCCGCGAGCACCGGCACCTGCGGGCCGACCGCGTCGGCGATCTCCGGCACCAGTACCATGGTCGCGATCTCGCCGGTGTGGCCGCCCGCCTCGTACCCCTGGGCCACGACGATGTCCACGCCGCTCGCGACGTGACTGCGGGCGTGCTCCGCCTTGCCGGCCAGCGCCGCCACGAGCATGCCTTGCTCGTGGGCCCTCGAGATCACGTCGGGCGGGGGCGGGCCGAGCGCGTTGGCGATCAGCCGCGCGGGATGGGCCAGCGCCACCTCCACGTGCTGCCGGGCGACCGAGTGCAGCCAGCCGAGCACGCCGTCGCTCGCGGCCGCGTCGTCGGGCAGCGGCGGGACGCCGAGCCTGGTCAGCGTCTGCTCGACGAAGTCCTTGTGCCCGGCGGGGATCATCGCGGCGAGGTCGATCGCGGCGCCCTCGGCGGGTACTTTGGCGGGCATCACGACATCGACGCCGTACGGCCGGCCGCCGGTGTTCGCGTCCATCCAGTGCAGGACGTCGTCCAGCTCGCCGGCGTCGTTGAAGCGCACGCAGCCGAGCACGCCCAGGCCGCCGGCACGGCTGATCGCCGCGGCGACGTGCTCGGACGGGCTGAACCCCACGATCGGGTGCTCGATGCCCAGCAGCGGGCACAGGGACGTCCTCATGGGGTGTCCGCCGGATGACGGGCGGCGTGGCGGTGGGCCCACCCGTAGTCGGGCTTCCCGGCCGGGCCGCGGTGGATGGCGTCCACCAGCCAGATGCTGCGCGGCACCTTGTACCCGGCGATCTGCCCGCGCACGTGCTCCTCGATCGCCGGCAGGTCGGCGGCCCGGCCTTCGCGCAGTTGCACCAGGGCAGCGACCCGCTGCCCGAGCAGTTCGTCCGGGATCCCGATGACCAGCGCGTCGAACACGTCCGGGCAGGACTTCAGCGCGCCCTCGACCTCCTCGGGAAAGACCTTCTCGCCGCCGGAGTTCACGCAGGTGTTGCCCCGGCCCAGCAGGGTCACCGTGCCGTCTTCCTCGATCCGGGCCAGGTCGCCCGGCACTGCGTACCGCTTCCCGTCCACTTCGGCCAGCATCGCCGCGGTCTTCACCGGGTCTTTGTAGTAGCCCAGCGGCACGTGCCCGCCCCGGGCGATCCGCCCCACCTGACCCGGGGCCGCACGCCGACCCGCCTCGTCCAGCACGATAACGTCCGGGCCGGGCGTGACGGTCGGCCCGCCGCGCTGCTTGACGCCCGCGGTGACCTGGCCGATGCCGGTGAAGCCGGTTTCGGTGGAGCCGATCGCGTCGGTGAGGAAGACGCCCGGCAGCGCCGCGGCGAAGGCGTCCTTGACCGGCGCGGAGAACAGCGCCCCGCTGGAGGAAATGGCCAGCATCGACGAGGCGTCGTAGCTGCCCTCGCGGTAGGCCTCGACCAGCGGCCGGCCCATCGCATCGCCGACGATGAACAGCAGGTTGGCCCGGTGGCGCTCGACCGCGCGCCAGACCTCGTGCGCGTCGAACCGCGGCGGCAGGATGACGGTGTCCCCGCCGAACAGCGCGGCCAGCATCGCCACCTGGGCGGCGCCGTGGATGAGCGGCGCCGCGGTGAGCCGGACCAGCCCGGACGACTCCAGTCCCTTGCGGGACTGCTCCCACTCGTCCGCCAGCGGGACACCGGTCAGGAAGTCGATGCCGCCGGCGAGCGTGCGCCAGATGTCCTCGTGGCGCCACATGACGCCCTTCGGGTACCCGGTGGTCCCGCCGGTGTAGATGATGTATACGTCGTCGTTGCTGCGCGACGGGAAGTCGCGGGCGGGCGAGCCGGCGGCCAGCGCCGCCGCGTACCCGGTCGCGGCACCGATGTCGGCATCGCTGCCGTCCTCGATCACCACCGTGCCGCGCAGCCCGGGAGCGGAGGCCGCGGCGGCGGCGGCCCGGGGCGCGTACTGCCGGTCACAGACCAGGGCGACCAGGTCGGCGTCGGCGAACATGTACTGCAGCTCGTGGTCGGTGTACCGGTAGTTGATGTTGATCGCGACCGCGCGGAGCTTGCACGACGCGAGTATCGTCTCGGCCGCCTCGATGGAATTGTGCGCGTAGAGCCCGACGTGGTCTCCGGCGCCGATGCCCAGTCCGGCCAGGTAGTGAACGAGCCGGTTGGTGCGCTCGTCCAGCTCGCGGTAGGTCACCTGCTGCTCAGCCGACACCAGCGCGATCCGGTCGCCGAAGACGTCGGCGGCATGCTCGAACAGGTCGGCGAAGTTGAGAGCCATGGGTATGAAATTAGAACGTGTTACTGTTCTGGGCAACTCCCGGAAGTTACTGTTCTGGGCAACTCCCGGAAGGCGGTGCGGTCATGGCCACGACAGACACCGGGGCGCCGCACGCCCTCATCGAGCGGCGGGGCCGCGTCCTGATCGTGACCATGAACCGCCCCGAGGCCCGCAACGCGCTCAGCGGCCCGATGATGGCCTTGATGCGCCAGGCCTGGGACGAGGTCGACCGCGACCCGGGCATCCGGGTCGCCGTGCTGACCGGCGCCGGCGGGGCGTTCTGCGCCGGCGCCGATCTCAAGGCCATGGCCGGCTCGCACCCGGGCGACGCGTTCCGCGCCGGCGACGTTGACCTTTCGGTGATCGAGCCGCTGCTCAAGGGCCGGAGGCTGGCCAAGCCGCTGATCGCCGCCGTGGAGGGGCCCGCGATCGCGGGCGGCACCGAGATCCTTCAGGCCACCGACATCCGGGTGGCGGGCGAGAGCGCCCGGTTCGGCATCTCCGAGGCGCGCTGGGGGCTGTTCCCGCTGGGCGGCTCGGCGGTGCGGCTGCCGCGGCAGGTCCCGTACACGGTCGCCGCCGACCTGCTGCTGACCGGCCGGCACATCAGCGCGGCGCGGGCCCGCGAGATCGGCCTGATCGGCCACGTGGTGCCCGACGGCCAGGCCCTGGCCAAGGCGCTGGAGATCGCGGACATGATCGCGGCCAACGGCCCGGTGGCGGTCCGGGCCATCTTGCGGACGATGCGCGAGACCGAGGGCATGGCCGAGGACGAGGCGTTCGCGGTGGAGTCGCGCATCGGCAAGGCGGTGTTCGCGAGCGAGGACGCCAAGGAGGGCCCGCGGGCCTTCACCGAGAAGCGCAGGCCCGACTTCCGCGACCGGTAGCGCCCGCGTTACCCGGCCTTGTCCGTGGCGTCCTTGGCGTCCTCGGCGTCCGTGGCGTCTTCGGCGTCCTTGGCTTCGCCGGCATCCGTGCCATTGGCGCCGTTCGAGGTGTCCGGCGTGGCCCGCCGCCGCCATCTCCTCCGCCCGGGCGGCACGATCTCGTCGGGCGATTGCGGCGTGCCGCTCGGCACGGGCGTGCCCGGCTCGCGGTCGCCGAACGTCACCTCGACCTGCTGCTCCGGGCGCCGCTGGTTCTGCAGCGCCTGCAGCGCCATGCTGTACCGGTCGGCCTCGGTGAGCGGAGGCTGGACGATGGCCCGCGGCCACAGCCGCCGGGCCAGCACCACGTTGACCTCGGCGGCGTACACGGTGACGTTGACGGCCAGGTAGATCCAGGCCAGCAGGCCGAGCACGGTCGCGAACACGCCGTAGGCCGAGGCGCTCTTCAGGAAGTGGTGCACCAGGTAGGTGCCGAGGATCTGCAGCAGCGTCCACGCGATCCCGCCGACGACCGAGCCGGGCAGCAGCCGGCTGGTGGGCACGCCCTTCGGGGTCAGCGCGCGGAAAGCGCCGAGGTACATGCCCACGTTGAGCGCAACCGTGAGCACCTGCAGGAGGATGACCCAGATCGCGGCCTTGTTGGAGTAGGTGTTCAGGGCGGTCAGGAACGTGGTCGCGATCACTCCCCCGCCGAGCAGCAGGAGGAACAGCAGCGCCCGGCCGAGCCGCTGCACGTAGCCGGGCCGCGCGGGCCCGGGAATGTTCCAGACCGCCGTCATCGCGAACAGCCCGGCCTGGGCCAGCCCTGTCGCCCCCCAGATCAGCACGAGCAGGCCCACGATCAGCCCGATCGTGCTGGAGCGCTGCAGCTCATGCACGTTGCCGGTGAGCTGGTGGCCGATCAGCGGGATCTGATCGGACACGGCCTTGATGGCCTCCTCGCGGAAAGCCGGATGGCTCGCGGCGATCAGTCCCAGGATCGTTACGAAGATCAGCAGCAACGGAAACAAGGTGACGAAGCCGGAATACGCGAGGTTGCTGACCAGCACGCCGCCGTTGTCGTCGCCGTACTTCTTGATCACGCCATACACGAACGCGGCCGGGGTGAACCGCTGCTGCACGCGGTCCGCTCCCCGGATCACCCGCTCGATCGGATTCATGATGCCCTTCCGCTGCTGCCATGCTTGTCGCTGCCCGGCTACGGCGGGGCCAAAACCACGTGACGCTGAGGTCAGACCGCGTAAACCTGGTCGGGCACGTCGGTGATGAACATGTGCCCGGGCGCGTGGGTGATCGCGAACGGCGGCCGGGCCCGGGCCAGCGCCACCTGCGGGGTGACGCCGCAGGCCCAGAACACCGGCACGTCGCCGTCCTGGCTGTCCACCGGGTCGCCGAAATCCGGCTTCGACAGGTCGGATATGCCGAGCATTCCCGGGCTGCCGACGTGCACCGGCGCGCCGTGCACCGCCGGGTAGCGGGCGGTCACCTGCGCTGCCGTGGCGACGCGGTCCAGCGGGACCGGTCGCATGGACACCACCAGCCGGCCGCGGAAGATGCCGGCCGCGGCACTCGCGGCTGGTGATGAACATGGGCACGTTGCGGCCCTGCTCGACGTGGCGCACCGGCACGCAGGCCGCGCGGAGCGCCCGCTCGAACGTGAAGCTGCAGCCGATCAGGAACGCCACCAGGTCGTCGCGCCAGTACTCGGTGACGTCGTTGACCTCGGCCACGCACCGCCCGTGCTCCCAGACCCGGTAGGCCGGCAGGTCGGTCCGCAGGTCGGCCCCGGGCGCCAGGCAGGTGACCGCCCGGCCCGGGTCGGTGACGTCCAGGACCGGGCACGGCTTGGGGTTGCGCTGCGTGAACAGCATGAAGTCGAAGGCGACGTCGCGCGGCAGCACGACCAGGTTCGCCTGGGCGTACCCCGGTGACCAGGCCGCGGTCGGCGTCCGCAGCCCGGACCGGAAGCGCTCCCGCGCCTGCGCGGGCGAGACGGTCATCATGGGCGCCTCGCGCCGAATCCCCCGCCGCCGGGAGTCTCCAGCACCAGCGTGTCCCCTGCCGTGACCGTTAGGGAATCGCATCCCCGCATGCTGGTGGCCGAGCCGTCCGGGTGCTCGATCCAGTGCCGCCCGAGCGCGCCGGGCGCGCCTCCGGCCATCCCGTGGGCCGGCACCCGCCGGTGCCCGCTCAGCATGGTCACCGTCATCGGCTCCAGGAAACGGATGCGGCGCCTCGCGCCGTTGCCGCCCGGCCAGCGCCCGGGCCCGCCGCTGCCGGGCCTGATCTCGTGGCTCAGCACCCAGACCGGGTACCTCCACTCCAGCACCTCGGGGTCGGTGAGCCGGGAGTTGGTCATGTGCGTCTGCACCACGTCGGTGCCGGCGAACCCGTCCCCGGCGCCGGAGCCGCTCGCCACCGTCTCGTAGTACTGGTGCCGGTCGTTGCCGAACGTGAGGTTGTTCATGGTTCCCGAGCCCCCGGCCATGATGCCCAGCGCCGCGTACAGCGCCCCGGTGACCGCCTGCGAGGTTTCCACGTTGCCGGCCACCACGGCGGCCGGGTACTCCGGCGACAGCATCGTGCCCGGGGGGATGATCACCCGCAGGGGCTTCAGGCACCCGGAGTTCAGCGGGATGTCGCCGTCGACGAGCGTGCGGAAGACGTAGAGGACCGCGGCCATCGCCACCGATGACGGCGCGTTGAAGTTGTCCGGCAGCTGCGCCGACGTCCCGGTGAAGTCGATCTCAGCCGTGCGGCTGCCGCGGTCCACCCGTATCGCCACCTTGATCACCGCCCCGTTGTCGAGCTCGTAGGCGTAGCAGCCGTCCTGCAGGACCGAGATGACCCGGCGCACCGATTCCTCGGCGTTGTCCTGCACGTGGCCCATGTAGGCGCGGACGACGTCGAGGCCGTAGTGCCCGACCATGGCGCGCAGTTCCCGTACGCCCTTCTCGTTCGCGGCGATCTGGGCGCGCAGGTCGGCGAGGTTGGCGCCGGTGTTACGGGAGGGATAGGGCGCGCTGCGGAGCATCTGCGCGGTCTCCGCTTCCCGCAGCGAGCCGTTCTCGACCAGCAGCCAGTTGCGGATGAGGACGCCCTCCTCCTCGATGCGGGTGCTGAACGCCGGCATGGAGCAGGGGGTGATGCCGCCGATCTCGGCGTGGTGACCGCGGGAGGCCACGTAGAACAGGATCTCGCCGTCGCCGGAGAACACCGGGGTGATGACCGTGATGTCCGGCAGGTGGGTCCCGCCGTGGTACGGGTCGTTGAGCATGTAGGCGTCCCCGGGCTTCATCGTGCCGCGCCGGGCCGCGATGACCTCCTTGACGCTCTCGCCCATCGACCCGAGGTGCACCGGCATGTGCGGGGCGTTGACGATGAGGTTGCCCTCGACGTCGAAGATCGCGCAGGAGAAGTCCAGCCGCTCCTTGACGTTGACCGAGTGCGCGGTGCCCTGCAGCCGGTAGCCCATCTGCTCGGCGATGGACATGAACAGGTTGTTGAAGATCTCCAGCCGGACCGGGTCGGCGCCGGTGCCGATCGCCTGCCGCGCAGGGGCGGGGCCCGAGCGGCTCAGCACCAGGTAATCCCTGGCGTCCAGGGTCGCGGTCCAGCCCGGCTCGACCACGGTGGTGGCGTTGGCCTCCGCGATGATCGCCGGTCCCGGGACGGCGCCGCCCGCCGCCAGGTCCTCGCGGCGGTGCAGCGGCACCCGGGCCCACCGGCCGCCGGTGAACACGCGCGCCGCGGCCGGCCGCGCGGGGGGGTCACGCCGGGGCGGGCGCGATGCCGGACCCTCCGCCACCGGCTCGGAGGCGCCGATGAGCTCGACCGAGACGGCCTCCACGGTGACCGGCTTGCCCGGCATCAGGAACGAGAAGCGCCGCAGGTACGCCTCTTCGAAGGCCTTGGACATGGTCCCCGGGGACCCCGCCGGGACGACGAGCGCGGTGTCGGTGCCGTCGTAGCGCAGGTGCACGCGGTGCACGGCGCGGATGCGCTCGGCGGGGACGCCCTGGCTGGCCAGCTCGCCGCGGGCCTGGGCGTCCAGCCGGTCCAGCGCCGCCTGCAGGTCCGGCCCGGCCCGCTCGCCCAGCGGCATCTCCAGGGCCGTCTCCCGCATCGCGGTGACGTCCGCCAGCCCCATGCCGTACGCCGAGAGCACCCCCGCGTGCGGGTGGATCAGGATGCGCGTCATGCCCAGCGCGTCAGCGACCGCGCAGGCGTGCTGGCCGCCGGCCCCCCCGAAGGTGGCGAGCACGTACTCGGTCACGTCGTAACCGCGCTGCACGGAAATCTTCTTGATCGCGTTCGCCATGTTCGCCACGGCGATCTCCAGGAAACCGGCGGCCACCTCCTCGGGGCTGCGGCCGTCGCCGATCTCGGCGGCCAGCGCGGCGAAGCGGTCCCGCACGGTCCCGGCGTCGAGCGGCTGGTTGCCGCCGGGCCCGAACACGTACGGGAAGTAGCCCGGCTGGATGCGGCCGAGCATGACGTTGGCGTCGGTGACCGTGAGCGGGCCGCCGCGGCGGTACGCCGCCGGCCCGGGGTTGGCCCCCGCCGACTGCGGGCCGACCTGGTACCGCCCGCTGTCGAAGCGCAGGATCGACCCGCCGCCGGCCGCCACGGTGTGGATGCTCAGCATGGGGGCCCGCATGCGGAAGCCGGCCACCTGGGTCTCGTACTGCCGCTCGTATTCGCCGGCGTAGTGCGAGACGTCGGTGGAGGTGCCGCCCATGTCGAAGCCGATGACCCGGTCGAACCCGGCCGCGGCCGAGGTCCGGGCCATGCCGACGATGCCGCCGGCCGGGCCGGACAGGATCGAGTCCTTGCCCCGGAACGTGCGGGCGTCGGTCAGCCCCCCGCTGGACTGCATGAACTGCAGCCGCACCCCGCGCAGCTCCGCGGTGACCCGCTCGACGTAGCGGCCCAGGATCGGGGACAGGTACGCGTCCGCCACCGTGGTGTCGCCGCGCGGCACCAGCTTCATCAGCGGGCTGGTCTCATGCGACAGCGACACCTGGGTGAAGCCGATCCCGCGGGCGATCTGCCCGATCCGCCGCTCGTGGGCGGGGAAGCGGTAGCCGTGCAGGCACACCACCGCCACCGCGCGAAAGCCGTCGGCGTAGGCCGCCCGCAGGGACCGGGCGGCGTCCTGCTCGTCGAGCGGGAGGAGGATCTCGCCGTCGGCCGCCACCCGCTCGCTGGCCTCGATCACCCGGGAGTACAGCAACTCGGGCAGCACGATCTGCCGGTCGAACAGGCGCGGCCGGTTCTGGTACGCGATGCGCAGCGCGTCGCGGAAGCCGCGGGTGATGACCAGCACGGTGGGCTCGCCCTGGCGTTCCAGCAGGGCGTTGGTCGCGACCGTGGTGCCCAGCCGGACGGTGTCGATCCGGTAGCCCGGGATCGGCTGGCCTTCGACGACCCCGAGCAGGTTCCGGATCGCGGCGACGGCCGGATCCGCGTACCGGCCCGGATTCTCCGACAGCAGCTTGCGGGTGACCAGGACGCCATCCGGCCGCCGGGCTACCACGTCCGTGAACGTGCCCCCTCGGTCGATCCAGAACTGCCAGCCCTTGCTCATGCGTTACCCCTGAATCGCCTTGATGATCAGGACCTCGGCGTCGTCCAGGCAGGCCGCGAGCTCGGCCCGGGCCTCGCGCAGCCTCTCCTCGGCCATGTGCTCGTGGATCTCGCGGTTGCGGGTGAGGAACGGGCCGTGGAAGGCGGCCGGGTCGGTGACGGCGAGGAAGCCCAGGCGCAGCTCGGTCATCAGCCGGCGGAACACCTCGGTGACCCGGGCGCTGCGGTGGATGGCCACGATCACCTCGTGGAACCTCAGGTTCGCGGTCCCGACCTCGAGCCACAGGCCGTCCCGGGCCAGGGCCTCGGCCTCCGCCACCGTCCGGCCGATCTCCGCGATGTCCAGCTGCTGCTGGGTCTCGATGGCCAGGTCGAATGCGGAGAGCTCGAACATGCGGCGCAGCTGGTAGATGTCGTGCACGTCGTCCACGGTCAGCTCCCGCACGATGACGCCCTTGTGCGGCTCGTGGCTGAGCAGGTGCTCGGCGGTCAGCGTGCGGAACGCCTCCCGGACGGTGTTGCGGGAGATCTGCAGCGCCGTCGACAGGGCCGCCTCGGGCAGGGCCGTACCCGGCGCGAACCGTCCCTCGAAGACGTTCTCCCTGATCACGTCGGCTGCGCGCTCGGCCGCGGTCGGCAACGGCGGCAGGGACGGTAGGTCAGACATGTCCGTTCGCTGATCCCCCCGCTGAGCTGATCCCGGGGCCTGGACCATTCCCCCTCCTGACCGGACCATCACTATTGTTGAACAATCGACCGTCGACTTCTGACAGCTCATCGTAGACCAAGCCTCCAGCAGCGCCAGCCCCTCAGCTCTACCTGGCGGCGGACCGATCCGTTTCGCGGGCGGGACCGTCGCCGGGCTTTGCCGGAATGCTCATGGCGACCCCTTCAGTGAATCGTGGACGGGGGGAGCACGGGGTCCCAGCCAGTCGAAGGTGCACTGGCGGAACGGGGCTGGCCGCCGCCCTCGTCCTCGCGGAAGGTGATCTGCTCCTGACAGGCCGCCTTCCTGAGGCCTCCTCGGCCGACGTAGGCTCCTGGAATGAGCGATCCGGCGGTTGCCGTACCGGAGCGGGCCGGGCCGTCTGGCGCGGCCGCGGGGCCGAACCGGCGCTGGTGGATTCTGGGCGTGGTCGGGCTGGCCCAGCTGATGGTGATCCTGGACGCCACGATCGTGAACATCGCGCTGCCCTCGGCGCAGCGCGCGCTGGGGTTCTCCAACGTCGACCGGCAGTGGGTGGTGACGGCCTATTCGCTGGCCTTCGGCGGGCTGCTGCTGCTCGGCGGCCGGCTGTCGGACCTGTTCGGCCGGCGGCGGATGCTGATCATCGGCCTGGTGGGCTTCGCTGCGGCGTCGGCGCTGGGCGGCGCGGCGACCGGTTTCACGATGCTGGTGATCGGCCGCGGCGCGCAGGGGGCGTTCGGCGCGCTGCTGGCCCCGGCCGCGCTGTCGACGCTGACCGTGACGTTCACCGACCCGATCGAGCGCGGCCGGGCGTTCGGCGTCTACGGCGCCATCGCCGGGGCGGGCGGGGCGGTGGGGCTGCTGCTGGGCGGGTTCCTGACCGAGTACCTATCCTGGCGGTGGTGTCTGTACGTCAACGTCGTCTTGGGCGTGGTCGCGGTCGCGGGCGCGGTGCGGCTACTGGGCACGTACCCCCGTGATCCGGACGTGCGCGTCGACTGGCCAGGAACAGTCCTGGTGGTGGCCGGGCTGGTGGCGGTGGTCTACGGGCTGTCCGAGGCCGACACCGCGGGCTGGGGCTCGCCGACGACCGTTGCGCTCCTGGTGGCCGGGGTGGTCTTGCTGGCCGTGTTCGTGCTGGTCGAGCGGCGGGTCGCCCATCCGCTGCTGCCGCTGCGGATCGTGCTGAACCGGTTCCGCGGCGGTGCGTACCTGGCCATCGGGCTGTCCGCCATCGGCGTGTTCGGGATCTTCCTGTTCCTGACCTACTACCTGCAGTTGACCCTGGCCTACTCCCCGGTCAAGTCCGGCCTGGCCTTCCTGCCGATGATCGCGGCGATCGTAGCGGCGTCCACGACGTCCAGCGGGGTGCTGATGCCACGGGTCGGACCCCGGCCCCTGGTCCCGCCCGGCATGCTCCTCGCGGCCGGCGGCCTGGCCATCCTGGCCGCACAACTGGGACTGCGCACCAGCTACCTGGACTGGATCCTGCCCGCCCTGCTCCTGGTCGGGCCGGCCTAGGCCTGGTGTTCGGCTGTGCGCTGAACACCGCGACCTACGGCACCGGCGCCGCAGACGCAGGCGTCGCCTCGGCCCTGGTCAACACCAACCAGCAGGTCGGCGGCTCGATCGGCACCGCGCTGCTGAACACCCTCGCCGCCAGCGCCCTGGCCAGCTACCTGCTGACCCACGGCCACAGCCCGCTGGCCCTGGCCGGAGCGGCGGTACACAGCTACGTCGTCGCGTTCTGGGTCTCGGCCGCGATCCTGGCCGGCTCCGCGGTCGTGTGCGCGCTGGTGCTGCCGTCAGGCACCCTGACGCCGACCGCCGGCCAGGCCGCCCCGCCCGCCGCGCGACCAAGGGAGGAGATGAGCGCCGGTGACCTCCGAGCAGTCTTATAGCCCCACCCCGCCCGCCTCTACCTCGCCCGACCCCTCCCTTCCCCCGCCCGCCTCTACCTCGCCCGACCCGTCCCTTCCCCCGCCCGGCCACTCCGCCGCCCCGCCCGAGCCCGCCATACGGCTGATCACCGTATCGGCGGCCTACGGCGCCGGCGGCAGCGTCATCGCCCCCGCCCTGGCCGGCCGGCTCGGCCTGCCCTTCCTGCAGCGGGTCACCACGTCCGAGGGCCATGTCGCCGAGCCCGGACCGTGCGATGAGCAGCTGTCGGCGGAGGAGATCAAGGCCACCCCGGTGCACCGGCTGCTGGCCCATTTCACCCAGGCGATGCCGGCCGGGCCCACCCAGTCGCCGCCGTCCACCCACCACCAGGACGAGCATCTGCGCGGTCACGGCGAGGCCGGGATCCACCGCCTGCTCGTCGGCGACGGTGGCGTGATCCTGGGCCGGGCGGCAGCGGTCGTGCTCGGCAAGGACCGCGGCTTTCACGTCCGGCTGGACGGCCCGGCCGAGCGCCGCGTCGTCCAGGGAGCCGCGATCGAAGGCATCAGCGAGGAGCAGGCGAGGGAGCGGCTGTCTGCGGCCGACAAGGCCCGCACCGCCTACGTGCGCCGTCTCTACCGGTGCGACCCGGCCGACGCGTCCCTGTACCACCTGGTGATCGACTCCACCGCGATACCCCTCGATACGGTCATCGAGCTCATCCTCACCGCCGCCCGGGCCCACGAGGCACCCGTCCCGAGGGGAGCGAGACCCGGTAGGGCACGACCGTGACCGGCACCGGTGAGTGGCGGGCCAGGCTGACCGCGACCGAGCCGGCCATGCGGCGCGAGCCGCCCTCCCGCGGCCGGTGCTACGCGCCGACGGGGTGTCCGCCGCCCAGATCTAGAACAAGTTCTACGCGCTAGCACAGGGCCCCCGGCCAGGGTGGCATCTGGTTGTTGCCGACCGCTAAAGAAACATGTTTCACTCTGAACCGTGAACCAGCCGCTGCGCGCGCCCATGGAGATCGGCTTCGATTACACCCGCTCGCTGGGCCCGACGCTGAGCCGGTTCATGACGGCCCTGGCCGACCGTTGCATCCTCGGCGCCCGGGGCGCCGACGGCCGGGTGTATGCCCCGCCGTTCGAGTACGACCCGCAGACGTCCGCCCCGCCAGCGGAGCTGGTCCCGGTCGGAACCGAGGGCACGGTCACGACCTGGTCGTGGGCATCGCAGCCGCTGGAGGGCCAGCCGCAGGCGCGTCCGTTCGCGTGGGCGCTGATCCGGCTGGACGGCGCGGATACCGCGATGCTGCACGCCGTGGACGCCGGGTCGGCCGAGGCGATGCGGACCGGGATGCGGGTCCGGGTGCGGTGGGCTGCGCGCACCGTGGGCGACATCCGCGACATCGCCTGCTTCGACCCCGTGACCGAGCCGGACGGGGGCGGCTCCGGCCTGGCCGACCCGGCTGACGCAGGCACGCCGGCCGAGCCGGTCACCATGCTGACCACGCCGGTGCGGCTGCACTACGAGCACACGGCCTCCCCCACCGAAACCAGCTTCCTGCGCGGGCTGGCGGACGGGCGGCTGCTCGCGCAGCGCTGCCCGGCCTGCGGCAAGGTGTATATACCTCCGCGGGGGGCCTGCCCCACCGACGGGGTGCCGACCACCGACGAGATCGAGCTGCCGGACAAGGGCATGGTGACGACGTTCGCGATCATCAACATCCCGTTCCCGGGCAGCGCATCAAGCCGCCGTACGTGGCCGCCGACGTGCTGCTCGACGGCGCCGACATCCCGTTCCTGCACCTGGTCGCCGGCTTCGACGCGCACGAGGTGCGGATGGGCATGCGCGTCCAGGCGGTGTGGAAGCCTCGCGAGGAATGGGACTTGGGCATCGACAACATCGAGTACTTCCGGCCCACCGGCGAGCCGGACGCCGTACGACACCTACAAGCACCACCTTTAAGGAGCCACCCCGTGACCGACGTAGCGGTCGTCGGCTTCGCCCACGCCCCGCATGTGCGCCGCACCGACGGCACCACCAACGGCGTCGAGATGCTGATGCCGTTCTTCGCCGAGGTGCTGCGGACCGGGCTCGCCAAGGCCGACATCGGCTTCTGGTGCTCCGGCTCCTCGGATTACCTTGCCGGCCGGGCGTTTTCGTTCATCTCGCGATCGACTCGATCGGCGCCGTGCCGCCGATCAACGAATCGCACGTGGAGATGGACGCGGCGTGGGCGCTGTACGAGGCCTACATCAAGATCCTGACCGGCGAGGTCGACACCGCGCTGGTGTACGGCTTCGGCAAGTCCTCGGCCGGGATCCTGCGCCAGGTGCTCTCGCTGCAGACCGACCCGTACACCGTCGCGCCGCTGTGGCCGGACTCGGTGTCGATGGCGGGGCTGCAGGCCCGCTTCGGCCTCGACTCCGGCAAGTGGACGGCCGAAGCAGATGGCCGCAGGTGGCCGCTGCGCACTCGGCCGCGCGGTCACGAACCCACGGTCGGAGAAGCCGGCGAAGAGTCATCGACGGAAGCTGCTGCTGCGGCCGTTCTTCGCCGACCCGCTACGGCGCCACGACATCGCACCGATCACCGACGGCGCCGCGGCGGTCGTGCTGGCCGCCGGACGACCGGGCCCGCGAGCTGTGCCCGAGAACCCGGCCTGGATCACCGGATTCGAGCACCGCATCGAGACTCCGGTCGCTGGGCGCCCGCGACCTGACCACGGCCCCGTCCGACGGCCGCCGCTCGGGCGGCGGGGGTACGGGGCGGGACGGGGCGGGCGAAGGACCGGTGCCCGCGGCGGACGGGGGCGGCGAGCCCGGCGGCCCCGACGTCGACGTCGCCGAGATCACGCGCCGTTCACCCACCAGCAGATCTTGCTGACGCCAGCGCGATCGGCCTCGGCGACGAGTCGGTCAACCCGTCGGGCGGGGCGCTCTGGCGGCCAACCCGATGTTCGTCGCCGGCCTGGAGCGCATCGGCTTTGCGGCACAACATCATGTCGACGGCTCCGCAGACCGGGTGCTCGGCGCACGCCACCAGCGGCCCGGCGCTGCAACAGAACCTCGTCGCGGTCATGGAAGGACTGATGACCGCGGCGAGCAGCTCGCCGCGGTGCTCGGTACCGGGCAGACGCAAGTAGTCGCCAAGCGACCAGACGTTTCGATGAACGGCCTGGTGCGCGAGGCGATCGACCGGGCACTCGCGGACTCGGGCTCCGACCTTCGACGACATCGACGCGGTGGTGGTCGGCAAGGCGCCCGACTTCTTCGAGGGCGTGATGATGCCGGAGCTGTTCATGGCCGACGCCGTCGGCGCGACGGGCAAGCCGCTGATCCGCGTGCACACGGCGGGCTCGGTCGGCGGGTCGACCGGGTCGTGGCCGCCAGCCTGGTGCAGTCGGGCAAGTACCGGCGGGTGCTGGCGATGGCCTGGGAGAAGCAGTCGGAATCGAATGCCATGTGGGCGTTGTCGATCATCCCGTGCCGTTCATCAAGCCGGTCGGCGCGGGCGCGGCGGGTACTTCGCCCCGCACGTGCGGGCCTACATCCGCCGCTCCGGCGCGCCCGGGCACATCGGCGCCATGGTCGCGGTCAAGGACCGGCTCAACGGCGCCGCAACCCGCTGGCGCACCTGCAGCAACCCGACATCACGCTGGAGAAGGTGATGGCGTCCCCGATGCTGTGGGACCCGATCCGTTACGACGAGACGTGCCCGTCGTCCGACGGCGCGTGCGCGGTGGTGATCGGCAACGAGGACACGCCGAGGCGGCGCAGTGACGACGGCCATCCGGTGGCCTGGATCCACGCCACCGCGCTGCGCACCGAACCGACGACGTTCTCGGGCAGGGATCAGGTGAACCCGCAGGCCGGCCGCGACGCGGCCGCGGCGCTGTGGAAGGCAGGCGGGCATCACCAGCCCCATCGACGAGATCGACGTCGCCGAGATCTACGTGCCGTTCTCGTGGTTCGAGCCGATGTGGTTGGAGAACCTCGGGTTTGCGGCGCCGAGGGCGAGGGCTGGAAGCTCACCGAGGCGGGCGAGACCGAGATCGGCGGCCGGCTGCCGGTGAACCCGTCGGGCGGGGTGCTGTCGTCGAACCCGATCGGCGCCTCCGGCCTGATCCGCTTCGCCGAGGCGGCGCATCCAGGTGATGGGCAAGGCCGGCGATCATCAGGTCCCGGACGCGCGCAAGGCGCTCGGCCACGCCTACGGCGGCGGCTCGCAGTACTACTCCATGTGGGTGGTGGCGAACACCGTTGACAGTGAGTGAGTCATAGTGAGTCACTCACTGACACACCGTCTCGGGGTGTTTCCCAGCCTGGTGGCTGGGTCCCTTCCGCGTTTCATCGCCACCTGCCCGGCGAGGCCGGGTCTTATGGTCGGCTCCGCGCTTGACCGCGGCCTTGACTGGGCCGAGGGCGCTATCACCCGTGGCGGGCGGCTCGTAGCGCGCGAGGTTGATGGCCGCGTTGTCGTCGCGCTGGTGACCGGTTCCGCACCCGGTGCAGGTCCAGTGTTCGTTCCATCCGATCTCCTGCACGTGCCCGCAGGCGTGGCAGGTCTTGGAGGATGGATACCAGCGGTCGGCTATGACGAGGCGGGAGCCATACCAGCCGGTCTTGTAGGCCAGCTGGCGGCGGGTCTCGCCGAGGGCGGAATCGGCCAGGCCGCGCCGGCGGGCGCGTGCGCCCGTCAGGCCCTTCTGCCGCAGCATCCCGGCCGCGTCCAAGCCTTCGACCACGATCTCGCCGTGGGTTTTGGCGAGCCTGGTGGTCAGGTTGTGGAGGTGGTGGCCGCGGATGCTGGCGACCCGGCGTTGCAGCCGGGTGATCTTCTGCTGGGTCTGGGTGTAACCGCGGGAGTCTCGGGTGCGGCGCGATCGCTCCCGAGACAGCTGCCGCAGTTCCTTCAACGCCGCTTGGAGGGGCCGCACCGTGCGGCAGACGCGGCACGAGACCTCGGCCCGGCGCGGCCCCGGCCGACGTTTGCGAGCCCGAGCCTTGCGGAGCCATGGCGGCGGCTTCTGTTCCCAGACCTCGAGCCAGGCGGCCGTGACCTTGGTGTACCCGGCCCGGCGGATGTCGCCGCCACTGACTCCGAGCCGCGGCCCGGCCGCGCCGAGGCCCATCCGCTCACTCATGACTCCGCATCCTGCCGTCCAGCACCGACAGCCGCCTGCGGGCCGATGTCCCGTTAGGCGCAGCCGACCGCCTTCAACACCCGATTCCGCGCTATTTCGGCAACTGTTCAAACCCTGGCTGGGGACCAGCGGGAGCTCCTGTCCCTGGGCCGCTTCCGGCACCGGAGTTACCCTGAAGGTGTTCATCTGGCTTGCCACTCGGCTTTCGCGGTCTGGATCCCGGGACAGGAGCCGGCGGATGGGTGATCGGGACGTTGACCGCCCGGGCAGTCGCCACGCGGCGGATGCGAGGCTGCGACGGCCCGCGGTCGATCCCGCCGTCCCGCGTGCCGACCGCGCCCTGCTGACCGCCCCCGGCGCGCTGCTCACCCCGGCCTGCCAGGGCCCGCCACCCCGCCGCCGGGACTACCTGCCCAGGGATCCCGGCAGGCGCCTGGCGGCGGTGGACGGGGCGGCCATCGGCCTGACCGGAGCCATGATGATCGCCGTGTTCGGCACGACCCCGCTGGCCGTCGGGGTCGTGGCGCTCCAGGCAACGACCGGATGGGAGAGCGCCTCGTCGCACTACGCCCTGCTGCTGGCCGAGGTCATCGCGATCGTCACGATCGTGGTCTTCGGCTTCCGGGTCGCCCTCTTCGGCCAGCCCACCGGCAAGGAGCCGACCGAGGTGGCCGCGCGCACCCACCACGGGCGTTACCTGACCGACCACGATTTCGACGGGCGCAGCGGGGTGTTGCTGCGGCGCGCGCAAGACGCGATCGACCAGGTGACCTCGTCGGAGGTGTGCCGGGCCGACCTGCTGGACCAGGCCGCGGTGGGCGCGGCCCTGGACGACCAGGAATGGGACATCGCCGTGGCGCTGCGGGAGCAGGCGCAGCTCCGGGCCCGGCGGGCCGAGCTCTCCACGATCGGCGCGGGCCCGGCCACCGCCGCGCTGCTCGCTCGCCAGGCCGAGGCGGCGCGGCTCGCGGAATCCAGCATGGCCGCCAGGGTCGAGGCGCTGGAAGACTACGCCGCCGAGGTCCGCGAAGCAGACGTCGCCTACCAGGACTGGCAACAGGCCGCCCGGCTGGCCGACCTCCACGCCCAGCACTCGGACTTGGTCGCCCGCACCGCCGCCGATGAGCACGGCATCGCCCACATCGAGGCCATGGCGCGCCAGGCTCGAGCCGTCCGCACTGCCTTCCGCGCACCGCCCGGTTAGGGGGTAGGGGTGGTGGCCGCCCCGCCCGGCTGAGCGTCACCTGCTGCGCCATTATGGGGCGGTGGAGCTTGAGCCGTACCGGGGTGAGCTGGTGGCGTACTGCTACCGGATGCTGGGCTCGTTCCACGAGGCCGAGGATCTCGCGCAGGAAACGATGCTGCGGGCGTGGAAGGCACGCGACCGGTACGACCAAACCCGGGCGTCGCTGCGGACGTGGCTGTACCGGATCGCGGCCAACGCGTGCCGCCCACCGGCCGCCCGCGTACCTGGAGTGCCGGTCGGCGGAGCGGGCCGGTGCCGCCGTCCTCGCGCAGTACGGGAGGGCAGCGGGGTAGCAGAGGGCAGCGCAGCGACGGCTGCTTCCTCGCCCGGCACGAGAAGTCCGCTGCCCCGGCCGGCGGACGCCCAGGGCCAGCGTGCTAGGCGTAGCTGACCGGCAGGCGCTTGATCCCGTTCAGCCAGCCGGAGCGCAGCCGCACCGGCTCGCCGGCCTTGCGGATGCCGGGCATGGTGTCGGCGATCGCGTTGAAGATCAGGTCGATCTCCAGCCGGGCCAGGCTGGCGCCGAGGCAGAAGTGCGCGCCGCTGCCGCCGAAGCCCAGGTGCGGGTTGGGGCTGCGCCGGATGTCGAACCGCTCGGGGTGGTCGAAGACCTCCTCGTCGAAGTTGGCCGACCGGTAGAACAGGCCGACCCGCTGCCCGGCCCTGACCTGCTGGCCGCCCAGGACCGCGTCGCGCAGCGCGGTCCGCTGGAACACCGTGACCGGGGTCGCCCACCGGATGATCTCGTCGGCCGCGGTGTCCGGGCGCTCGGCCCGGAACAGTTCCCACTGCCCGGGATGATCCAGGAACGCGAGCATGCCGTGCGAGATCGCGTTGCGCGTGGTCTCGTTACCCGCCACGGCCAGCAAGATCACGAAGAAGCCGAACTCGTCCGGCGACAGGCTGCCGCCGTCGACCTGCGCGAGCGTGAGCTTGGTGACGATGTCGTCCCGGGGGCACCGGCGCCGGTCCTCGGCCATTTCCATGCTGTACCCGATGATCTCGGCCGCCGCGGCAGCCGGGTCCGCGGTGTACTCCGGGTCGTCGTAGCCGACCATGTCGTTGGACCACGCGAAGACCTTGCCCCGGTCCTGCTGGGGCACGCCGATCAGCTCCGCGATCGCCTGCAGCGGCAACTCGGCGGCCACGTCCCGGACGAAGTCGCCACTGCCGCCGTCCAGCGCCGCCGCCATGATCTGCTCGGCCCGGGCGGTCAGCGCCTCGCGCAGGCTGCCGATCGCCCGGGGGGTGAAGCCGCGGGAGACGATGCCCCGCAGCTTGGTGTGCTGCGGCGGGTCGATGTTCAGCATCACGAACCGCTGCAGCTCGATCTGCTCCCGGGTGGACCCCTCCTGATGCCGGATGATCGCGGTGTTCTCCCAGGTGGAGTACGTATCACTGTCGCGGGAGACCTCTACGATGTCGGCGTGCCTGGTGACGGCCCAGTACCCTCCGTCGTCGAAGCCGCCGGTGCCCGGCGGCTGCGGATTCCACCAGACCGGTGCGGTGCGCCGCAGTTCGGCGAGCTCTTCCTGGGGCACCCGGACCGCATACAGGTCAGGGTCGGTGAAGTCGAAATCCGGCGGTAGCTTCGGCTCGGCCACGGCTGCCTCCGATGCCTCGCGGTGCCTACTCAGAGCGTGAGGTCGACGGATCAGGAAGGATCACTGCAACGTGTTCTAGTTTGATTAGACCACGCGCCGCACCCCCGGAGAATGCTCCCGCGTGCCCGGATCGGGAACACGTTCTACTATGAAAGTTCCGGAACGAAGGAGCTGCGGTGGGCACTGCGGTGATCGTGGAGGCGGTCCGGACCCCGATCGGCAAGCGCGGCGGCGCGCTCGCGGGGCTGCACGCCGCCGAGATCCTCGGCGCGGCGCAGCGCGCCGTGCTGGACCGGGCGGGCATCGACCCCGCGGACGTGGACCAGGTGGTCGGCGGCTGCGTGACCCAGGCGGGCGAGCAGTCCAGCAACATCACCCGCACGGCCTGGCTGCACGCCGGGCTTCCCAACGAGGCCGGCTGCCAGACCGTTGACGCGCAGTGCGGGTCGGCCCAGCAGGCGGCTCACCTCGTGGCCGGGCTCATCGCGGCCGGAGCCATCGAGGCGGGCGTCGCCTGCGGGGTGGAGGCGATGAGCCGGGTGCCGCTGGGCGCCAACGTCGGCACCGGCGTCGGGACGCCCAAGCCGGAAACCTGGGACATCGACCTGCCGAACCAGTACCTGGCCGCGGAGCGGATCGCGCAGCGGCGCGGGCTGTCCCGCGACAAGATCGATCGTTTCGGCCTGCGCTCGCAGACCCTGGCCCAGGCGGCCTGGGCCGAGGGGCGGTTCGACCGCGAGGTCGTGCCGGTCAAGGCGCCGGTGCTGGATGCCGACCGCCAGCCGACCGGCGAGACCCGCACGGTCGACCGCGACCAGGGCCTGCGCGAGACGAGCCTGGAGGCGCTGGCGAAGCTCCGGCCCGTGCTCGACGGCGGCCTGCACACCGCGGGCACGTCGTCGCAGATCTCCGACGGCGCCGCCGCGGTGCTGCTGCTCGAGAAGGACCGGGCCCTCGCCCTCGGCCTGCGGCCGCGGGCCTGGATCGCCGCCCAGTGCCTCATCGGCGCCGAGCCCTACTACCACCTGGACGGGCCGGTCGCGGCCACCGAGCGGGTGCTCAGCCGCAGCGGCATGGCCATGGGCGACATCGACCTATTCGAGGTGAACGAGGCGTTCGCGTCGGTCGTACTGTCCTGGCTCAGCGTGCACCGGCCGGACCCGGAGCGCGTCAACGTCAACGGCGGCGCGATCGCGCTCGGCCATCCGGTCGGCAGTACCGGCGCCCGGCTGCTCACCACGGCCCTGCACGAGATGGAGCGGCGGGACGCGGGCACCGCGCTGATCACCATGTGCGCCGGCGGCGCGATGGCCACCGCGACGATCCTCGAGCGCCTCTGACATCATCGCTCGCATGACCACGCCCGAGCCCGTCATCGGTGACATCCTGCTCACCGAAGCCCAGATCCGCGACCGGCTGGCCGAGCTGGCCGCCGCCATCGACGCCGACTACGCCGACCGTGACCTGGTCCTGGTGGGCGTGCTCAAAGGCGCCATGATGGTCATGGCCGACCTGGCCAGGCTGCTCCGGCATGACCGCATCGAGATCGACTGGATCACCGTCTCCAGCTACGGCGACGGCACCAGCTCTTCCGGGGTGATCCGGATGCGCAAGGAACCCGACCTTGACCTCGCCGGGCGTCACGTCCTTCTGGTGGACGACATCACCGATTCCGGGCTCACCCTGTCGTGGCTCGTGGCCAACCTGCACACGCGCGACGCAGCCTCGGTCGAGGTCTTCAGCCTGCTCCGCAAGCCCGAGCTCGTGAAGATCCAGGTCCCGCTGCGCTACCTTGGCTTCGACATCCCCGCGGACTTCGTGGCGGGCTACGGCATGGACTACGCCCAGCGCTACCGCAACCTGCCCTACATCGTCACCATGAGATTCTGACCGGCAGCCGGCGGTCAGCGGTCCCGGAGGATGGCGTTGATGACCTTGGCCGTCGACGCGGCCGGCGTCGCCTCCAGGCACAGGCGTTCCATAACGGCCATGTAGTGGTCGACGGTCTCGCGCTTGTCGAGATACAGGGCGCTGGTGAGCTGCTCGAGGTAGACCACATCCGGCAGGTCGCCCTCGCCGAACCGCAGGATGCTGAACGGGCCGCCCGCCGCGGCGTGGGCGCCCGCGGCGAACGGGATGACCTGGATGGTCACGTTCGGGCGGTCGGCCGTCTGCAGCAGGTGCTGCAACTGGCGGCGCATGACCCCGGGGCGCCCCGCCGGGCGGCGCAGCACCGCCTCGTCCAGTACCGCCCACAGGTGCACGGGCCTGGGCTCGGCCAGCAGGGCCTGCCGGGCCATCCGCAGCCCCACCCGCTGCTCGATCTCGGCGGCCGGGGCGCCCTCGTGGCCGAGCAGGGTGACCGCGCGGGCGTAGTCCTCGGTCTGCAGCAGCCCGGGAACGAACTGGATCTCATAGGCCCGGATGCTGGTCGCGGCTTCCTCCAGGCCGACGTAGGCCTCGAACCACGCGGGCAGCACGTCGGAATAGTCGTGCCACCACCCGTGCGCGGAAGCGTTACGGGCCAGCTCGCGCAAGGCGTCGCGCTGCTGCTCGTCGGTCACCTCATAGAACGCGAGCAGGTCGGCGATGTCGCGGTCCTTGAAGCCGACCCGGCCGGTCTCCAGCCGGCTCATCTTCGAGCCGGACGCCCGGATCACGTTCCCGGCGTCCTCCAGGGTGATGCCCCGCTCCTCGCGCAGACGGCGCAGCTGGGCGCCGAGCAGCCGGCGCGGCACGGTCGGCCCGCCGCTCGGCGGTGCGCTCAAGCGGCGGACGACGGAACTCCCGTTGCGGGCCCCGGAATTGTCCTCGGCCTGAGCCATGTCCATGCGCGCCCTTCACCGCTCACCCAGACCACCGAAGTGTCCCACGCCGCCCGGATTCGTGCCAGGGACGCGGCTGGCGCGGGCGGGCGATCAGCCGTTCCGCCCCCCGCCCGGGCCGGACTGCGGGATGATTCCCCAGGGCACCGCGCTGGCTGGTGCGTCATTCGCAATGGGTGAGCGGTGGGGGGACGGCGGCATGGCGCTGGCTGCGGCAGATCTCGGGAACGGCCGGCGGATGCGGCGCAGGCTCGCCACCGGGCTGGCGATCGTCGCGGGACTCGCCGCGATCGGCGCGCCCGCCCTGATCCCGGCGGCGGCCGACGCCCTCGCGGTGCCAGGCCCCTTCGCGGCCGCCGCGGCCCCGGCCGCCTGCCAGCGCACGTTCGTGCCCGCCTACCCCTGGTCGGCCAGCTTCTGGACGCGGGCCATCGACAGCAAGCCCGCCCCGGGCGTCATGATCCTCAACGTCACCGGCATGGGCGCCGGGACCACGCCGGTCCCGCACTTCCAGGCGCTGGTGCGCAAGGCCCATGCCGCTGGCGTCACCGTCCTGGGCTATTCGTCCACCGAGTACGGGGCGCGCCCGGCCGCCCAGGTCGAGGCGGACGCCCGGGACTACAAGGCCTGGTACAAGGTCAACGGCATGTTCCTGGACCTGACCGCCAACGCCGCCAGCGGGCTGCCCTACTACAGGAAGCTGGCCGCCTACATCCGCGCGGAAAACCCGGGGTCGGTGATCTGGCTGAACGTCGGCGCCTACCCGGCCCGCGGCTACATGTCGGTCGGCAACGTGGTGGTGGCGTTCGAGGGCTCGTACGCCAGTTACCTCGGCCTGCAGATTCCCGGCTGGGTGGCGCACTACAAGCGGACCAGGTTCGCGGACGTGATCTACGCCACGCCCCGCTCAGACCTGGCCAGCGTGGTCCGGCTGTCCCGCCACCGCCGGACCGGCTACCTGTACGCGACCAACCTGCCGGGATCACCGGATCCCTACACCGCCCTGCCGGGCTACTGGGCCAGCGAGGTGACGGCGGTCGCCGCGCCCTGCTAGCTGACCGGCACCGGGTACCACGCGTCCGGGTCGCCCGGCCTGGCGGTGAAGTCGTAACGGACCAGCCCGCCCGGCCACAGCGCGACCAGCGATATCGACGTCGTCCCCCAGATCCGCCCGTCACCCAGGTCGCGCCGGACGATCAGCGCGCGCGGATCGTCGGTCGCGAGGCCGTCGCCGGCCAGCAGCGGCAGCCACGCCCCCCAGGCCTGCGCGGTCGTCCCGTCCGGGTGCGGGGCCGGGCGCGCCGCCGCGCGAAGCCGCGGCAGGAAATGGGCGATCCTGGCCCGCTCGTGCTCGTGAGCGTGGCCCAGGTCGCGGTCCAGGCCGCTGTTGACCACGATGTACAGGCCGGCGCCCAGCTCCCGCTCGGCGAGGCGCTCACCGTCCCAGCTCCACAACGCCCCGGCACCCGGTTCCGCGCTCAGCAGGTGGAACGGGTCGAACTCGGCCAGCCCGGCGCGCGCCAGCTTGCCGTCCTCGGCGACCTGGAGCGGCAGCACGCCCCGCGTGCGCCGCGACCCGGCGGGCGCCATCCGGCCCCGCGCGTTCAGGACGCAGGCCACCCGCTGCGCCGCGGGCGCCACGGCCAGCCAGGTGCCGCCGGCCAGCAGGTCCCGGCCTCCGATCAGCCCGGGATGATCCGGCCAGTGCCGTCGCGGAGGCTCCCAGGCCCGGTCAACCAGCTCGTCGCGGATCCCGGCCAGCAGCACCGGGGCGCCCGGCTCAATGCTCACGATGGCGGTGCACATGTACCTATTGGACCCCGGGACGCCGATGCTGCGACGATGAGGTGCCCGCGGGCCACGAGGCGAGAGGCGGTTGCCGATGTCGCTGGAGATCAAGCGGTTGCACCTGGCCCGGCTGCAGGGGCCCGACGGCGGGCAGTGGCCGGTGCACGGCTTCGTGGTCACCCACCCCGGCGGCGCGGTGCTGGTAGACACCGGCGTGGGCGGGCCTGACAAGGTGCTCAGCGACTGGCGGGTGGTCAACCGCTCGGTCGCGGACGCGCTCGCCGAGCTGGACATGACCCCCGGCGACATCGGCCTGGTGATCAACACTCACCTGCACTTCGACCATTGCGGCCAGAACGCGGTGTTCAAGCATGCTGCCTGCTACGTCCAGCGCGCCGAGCTGAGCCGCGCCCAGCGAGAATCGCCGCAGCTCTACGACTGGTTCGACTTCATGAATGCGCGGTTCGAGCTGCTCGACGGCGACGCCGAGGTGCTGCCCGGCCTGGCCGTGATCGCCACCCCCGGGCACACCGTGGGCCACCAGTGCGTGGTCGTGTCGTCGGCCGGCGGCGCGGCCGACCTGATGATCGGCGACGCCGCCTACTCGCCGCGCATGTACCAGGGCCCGCCCGACGAGGACCTGCCGCCCGGCCAGGCGAGCGACCCGGCGGCCTGGCGGGACTCGCTGGCGCGGATCCGGTCCACGGGCGCCGCGCGGGTGCACTTCTGCCACCACACCGACGTCGTCCACGCCTGACCTGCGCCGGTTTCCGGCTGATCACGCGGGCCGGGACGCCCGCGGGCGCAGTGCGAGGCGGCGCTGCAGGCGCTGCGGGAGGCGGGCGCAGAAGAGGGTCAGCCCTAGCCCGGCGATCATGGCTGTCCACCAGCTCCACGGCCCGTGCCACGAGACCTGCGACGCGAACGTGACGATGATGGCGGCGACCGAGGTGGCGACGAGGCGCGGCCAGCTGCGCACGGCCGCCACCAGCGCCACCGCCAGCACGGGCCACAGGTAGTAGGCGACCATCACGGACTCGAAGACCGAGCGCAGCGCCAGGGCCACGGCGATCCACCACAGCACGTCGTCGAGAGTCCCCCGGCTCCACGGGCCCCCGTGCCGGGCTGCGCCCCAGCGCCGCGCGAGAACGATCGCGCAACCGCAGGCCACGACGATGGCCAGGGCCCGGCCGGGCCCGGCGGCGACCGCTCCGTGGCTCATCCGGGGGGCGAGGTACACCCACGGGGTGGGGTGGTCGACCGTCGGCCAGTTGGGCTGGTTGGTCACCGCGTGGACCGTGGCGGTCCAGTTCGCGGCGCCCGCCGCGGCGAGCAGGACCGCGCTGGGAGTGGCGGCCCGGGCCAGGAAGCCGGCCAGCCGCCGCGGCGCCAGGGCGGCCAGGACAATCGGCAGCGCGATCAAGACCAGCGGCTGCACGGCGACCGCCGCCCCCATCAGCCACGCCGACCGGCTGGTCCGGGCCTGCGACAGCGCCAGGATCCCGTACATCAGCAACCCCACGGCCACCGCGTCCTCGGGATGCCCCCAGTTCACCGCGACGCTCCACAGGGCGGTCGCGCTCGCCGCGGCGAGCACCGCGCGTTTGGGCCGGCTCGCGCCCAGGTGCTCAGCGATCGCGTCGGCGGCGAACAGCGCCACGGCCGATACCGCGATCTCGTAGGGCCCGGCCGCGAGCCACGCGGCCGGATGGGCGTCGTGCCCGGGAACATGCAGCGAGATCCCGACAGCATCCATGAAGGCGGCTATCGGGACCAGGATCACGGCCGCGCCGGGGAAGCTGACCAGGCCGGTCGGCTGGGTGTACAGGCCGGCGAGGTCCAGGTGCGCCAGCCGCTGGGCCGCGGCCAGCGTCCCCCACAGGTCGAGCGGGAGCGGCCAGCCGCGAGCCCCGGTGATCAGCGGGCCCCACCACGTGGTCGAGCCCATCGCGATCGCGATCAGCCCGACCGTGGCCAGTATCGGGAACACCCTCCGGACCAGCCACCGCTCGCGCGCGGGCCGGAGGGCATCGGCGGCACCGGGCGCGGCGAGGGAGCCGGCCGGGGAGCGCGGGCCGCCGTCGGGTGCGGGCGGACGGGTCGCCTGGCCGCCGTCGGGTGCGGGCGGACCGGTCGCCTGACCGTCGTCCGGCGCGCGCGGCTCGGCGGCCTTGCGCGAAGGTGTCACCGCCGGGTCCCCCTCACGCGTCACGCAGCCGGATCAGCAGCCCGCCGGCCAGCAGCGCCGCGGCGGCCCACGCGGCGAGCACGCCCAGGCCCGCCCACGGGCTGATCGGCAGGCTGTGCAGCCCGGTCGTGGCCTCGATCTCCAGGCCGGCGGTCATCGGGCCGATCTGCTCCAGGTGCCGCTGCCACTGCGGATCGGCCGCCAGCGCGGCGACCACCGGGAACAGGTAGAGCAGGCCGAGCACGACTCCGACGGCCATCGCCGAGTCCCGCACCGCCGTGGCGATGCCCAGGCTGAGCAGGGCGATCAGCGCGAGGTAGAGCACCGACCCGGCGGCGGCGCGCAGCACCGGCCCGTCGGCCAGGGACAGCAGCGGAAAGCCGCGGGCGGCGGTGAACCCGTGGCCAGGCAGGATCAGCCGCCCGGCGAGCAGGGATCCGGCGACGGCCACGACCCCGGCGGCCAGCACCGGGCCGGTGATGACCGCGGCCTTGGCCGCCAGCACCACGGCGCGGCGGGGCATTGCGGTGAGGGTGGTGCGGATCATCCCGGTGCTGTACTCACTGGTGATCCCCGCCGTGGCCAGGATGGCCACGGCGGCCTGGCCGAACTGGACACCGGTCAGGCTGAGCTTCGCAGTATCCACCGGGCAGCCGGTGCCGACCGGGCATCTGGTGGCAGCGGCCGCCGCGGTGCTCACGGCCACAGTCAACACTATGGTGGCGGCCAGCAGCCAGACCGTGCCCGGCACCGTGCGCAGTTTGGTCCATTCCGCGCGCAGCGCTTGGCTCCTCACGCGTCCCTCCGGCGCAGCAGGAAGACGGCCAGGCCCAGGGCGAGCGCCGTGTAGCCGCACAGCACGCCGAATCCGGCCCACGGGGACAGGGGGAAGCAGATCGGAGGGGTATAGGCGGCGGTGACCTGCGGGTAGGCCGGAACGCTCTGCTGGATCGCGAACGCGGCGGCGGGGGTGACCCGCAGCACCCACCCGGCGGCGCCGACGGGCAGCACCGCGGCGACCCCGAGAATGTAGGGCAGCACGATCACCACGATCGCGGCGGTGATCGCGGCTGCGCTGCGCCGGGCCACGGTGCCGAGGGCGAGGGCGAGGACGGCCGCCACGGCGAGCAGGGCCGCCGTCCCCGCCACCACCCGCGCCTCGGTCAGCCAGGACACCGGGAACACGTACAGGCCCTGGTCACGCGTGAGCCGGACGCCGACCGCGACCGCGATGACCGCGGCCACAAGGCCGGCCGCGAACGTGACCGAGCCGATCACGACGGCCTTGGCGGCCAGCACGCGGCCCCGCTGGGGGGCCGCGGCCAGGGTGATGCGGATCATGCCGCGGCGGTACTCGGCGGTCATGAACATCGCCCCGATCGCGACCATCACGATCAGCCCGGCGAACGCGCCCATGAGATGACCCTCGATCGTCGACGCGGGGCCGCCCACGCCGCCCCCGTCCCCGGGCACGTCCGGCGCGATGTCCCCCGACCCGGTCACGACGAAGCTGTCGCCGGCCCGGCGGAAGTTCTCCACCTGGCCGGTCTGCGGCCCGAACGCGCCCGGTCCCCGACGTTGTCGCCGGTCCACACTCCGCCGCGGCCAGGCCGCCGGTCAGGCTGACGTGGTCGAAGACGCCGGTGGCCAGGCTGGGGCCGATCTGTCCGGTCGTGCCGCCGAAGAACGCCGACAGGTGCTGATACGCCGGGGAGGTGGCGAACAGGCCGGCCTGCACGGCGGCGGGCAGCCCGGGCAACTGCGCGATACCGACCCGGGCCCAGTGGGTCCCGTCGGCCGAGTCGTAGCCGGTGATGGTGTCGCCGGAGCGGGTCAGCCGCAGCCAGCGCGGGGACGCCGCGGACACCGGACCGGGCCGCCCGGCCAGGTCCTGGGTGTAGTCGTACTGCATCCGGACGCCGTGGCCGCCGGTGACCATCATCGCCGCGTACGCCGAGCCCTGGCTGGTGCTCTCGGTGATGATGATCCCGGCCTTGGACCACGGCTGGACGCCCGGATGCAGGCCGGCCAGCGGGCCGCCCGGGCTGGCCGGCCCGGCGCCGCCGCCGTACCGGCCGGTCAGCGCGGTCATCCGGACGGTGATGCTGCCGTTACCGGTCAGCGGCTGGCGCACGAAGTAGAAGCTGTCGGTCACCGCCTCGCCGCCCGGCCCCGTCGGGACCGGCGGGATGCAGGCCGCCCCGGTCTTGGCCGGGCGGCCCGGACCGGAGCTGCAGCTGATGTTGGCCTGCCCCGCGGCGAACAGGCCGACCAGGTCCATCAGCGCCGCCGCGACCACGATCCCGATGACCCAGCCGCGCACGCTGCGGAACTTGGTCCATTCCGCGCGCACCAGGGGCCAGAGGCGGTCACGGCCCGCCGGGCCGCTGGCGCGTTGCGGGGTAATCGTAGGGGCCGTCATGGCGTGACCTCCGGTACCGCGCGATACTCGGTCACGTCGCGGGTGAGTTCCAGGTAGGCCTCCTCGAGCGTGGCGCGGTGCGCGGACACCTCCGAGAACGCCACTGCGCTCTCGGAGAGCACGGCCACGACCTTCTCGGCCGGCAGCCCGGACACCGTCAGCACCCCGGGGCCGGTGATGGTCACGCCGGCCCTCGCGTGCTCCAGCGCCGTCGCCGCCTGTGACGGCGCCGCCGTGCGCAGCGTGACCCGGTCCCCGGACGCCGCCGCCAGCAGGTCACGCGTGCTGGCGTCGGCGATCACGCGGCCGCGGCCGACGATCACCAGGTGGTCGGCGGTGTCCTGCAATTCGCTCATCAGGTGGCTGGACACCAGCACCGCCCGGCCCTGCGCCGCCAGCGACCGCAGGAACCCGCGCATCCACACGATGCCCTCCGGGTCCATGCCGTTGAACGGCTCGTCGAACATCAGCACCGGCGGGTCGCCCAGCATCGCCGCGGCGATCCCCAGCCGCTGCCGCATGCCCAGCGAGTAGCCGCCCGCCTTGCGCCGCGCGGCCTTCTGCAGCCCGGCCTGCTCGATGACCAGGTCCACCCGCCGGGCGGCCAGGCCCTGGGAGTGGGCCAGCCACAGCAGATGGTTGCGGGCACTGCGGGCGGGCTGCAACGCGGACGCGTCCAGCAGCGACCCGACGTGGCTCAGCGGGTGGCGCAGGCTCTGGTAGCGCTGCCCGCCGACCAGGGCGTGGCCTTCGTCCGGCGCGTCCAGGCCCACGATGACCCGCATCGTGGTGGACTTGCCCGCGCCGTTGGGGCCGACGAACCCGGTGACCTGCCCCGGGGCGACGGTGAAGGTCATCCCGTCCAGCGCGACCATCGGCCCGAAGCGCTTGCGCAGGCCGGTGACTTCGATGGTTGTCTCCATGCCCCCGGTTTGTACGGCAGGGTCCATAACACGGCCCGAACGACCGCTGTTACCTCGTTGTTAGGTGCAGCCAGGCATGCTGGAGGCCGAGATCGCACCGCCCGGCGGGCGCCACGCCGCCGAACCCGGGGAGAGGACCGATGACCATTCAGGTGTCCGGCTCGAGGATGCCGGCCCATTTCCTGCGTCGCGTCGGCGATAGCCTCCTGCCGCGCCGCACCGTGCGGCTGCGCTTGACCGCCGTGTACGGCGTGGCGTTCGTCCTGTCCGGCGCCCTGCTGCTGGCCATCACCAGCGGCCTGGTCGTGTCGGGGTCCAGCGTGGCCGCGGCCCCAGCGCCGGGCTCGCAGGGCGCGCAGTCCCCGCTGGCGCAGGCCCGGGCGCAGATCCAGAATCTGCGGATCAGCTGGCGTCGCAGACCCAGACGCATGCGGGCGTCTCGCACCTGCTGCTGGTCTCGTCGGTGATCGCGCTGGGCATCATGACCGTGGTGTCGCTCGTGTTCGGCTGGGTCATGGCGGGCCGCGTGCTGCGGCCGTTGCGGACGATGACCGCCGCCACCCGGCGGATCACCGAGAAGAACCTGGACGAGCGGCTCGCCATGTCCGGGCCCGACGACGAACTGAAGGGCCTCGCGGACACCATCGACGGGCTGCTGGAGCGGCTGGAGGGCGCGTTCGCCGCCCAGCGCCGGTTCGTCGCCAACGCCTCCCACGAGCTGCGCACCCCGCTGGCCACCATGCGGGCCTCGCTGGACGTGGCGGTGGCCAAGCCGGGGCCGGTGCCCGCGCAGACGGTCGCCCTGGCCGACCGGGTGCGCGCCGAGCTTGACCGGGTCGACGACCTGCTCGAAGGCCTGCTGGTGCTGGCCCGGGCGCAGCACGGCGTCCTGCCCGGCTACCAGACGCTCTCGCTCGACCACGTCGTGTCCGCGGCGCTGGCCGCCCGGGCCGACGCGATCGCGGCCAGGAACCTGACCGTGACCAACCGCAGCGGCCGCGACGGCGCGTGGGTGGCGGGAAGCCCGGCGCTGCTGAGCCGGATGGTCGACAACGTGATCGACAACGCGGTGGGCCACAACCAGGACGGGGGCTGGATCCAGGTCGCCACCGGGGGCAACGGGTTCGCGTGGCTGGTGGTCGAGACCGGCGGCCGGGTGCTGGACCAGCGGCAGGTAGCCCAGCTGGCCCAGCCGTTCCGGCGGCTCGGCGCCGACCGGACCGGCTCGGACCGCGGGGCGGGGCTCGGGCTGTCGATCGTGGCGGCCATCGCCGCGGCGCACGGCGGGACCCTGGACCTGCGGGCCAGGCCCGAAGGCGGGTTGCGGGTCGGCATCGGGCTGCCGCTGGCCGTGCCCGCCGCGCCCCCCGGCTGGGCTGGTGTCCTGGCGTGAGGGTGCTGGTCGTCGAGGACGCCCGGTCGCTGGCCGACGTCCTGGTCGAGGGGCTGCGCGACCAGGGTATGGCCGTGGACGCCGCCTGCGACGGGCTGGAAGCCGCGGCCAAGCTCGACACCAACGCCTACGACGTGGTCGTGCTCGACCGCGACCTGCCGGGCATCCACGGCGACGCCCTCTGCCAGATGATCACTGAGCGCGACGGGCGGGCGATGGTGCTCATGCTCACCGCGGCCGGGTCCCCCGGGGACCGGGTCAGCGGCCTGGGCCTGGGCGCCGACGACTACCTGGCCAAGCCGTTCCACTTTCCCGAGCTCGTGCTCCGGATCCGCGCGCTCGCCCGCCGCCAGCCCGCGGCGCGGGCCCGGACCCTGCGGGCGGCCGGGATCGAGCTCGACCCGCTGCGGCGCACGGTCACCCGCGACGGGCGGCAGCTCGACCTGTCGGTCAAGGAATTCGGGGTCCTCGAGGCGCTGTTGCGCGCCGGGCCCGCGTTCCTCAGCGCTGAGGACCTGCTCGAGCAGGTATGGGACGAGCACGCCGACCCGTTCACGAACACCGTCACGGTCACCGTCGGCCGCTTGCGCCGCAAGCTAGGGGATCCCCCGGTGATCACGACCCGGCCCGGCGTCGGGTACCGCATCACGGCCCAGCCCGCCCCGGACGGGTCAGGCCGCCCCAGCTGACCGGCCGTCACGTCCCGGCCGTTATGCTCCGGGCCCGTCCCGGCTGACCGGCCGCCACGCCCCGGCTGTCACGCCTCCGGCCGCCGCCCGGGCGGGAAGGCCGCTGATCCGCCGTTCTCGCTGCCTGGGATGCGAATCCGGTGATCGTCCGCAGCGGACATGCCAGCATGGGCCGCATGCCTAACGACCACAACCCGCCCGGAGGGATCTCCACCAGGCTCGTCTCGCCGCCCGCTGACTCCGCAGATCCGCCAGGGATCAACGACTACGACAGCTTCGCCGAGGCATACGCGGCCTCGAACGAGAACAACCTCATTAATGCCTACTACGAGCGCCCCGCCATGCTGGCGCTGGCGGGGGACGTGGCCGGCAGGCGGATCCTCGACGCTGGCTGCGGCTCTGGTCCTCTGTTCGCGGCGCTGCGCGACCGGGGCGCCATCGTGACCGGCATCGACAAGAGCGCCGGGATGCTGGAGCTGGCCCGGCGGCGGTTCGGTGACGACGCGGATCTGCACGTGGCCGAGCTGGGCCGCCCGCTTCCCTTCCCCGACGACACGTTCGACGATGTCACGGCTTCCCTGGTACTGCACTACCTGGAGGACTGGGGGCCGGCGCTAGCCGAGCTGCGGCGCGTGCTCAAGCGCGGCGGACGCCTCATCGCGTCCGTTGACCATCCCTTTGCGGAGAACCTGTGGCACCGCGAGGCCGGCCTCGAGCCTGATTATTTCGCGACCTACAACTACGTCGCTGAGTGGACCGTGGGCGGCCAGACCGCGCTGCTGAGTTTCTGGACCCGGCCGCTGCATGCGATGACCGACGCCTTCACCGCGGCCGGCTTCCGGATAACGGCCATCAGCGAGCCCGCGGCCGCGCCGGATACCCCCCGCGAGCTGCTCCCTGACCGCATCGCGGACACGCGGCGCTTCCTGTGCTTCCTGTTCTTCATCCTGCAGGCCGGCGAACCGACGCCGAGCTGGCTGATCTGGCCCAGAAGGGAGCGAGCCGATGGTGACCGCGCAGGACGTCCGCGCCGTAGCGATGTCCCTGCCCCGGACCGAGGAGCACCTGATCCACGATCACGTCAAGTTCCGGGTCGGGAAGATCGTCTACGTCGCGATCACTCCCGACGAGACGATTGTGGGCTTCGCCTTCCCCCGGGAGGAGCGCCCCGCGCTGATCGCGGCCGAGCCGGACAGGTTCTTCGTACACCGCCCCAGCGACGCCCGCTTCAACTGGATAGACACCTACATGGCCATGACCACCCCGGCCGAGATGCGCGAGTTCGTCACCGAGGCGTGGCGCATGGTCGTGCCGAAGCGCCTGGCCGCGGCTCATCTGGACCGACCGCCCGCCCCGGCCGCCAAGCTGGGCCAGCCGCCGAGCCCTCGTCCCGGCGGCGCGGCCAGAGCCCGCCGCGCGCAGGCGCGCCGACCGTGAGGGTGCCGATCGACGAGCTGGAGCGGGCGGCGGCCGGGGGCTGGCGGGCACCGGAGGAAGCCACGCTCGGGCACTGGCTCCTGCGCGCCGCCGACAACTTCACCGGGCGCGCGAACAGCGCGCTCGCGGTCGGCGATCCCGGCCTGCCTCTGGCCGCGGCGATCACGGAGGTCTGCCGGTGGTACCGGGCTCGCGGCCTATCCCCGATGGTGGCCATCCCGTACCCGCTGGGCCGGCCGCAAAGCAACGCGATCGACCGGTTCCTCGGCGACGAGCTGGGCTGGCCGGTGCGCCCCGGCGCGGCGACGGTGATGACCGCCGATCCGGGCGGGGTGGCAGCCTGGGGCGCGGGCGGGGGCGCCGCGGCCGATGCGGCCGCGGGTATCGGCGCGGGCCCCACTGCCAACGCCGCCGCGGGCACCGCCGCCCACCCGGGCCCGGACGTGGCCATCGACGCCGAGCCGGACGAGAGCTGGCTGGCCCTGTACCGGTTTCGCGGCCGTCGGCCGCCGCCCATAGCGCGCCGGCTGCTGATGTCCGCCCCGTGGCAGGCGTTCGCCTCGGTCCGGGAGGCCGGCGACACCCTCGCCATCGGCCGGGTGGCGGTGGCCGGGGACTGGGCCGGCGCGACGGCGGTCGAGGTGCACCCGCGGCACCGCCGCCGCGGGCTCGGGGGCGCCGTCACCGCTGCCCTGGCCGCGGCCGCGGCGGCCCGCGGGGTGGCCGGCCTTTACCTGCAGGTCGAGGACGACAACCGCGCCGCCCGCGCCCTGTACCGCCGCTTCGGCTTCGCCGACCACCACGGCTACCACTACCGCGTCGCCCCGGCCGCGCCCTGAACCGCATTGGCTGCGCCAGAAAAGCGCCACCGCACGGCGTCTGGCCGGATGGCCCATATCAACCTTCCACCGGCCTGCGGTTTACTACGACCATGCGTCATTCCCGGGTCGGCGGTGGCCTGGCGGCGGCCCTGGCGGCCGTGGCCGGCCTGGCCTGCCTGGCCGGGTGTTCCAGTCCGAAGCCTCCGGCGCCCGCCGGGCTGGCCGGCGATCCGCCGCAATTCATTCAGGAAGAGGCCCTCGCCGCGGCTGAGGTGATGGGCTCGGTGCACGTCGACATGACCAGCTTGTCGGGGTCGGACTCCACCGTTTACAGCACGGACGTGTCGTCCACTGCGGCCGGCAGGTCATCACGATCACTGGGGGCGGGGAGGCGACCGTGCTCGACGTGGCGGGTGTCGGCTACGTGAGCGGCAACCCGGCCGCCCTGGTCGGCTTCTTCGGCTTCCCCGCCGCCGTGTCCGCGCGGCTGACCGGCCGGTGGGTCTCCTTCCGGTCGGGCCAGCCCTACTACCAGCAGGTCGTCAACGCGGTGACGCTCGGCTCGGCCATGGGCGTGGTCAAGCTGTCCGGCCGTCTCGCCTCGAAAGGCGTGCGGAAGGTGGGCGGCCAGCCCGTCGTCGCCGTGCTCGGGACCGCGCCGAGCGTCCCGGGCGTGCCCGCGCGCACGAAAGCCACCCTCTACGTCGCGACCGCCGGGCGAATGCTGCCGGTCAGCTACGCCGAAGCGTCCGGCAGCATCCGCCTCAGCGCGGTGTTCAGCCGGTGGGGAGAGAAGGTGAGCGTGGCCGCTCCGCGTGACGCGATCCCGGTCACCTCGGTCATCAAGTCAAAGTCATGAGGCCGGACCTGACCACCGGGCTCAGTCCTTGTGCTGCAACGTGTAGCGGACCGTCTGCAGCCGGATCAGGCCGTCGCGGAAGATGAAGGTGTCGATGCCGTCCACCACCCTGGTCTTCTCCGCGTCGGCCGTCCACTCCAGGAACAGCACGTCGCCCTCGTAGATCTGGGTGACCAGCGCCCAGTCCGCGTTCGGCACGTCGGCGAGCAGTTGCGTGAACGCGGCCCGGATGCCTTCCTTGCCGCGCAGCACGCCGGCGGGCGTGATGAACACGGCGTCGTCGGCGTAGTCGGCGACGATCTCGTCCAGGTCGCCCGCGCCGAGCGCCTCGGCGTGGTGCTGGAAGACTTCCTCAGGCGTACGTGTCATCGCAGACTCCTTCGTGGTGGCTACCTCACACTTACCGTAGGTCGTCATCACCGTGACCGAGGGAGGCCAAACCGGTGAGTGGTTCGCTGTTCGATCTGTCCGGCCGCCGCGCGCTGGTGACCGGCTCGAGCAAGGGTATTGGCGCGGCCCTGGCCGCCGGGCTGGCCGAGGCTGGGGCGGAGGTCGTGCTCCACTCCCGCGACCGGGCCGCCCTGGCGCGGGCGCGGGACGAGCTGGCGGGCCGGACCGGGACCCGGGTACACGCCATCGCGTTCGACGTGACCGACCCGGACGCGGTCGACGCCGGGCTGCGTGACGCCGAGGCCGCGGCCGGGCCGCTGGACATCCTGGTCAACAACGCCGGCACCATGCACCGGGAGCCGATGCTCGAGATGCCGGCCGCGGAGTGGCGGCGGCTGCTGGACACCAACCTGACCGGCGCGTTCATCGTGGGCCGGGCGGTCGCGCGCGGGATGGTCGAGCGCGGCTACGGGAAGATCATCAACGTCTGCTCGGTGCTGAGCTGGCTGGCCCGGCCGGGCGTCGCGGCGTATACGGCCTCTAAGGCGGCCCTGGCCATGCTGACGCAGAGCATGTGCGCCGAGTGGGCGAGCGGCGGCGTGACCGCCAACGGGCTGGCCCCCGGCTACGTGATCACCGACCTCACCCGGGCCCTGGCCAACGACCCCGAGTTCGATGCCTGGCTGCGGCGGCGGACCCCGGGCGGCCGGTGGGTCCGGGCCGAGGACCTGGTCGGCACGCTGGTGTGGCTGGCCGCTCCGGCCTCGGACTTCGTCAACGGGCAGGTGATCGCGGTCGACGGCGGGCTGACGGCGGTGATCTGAGCGCGGTGATCTGAGCGCGCCCGGCCGTCACGGGTGCTGGCTGCTCACCGACACCACCTCGCCGGTCAGGTAGGAGGCGTAGTCGCTGGCGAGGAACACGATGACGTTGGCGACCTCCCACGGCTGGGCGGCGCGGCCGAACGCCTCGCGGTCGGCTAGGTCGGCGAGCGTCTCCTCGCTCATCACCTTGGACAGGAACGGGTGCATGGCCAGGCTCGGCGCCACGGCGTTCACCCGGATGCCGTGAGCGGCCACGTCCAGGGCCGCGCACCGGGTCATCGCCATGACCCCTGCCTTGGCCGCCGCGTAGTGCGCCTGGCCCGGCTGCGCGCGCCAGCCCAGCACCGAGGCGTTGTTGACGACGGCTCCCCCGTGGCCCTGGGAGATCATCTGGCGCAGCGCGGCCCGGGTGCACCGGAACGTTCCGTTGAGCGTGACGTCGAGCACCGTCAGCCACTGCTCGTCGGTCATCTCCAGGATTGAGCTGGTGCCGCCGAGCCCGGCGTTGTTGACGAACACGTCGATGCGCCCGAACTCCCGTACCGCCGCAGCCACCAGCGCCTCGACGTCGCCCTCGTCGGTGACATCGCAGACGGCGGACCGCACGCGATTCCCGTACCCCCCCGCCAGCTCGTCGCGGATCGCGGCCAGGCGGCGCGCGTGGTGGTCGCTGATCATCACCTCGGCGCCCTCGGCCAGGCAGCGCCGGGCGGTCGCCGAGCCGATGCCGGTCCCGGCCGCCGCGGTGATCACCACCGCCTTGCCGGCCAGCAGGTCGCGCCCGGCCGGCGGGGTCGAGTCGGCGGCGGGCGCGGCCGGGCCGGGGTCCGGCGACGTCATGTCCGGTGCTCCGGCAACGCCGGCCGGGCCTCGCGCGGCAGGCCGAGCGCGCGCTCAGCGATGATGTTGCGCTGGATCTCGTCGGACCCGCCGTAGATCGTGTCTGCCCGGCTGAACAGGAACAGCCGCTGCCACTCGTCGAGGTCGTACGGCCCCTCCCTGGCCAGCATCGACCGAGCGCCCAGCACGTCCATGGCCAGCTCGCCGAGGGCCTGGTGCCATCGCGACCACAGCAGCTTCGTCACCGAGGCTTCCGCACCGGACATCCCCGGGCGGCCCGTCCCGGAGCGGCGCGTCCCGGAGCCATCCGTCCCGGGGCCATCCGTCCCGGGGCCGGCGTTCTCGAGGGTGTCGAGCGCGTACGCCTGCATGACCTCCAGGCCGATCCACGCCCGGGCGATCTTGTCCCGCAGTACCGGGTCGGCGGCGGCCGGGCCGCGGCGGGCCAGGTCCACCAGGGCGTCGAGCTCGCGCCGGAACCCGACCTGCTGGCCGAGCGTCGCCACCCCCCGCTCGATGGCCAGCGTGGCCTGCGCTACCCGCCAGCCGTCGCCCACCTCGCCGACCACGAGGCCGCGCTCGGTGCGAGCGCCGTCAAAGAACACCTCGTTGAACTCCGCGGTGCCGGTGAGCTGGCGGATCGGGCGCACGGTGATCGCGGGCTGGCGCATCGGGACCAGCAGGTAGGACAGGCCCTGGCTGCGGCGCGAGCCGGGCTGCGTGCGGGCCAGGACGAAGCACCAGTCGGCGACCTGCGCCAGCGACGTCCACACCTTCTGGCCGGTGATCACCCACTCGTCGCCGCCGAGGACCGCCGTGGTGGCCACGGCCGCGAGGTCGGACCCGGCGCCTGGCTCGGAGTAGCCCTGGCACCAGAGCTCCTGCACCGCCGCGATCGGGGGCAGGAACCGCCGGCGCTGCTCCGGCGTGCCCAGCGCGATCAGCGTGGGCCCGAGCAGTTCCTCGCCCATATAGCCGACCCGCGCCGGCGCGCCGCTGCGCGCGTACTCCTGATAAAAGATGACCTGCTGCGCGAACGTGGCGCCGTGGCCGCCGCAGTGAGCCGGCCAGCCCAGGCAGGTCCAGCCGGCCGCCGCCAGGTGCCGGTTCCAGGCCACCCGCTCGGCGTGCGCCTCGTGCTCGCGCCCGGGACCTCCGGCGCCACGCAGCCCGGCCAAGCGACCGGTGAGGTTCTCGGTCAGCCACTGCCGCAGGCGGCGCCGGAACTCCTCGTCCTGCGGGCTGAACCGCACCCCTGCCTCCGTGTCGGGCCAGCGGCTGGCCCCGCGCGTAGGCTCAGCGCAGCGCCGTCTACTGTGCATCGTTCCACAGGACTCCACGGCTCATATCTCCACCTGCGGAAACTCTCCGCAGGACTCTACGGCGTATCACGGCGTACCGCAGTCCACAGGCTCCCGGGATAAGCACCCGGAGCACCCGGCTGCGGGGGGCGGTGATCTAGGTGGGCATCTACGTCGGCCGCCGCTGGCTGGGACTGCTCTGGACCCGGCGCCGCGGGCTAGCAGGATCGCGCCGATGATCCCCAGGGGGGATCGACCCGCTGCCGCCGCGACGCGCGGTCACTTGGTGATCTGCCCGGCGACCGGCTGCTGCCCGCCGCCGTTGAAGTCGGCGTCGGACCAGTTCTGCTGCAGCTTCGGGTGCATGCCGACCGTGTGGTAGAAGTACCCGAAGTTGGCCTCGTTCAGCCCGGTCAGCGTGGTGCCTGCCGGGAAGAACAGCTGCGGCCAGGTGTAGCTCGGATCGGCCGAGCCGTTGACCTGGGAGGGCACCAGCGACGTGCTGGGCAGCACCGGGGCGTAGAACTCCGGGAACGTCCCGTAGCCGTGCATGGTGCCGTGCACCACCGCGCCGATCTTCTCCCCGGTGTAGGGCGCGCCCTGGTTGGGCGCGTACGCCAGGTGGATCGTCTTGAACGTACCCTGGTCACTCAGCGACGCGCTCATGGCGTAGCAGCTGCCCGAGGACTCGCCGCACGCCGAGGGCTCGGCCTGGCCGAGCACCTGGACGGTCGCGGTCCGGGTGAAGTTGTCGGTCGCCCAGTTGCCGTTGCCGCCCGAGTCCGGGCGCGCCGTCATCTGGGTCACGGCGGTGTAGGACGTCCCGGCCGTGGCCGGGGCGCTGGCCGCGAAGGATGCGGCCCCTGTGCTGAGCGCCACGGCCACCGAGGCCGCCAGGACGCCTGCTGCTGCGAAAATCTTGTTCCTGTTCATGACTAGCTCCTTTCCTTACCCGTGCCCCTTGCGGCACGGGAGTCTTTTGTGCCGGGTTTACTCAGGTCACCCGAAGCCCTGCTCCTGGCCGCCGTAGAAGGTGTCCAGGCTGCCGCCGACCAGCAGCTGGGCGAGCTGCACGCCGTCGGCGGTGTCGTCGCCGCCGACCGACCAGCCCTTGCCGAACAGCGCGTAGACGTAGCCCAGCGAGCCGGAGCTGGCCTCGTCGGCCTGCTGCTCCTGCGCGGGCGTGGTGAAGATCCGGGCGAGGTTGCGGCCCTCCCGGACCTGACCATCCCCGGACTGACGGCCCGGATCGCACAGATCACCAGCGACCGCACCAGCCGAGCCCGCCTGGCCCGCGTGCTACGCCAGGTGCTGCTGTACGCCGGGGCCAGGCCGTTTATCACGATGTCGCCCAGGGGATGCCCTCACCAAGGCCCTTGTGGATTGGGTCTTGCCGGCCTAGTACCGCTATCCCGATGTTTCTGCGGGTGTCCATTCGTTTCCTTTCGGGCAGTATTTAGCGGCCCGCGCCGCTAGCTGCCACGTCTCTGCAGGCCGGGTAGGGCAATCCCCGGCGACGGCCAAATGGCCGTTTCGGCTAGCCGAAATACTGGTGGACGATTGCATTGAAGTCTGCGAGGTGCTGTGGGTAGATTCCTCCGGGCAGGAGGTACTGGTTGTTGGTCTGGTCCTCCGTCTCGCCATTGGCCCACGCAGCCTCCAGGTTCTGGGCCGTCTCAATGGCCCAGTCGGACGGAGCGTTGATCCCGGCATTCGCCAGGGCAGTCAGGTAGGGCTGATACTGGCTTGTCTGGTCCGGGACGGATGTATTGTCGGGCTGCTGAGCCGATTCCGGCCACTCCGTTGTAGTCTCCTGGCCGTCCCGCGACTCGCTGATGGCCGTGAACTGGCCGTGGATCGGGTTGGTCAGTGTGATGGTTGCGGTGACCGGAGTTGAGCTACCGCTGGCGCAGCTAGGGACGCAGCCCAGGATGTCGGAAGTCCCGACACCATACGCGCCGGTGGCATCCCAGTACTGCCAGGTGATGTTGGTAACGATGTTGCTGCCGTCCGCGCTGAAGCCAATCATTTGGGGCTCGGTGCCGCTGTAGCTCCCGACAACAAGAAGTGGCATTGAGGCTGGCGCCGCTGACGCGGGAGCGTTGGGTGTGGACTTGACCGCCTTGCCAGGAGATTGGCTCCCAGCCACACGGTGGACGGTTGCCGCTGGCGCGGAGCCTCCGGAGAGTGCTGAGCTTGCGTAGCCGGTCCCGGCCAGGCAGCCCAAGAACGCCAGCAAGGCAACCAGCCCGATGATGATCCAACGCTTGCGGTGGGCACGTCCCCGCTCCCGGCCGATCCGGTCCAAGTCCTCTTCCGTCAGGGCCTTGAATCCGGACGGCAATGTGTCCGCGTGGTTATGGAACGTGTCCAGGTCCATTTGAATCGTCTTCCTGCTAACCGGCCATCGTCAGGCTGGGGTGGTAAATTTCCAGCGACGGGCTTGCGCCCGTTTTGGGCTAGAAGTGGATGCGGAGGATGCCCTCAAGGTTGATCGCCTCTGCGGCCGTCTCGCGCCGCGCCTCCGGATGAGCCCCGCTGCAGGCGCATGCCGTAGGTCGCCGCATGTGCGCCCGGTACAGCCAGTCAGTCGGCCGCGTGGAACGGGCAGACCGGGTGGACGTGGCCGCCCGGCCAACAGCAGACGGCCCCGACCACCGCCCCGGCCTGTCAGCGGCGGCCCGTGGCCCGTCCAACCTCGTAAACACTTGGCACCTGGGAGAAGGCTGAAAGCATGCTGATGACTGCCTGGATCTTTCCTTTCCTGATGATCGGCCGGCCGCGACCACTGCCTGGCCCCGGCGTGAGGATCCGTCTGTCAAGGCGGCTCAGCGCGGGCGTCGTACCGCGTTCCTGCGCTGGCACTGCGGGGCCGGCAGACCAGGCGTCTCGACGGGTGCGGGGTGGTTCATCTGGTACTGGCCGCTGAGGCGCAGGCGCCGCCGTTAGCTGCTGAAAGGCCGATGGTCTGGCAGCAACGCCCCGCTGGCCTGAGCTGGCGGGGCGCTCGCCGTGTTCCTGCCGGGGCCGTCGCCGCCGGGCTTGAGTCCCGCGAGGCTGGCAAGCGCAAGGCCGACAGCGCCCGCGAGCCGTATGTCAAATGGCACCACCCCGAGCCACCCGCGCGGCGCGGTGTGCTACCTCAACTCGGAACCCGTGTTCTTCATCGGCAAGCACGACATCCCCCGGGTTGCCGGCCTGCCCGGCGCCGAGCAGTCCAACCCCGAGGCCGACGTGCGGTTCAGCATCGCTACCGCGGACGGCGTCACCCGCGCCATCACCGCCGCCCGGCTGATCATCGGGCAGCCGTCATGACCGCGCCGTCGAACGGGTGGCACACGATGATCCGCCCGGGTGACCGGGTCGCCGGTGTCCAGTCGGCCACGTCAACAGCGCGGTGATCCAGAAGGTCTACCTGCACGAGATCACCGGCACGATCAGCGATGCCGCGCGGGTGTGGGACGACCTGCGGAGCGCCCCGGTGACGGTAAGCCCCCGGGTTAAGCACCCGGCCCCGGTGATCATGGCGCTGGCCTGGCCATACCCGGCCTTCCGCGCGTACGCTCAGCCTACCAAGCACTTGCTTCGCTGGGCTGGGCCCGTTTCCCGAGGAGTGAGGTAGCTGCGCGAGCCCGTGCCGCAGACCATCCCGGCCGCCGTGGCGAGCGCGGCCCGGGAGTTCGGCGACGCCCCCGCGCTGGCCGAGCCGGGCCGGCCCCGGCTCAGCTACCGCGATCTGCACGAGCAGGTCGCCGCGGTCGCGCGGGCGCTGATCGCCGAGGGCATCGCGCCGGGGGACGCGGTGGCCATCTGGTCGCCGAACACCCACCACTGGGTGCTCGGCGCGCTCGGCGCGCTGTACGCCGGCGCCACGCTGGTCCCGGTCAACACCCGGTTCACCGGCCCGGAGGCCCTCGACGTGATCTGCCGCAGCCGCGCTCGGGCGCTGATCGTGGCCGGGCCGTTCCTCGGCGCGGACCGGCTCGCCATGCTGCGCGCCGCCGCCGCTGAGGCCAGCCCCACTGTTATCCATAACGGGCCGCCGCCCCCCGCGTCACTCATCCATAACGGGCCGCCGCCCCCCGCGTCACTCATCCATAACGGGCCGCCGCCCCCCGCGTCACTCATCCATAACGGGCCGCCGGGGGGCGGGCCGCTCGGCCGGCTGAGCCTGGTCGTGCGGGTACCGGTCGACGCGTCACCGGCCGCCGACGGCGAAACCGCCGCCGGGGTCACCGACTGGGCCAGCCTGGGCGAGCGGGCCGCGACGGTGCCGCCGGAACGGGCGCAGGAGCGCGCGGCCGCGGTGGGTCCCGACGACGTCAGCGACATCCTGTTCACCTCCGGCACCACGGGGCGGAGCAAGGGGGCGATGAGCGCCCACCGCCAGTCGCTGGCCGTCGCGCGGGCCTGGGCCGAATGCGGCGGCCTGACCGGCCGCGACCGCTATCTCGTGGTCAATCCGTTCTTTCACAGCTTCGGCTTCAAGGCGGGGATCCTGGCCTGCCTGGTCAGCGGGGCGCTGATCGTGCCGCAGCTGGTCTACGACGCCGAGCAGGCCATGCGGCTGGTCGAGGCCGAGCGGATCACCGTGTTCCCCGGAGCGCCCACGATCTACCAGACCATCCTCGACCACCCCGGCCGCGCCAGCCGCGACCTGTCCAGCCTGCGGCTCGCGGTCACCGGCGCGGCCACCGTCCCGGTCGCGCTGGTCGAGCGGATGCGGCGCGAGCTCAGCTTCGACACGGTACTCACCGCGTACGGGCTGACCGAGGCGGTGGTCGCCACGATGTGCCGGCCCGACGACGACCCGGATACGGTGGCGCACACGTCCGGCCGCGCGACCGCCGGCTTCGAGGTGCGCGTGGCCGGCCCGGACGGGACCGGGGCCGGGCCTGATCAGCCCGGCGAGATCCTGCTCCGCGGCCCGAACGTGATGCTGGGCTACCTCGACGACCCGGCGGCCACCCGGGCCGCCGTCGACGCCGACGGCTGGCTGCACACCGGCGACGTCGGCCGCCTCGACGCTCGCGGGTACCTGACCATCACCGACCGGCTCAAGGACATGTACATCTGCGGCGGCTTCAACGTCTACCCGGCCGAGGTGGAGCAGGTGCTGGCCCGGCTCGACGGCGTGGCCGAGTCGGCCGTCATCGGGGTGCCCGACGCGAGGCTGGGCGAGGTGGGCAAGGCGTTCGTGGTGCCCCGCCCCGGTTACGCCCTGGCCGAGCCCGACGTGCTGGCCTGGTGCCGGGAACGGCTGGCCAACTACAAAGTGCCGCGGTCCGTCGAGTTCCGGACCGACCTGCCCCGCAATCCGGCGGGCAAGCCGCTCAAGCGCCTGCTCCGGCAGGAGCCGCGGTGACCGCCCGATGAAAACAAGTCCGGCCGAGGACCTAGCGAGTTGCGAGCGAGATGCGGGAGTGGCTAAGCCGCATGCGGGCCGACCGGGTCGCTGCCACCGGCGGCCGCCGCAGGCCGACTTGCCGTGGACGACACGGCCGACGCACGTCGACCAGCCTGCACAAGGTCTTCTAGTCCGAACTTAATGTGGCCCTTCAAGCAGGACCGGTTCGCCGCCTCGCTGCACGATCGGCTCGAGCATGTCGGCCGGATCACGGCCGCTATCATTGCCTGACCCCTTCTCTTTGTGCCCACGTTCGCTGCACGAACTCCTCATCGCCACAGCAGTCGAACCCGAGTTGGCTCATTTAGTGCGCAACGTACGCCGGACTACGCGGCCGGGGGCTCATGAAGGGGTTCGTAGGCAGGTGCCGCGGGGTTTCCCGGTGTTCTCTTGTCGCGGTGGCCGCTACGGGCCTGCTGTTACCGGAGCGGTTCAGCCGATGCTGCCCGCAGCCGGGCTACCGCTCCGGCTACGACCAGGGCTGAGCCGGCGGCGATCCTCGGCCTGCGCCGCTGCACGGCCCGGGGCACCCGCAGGCCATAGAACACAGCGAACGGGGCTTCGTCGGCGATCGCGAGCACCGTCAGCCGCCGCGGGTGGCGCAGGCCCGACCGCACGCCGAGGACCATCCGTATCGAGGGCCCAAGGGCGTCCAGGGCGTTCCGCAATCGCCTGCGTGCCATTGATGTTTCCGTCCGGGCGGCGGTAGCCGGCACCTGCAGGCCACGCTTACGCAGCAGGTCCTTTTGCTGCTCGATGTTCTTTTGCGCCTCGGCCCGGGTCGGCGCTTCGGCGCCAAGGCCCCACGCCACCAGCCCGAAGCCAGCAGCGCTTGCCCACGCTGCCAGGGCCCGCTGCCGGTGCCCGGCGGCCCAGTGCCCGGCCCCGACAGCAGCCTGGGTAACAGCCGGGGCGACAGGGGACACCCACTCCAGCGCCCCCGAGGGCCTGACCCCGTCCAGAACGCGCATCAAGAACAGCCGCTGCACCTGGGCCCTGCCCTCGTCACGAGGCATCCCGGCATTGTCGCCCAGGCGGCGCGTGCGTGCCAAGCTCCCGGGCTGCCGCTACCCGGACGTTGCCGCCCGGCGGGGCCAGGGCGGCGCCGATGACCATGCCCGGCCCCACCCGCGCTAATTAGACGCGCAGTGTCAGTAACCGGTTTGCATCAGTTCAACGGCGCCCGTCTCTAGAAGCACCGGCTCGGTAATCTCGCCCGCGAGCCGCGGCAACGGGCGGCCCCCGAGAATCGCCGCAAGAGCAATGTGGTGACGTCGGCCTCGCCGTTACGCCCGATCGCGGCGCAGTCCTCGCGCAGAACCTAGTCGCGCTGCGCCTGCATCGCGCTCAGAGCCCGAATAGGCCGACGTGGCACGGCGGCCCTAGAGATGACCGTTGGCTCCGCCACGGTTCGGATCCAGTTCGGGCCTACGGCGCCACTCAGCTCTTCGGGCCGTCGAGCATGTGGCCCGGATGGCGGCGGCGCTGGCCGGCCAGCGGCCGGCCAGCGCCGCCTGCCGATTGGCTAGTAGCTGTTGAGCCAGCGGGCCCGGAAGCTGGAGCCGCCACCGAACAGCCCGGACACGCTGTCCAGCGGGTAGGTGGCGGTGGCGTCGATCATCGTGATCTGGGTCGGGCTGGGGCCTGACCCGATGCTGCCCTTGGCGCCGTTCGAGGTCTGCGCGCCGCGCGTCAGGTTCCAGCTGCGGAAGAAGCTCAGCGGCGTGATGCCGATCGGGAAGGCCGGCCGCTCGGCGATCCACTCCGCGCTGTCGTTCTCGCAGGTGGTACAGGACTGCACGGTGGAGAAGCTGTTCCCCGCCGTGGTGAAGTCGACCAGGGTCAGCGTGTAGTTGGTGCCGGACCGCTTCACCGACGCCCTGATCAGGTCACCTGGCTGCACCGTGGAGCCGACGGTCACCGAGGCGCCCGGGAACATCTCCCACCAGCTGAAGTAGTACGGCAGGCCCTCGAAGCAGTAGGCGAGCGTGCCGAGTTGCTCGACGGTCTCGTTGTTGAAGCCGTCGAGCCCGACCCAGAACGCGGTCAGCCGCTGCTCGGGGCTGCACACCGTGGCCGGCTGCCGCCAGGTGCCGGAGACGCCCGTGAAGGTGTTCGCGGTGGTGGAGACGTCCGCGTACCCGGACCAGTTGAAGCTCTCCACGGCGCTGGCGCCGCTCGCTTTGGCGTTCTGGTTCGTTCCACCAGGCGTGACGAGCTGGGCCCTGGGCCGGTTGTCGCTCAGGTAGCGCGTCAGCGCGATGCGCGCCTTCGCCGTCAGCTCCGTCTTGCTGGCGGCGACGTGCGCCGCCGACCGCGCTGAGCTGTGGCCGACGGTGGCCAGGGTCACCGCCGCCAGGCCCCCGACCGCCAGGGCGAGGGCAGCGACGCAGCCGATCACGGTCGTGCGTACTCGCGGACTCTTCAGCTTCATATGCGTCCTCTCTCCTGGGACAGCCGCAGGCCAGCACCACACGGCCGATCGGGGATTGGTCAGCCACAACAATCCCAGTCTGCGCCGATGTAGCCGGAAATGGAGGAAGTCAGTCGAAAGTTAGGCCCTTATCCTGATGTAGGGGTATTACGGCTGGGCTGGCCCAGCCGCCGGCGATCAGCGATGTCGTGCCTCGGCCATGACGGGCTCGATAATCTCGTCGGCGAGCCACCGCAGCGAGCGGCTCCCGAGAATCGCGGCGAGCACGAGGTGGGTGACGCCCGCGTCGACCATCTCCAGCAGGAGGGCGCGGGTCGCCGCCGGGGCGTCAGGTTCGTCGCACCGGACGATCGTCTGCATGGAGCGCGTGATCTCGCTGCTGTCGCGCCCGATCGCGGCGCAGTGGTCCTTGAGGACCTGGTCCCGTTGCCGGAACTCCGGCGTCGGCGGACCCGGATAGTTCCAGATGTCCGCGTGCTCGGCGACGACACGCAGCATGCGGTCTCCGCTTCCGCCGATCATGATCGGCGGGTGCGGTCGCTGCACGGGCTTGGGCTCGCAGACGGCGCCCCTGAGCCGCAGGGAAGGCCCGTCGAAGTCGAACGGCGCGTCTTCGGCCCACATCCGGCGGACGATCTCGCACGTCTGGGCGAGGTCGCGGACCGCCTCGCCCGGTGAGACCAGCGGCACGCCGTAGGCCTCGTACTCCCGGACCGCGGGGTTCTCGCCGGCTACCCGGCTGCCCCCGGCCCCGATCCCGAAAACGAGGCGGCCCGCGGCGATGATGTCGACCGTCGCCGCCATCTTGGCCAGCAGGGTGGGAGACCGCAGCCGGTTGCTGGTCACGATGACGCCGAGCCGCAGCCGCTCGTCTGGGCGGCCAGGGCGGGAAGCAGCGTCCAGGCCTCGAGGGCCGCCCCCGTGACGTCTCCCCGCAGCGGCACCATGTGATCCCAGAGCCAGGCGTGCTCGAGGACCGGGATCTGGTCGGCCTCCCGCCAGACCGTCAGGATCTGCTCGTAGCTGAGGCCCATCTGGCTGGTCTTGACGCCGAAGCTCAGCCGTCGGTCGGGCGTGGTCATCGCGGCCTCCTCCTGTCAATATCGTCAGCATCAAGGATCATCATATCTACTGACGATCAGTTCCTCCTAGGATGTTGCCGTGGCGATTCAGAGTCCGCGGCAGCGGCCGCCGGACGGCGGGCCGCTGCCCGCGCTGGCCGGCCGTCTCGGCTACCTCATGAAGCACGCTCACCAGCGGCTGGCCGATCTCACCGGCTCGGCCCTGGCCCCGTTCGGGATCAGCGGGCGGGAGCTGGCCGTGCTCATCGCGATCGACGACCGCGCACCGCTGTCGCAGCAGGAGGTGGCGCGCAGGCTGGGAGTCGACCGGACCTCGATGGTCGCCCTGATCGACGACCTCGAGAACAAGAGCCTGGTACGGCGCCGCCAGGATCCCGGCGACCGGCGCAGGAACGTCGTGATCCTCACCGACGCCGGCCACGCCACCCTGAGCCGGGCCCGCGCGGCCAGCGAGCAGGCCGAGCGGCGGTTCCTGGCCCCGCTGTCCGGCGCCGAGGGCGCGGCGTTCACCGAAGCGCTCCGCGCCGTCGCCTTCCCGCCCGGCTCCTGACTCCCCCGCGCTGTCGCCTTCCCCCTGACCCCCGCGCTCATCGGCGGCAAAGTTGTTCACGGGACGCTGTCCCACGACCGCGGGTGCACAAGTTTCGCCGGGCAGGCCCGCTGTATGCCGGCGGGGCGGTGCGGCGGGCCGACTACATCCAGTCGGCGTGCCGGGGCCAGGCGAGCAGGGTATCGACGATCTCCGGCGGGCTGTCCGCGGGTTGCGCGGCGGTCTCGGCGTAGCGGCCCCGGTAGAACAGCAGCGGCGGCCCGGTCACGCTGTCGCCCAGTTCGGTGACCCGGCCGAGCACCACGTAGTGGTCCCCCGCCTCGTGCACCGCCTCCACCGCGCACCCGACCCAGGTGAGCGCGCCGTCCAGGATCGGTGCCCCCGAGGATGACGGCGACCAGCGAAGCCCCGCGAACTTGTCGGCCCCGGTGGCGCCGCTGACCCCGAAGGTCCGGGCCAGCTCGCGCTGGTCAGCGGCTAGCACGTTGGCGCAGAAGTGCCCGGCGCGCGCGATCCGCGGCCAGGTGACCGACGCCCGGCCCGGGCAGAACAGCACCAGCGGGGGCTCCAGCGACACCGCGGCGAACGACTGGCACGCGAACCCGGCCGGCCCGTCCTCGTCGGCGGTCGTGATGACCGTGATGCCGGTGCAGAAGTGGCCGAGCACCTGCCGGAACCGGCGCGGTTCCGGCTCGAACCGGGACGGCGAGACGTCGGGGGCAGCGGTCATCCGGGCCCGCTGCCGGCGGCGAACCGGTGCCCCCACAGGCTGATCGCCGTGGTCTCCCGGCTCACCCAGGTCGCGTCGTCGACGAGCCTGCCGTCGGTGCCGTACTCGATGTCGAACTCGCCCGGCGTGGCCACGTAGAAGGACGCCATCAGGTCGTTGGCGTGCCGGCCGAGCGTGGCGCTCATCCGCGCGCCGCGCCGGGCGCACCGGTCCATGGCGCGGCCGACGTCATCCAGCGAGGCCACTTCGATCATCAGGTGCACGATACCCGCGGGCGCGGGGAACGGCGCCAGCGCGAGCGAGTGGTGCCGCGGGTTGCAGCCGAGGAAGCGCATCCACAACGGCGGCCCGCCCGCGGGCTGGCCGAACAGCTCCGGGGCCATCCGCATCGAGTCCCGCAACCGGAAGCCGAGCACGTCCGTGTAGAAGCGCAGCGCCGCGTCGCCGTCGGACACCGGCAGCACCACGTGGCCGAGCCCCATCAGGCCCGTGACGAAGCGGTTCCCGTACGGGCTGACGGCCGGGCGGTGCTCGAGCGCCGCGCCGCAGAACACCTCCAAGGCGTTGCCCGCCGGGTCGTCGAAGCGCAGCATCTGCCCCACCCGGCGCTCGGCGAGCTCCGCGGGGGTGCCGGTCTTGACCGCGACGCCGGCCTCGTCCAGCGCCTGCCCGACCCCGGCCAGGTCGGCCTCGCCGGCCACCTCCCAGCCGGAGGCGAGCAGCCGGTCCCGGTCCCCCGGCACGATCACCAGGCGGGCCGGGAAGTCGTCCATCCTCAGGTACAGCGCGTCGGCGTCGGGGCCGCGACCCTCGATCATGCCGAGCACCCGCACGCCGAACTCGCGCCAGGCCGCGACGTCGGCGGACTCGATGCGCAGGTAACCGAGCGACCGGATCCCGGTCATCGGCTGCCTCCCTCCAGGAAGCCGATCGCGAGCTGGTTGAACTCGTCGAACTTCTCCATCTGTGCCCAGTGCCCGCAGCCGCCGAACACGTGCAGCTGCGCCCGCCGGATGAGCTTGAGCGCGACCAGCGCGCCGTCGAGCGGGTTCACCCGGTCCTCCCGGCCCCAGATCAGCAGCACCGGCTGCCGCAGCCGGTGCGCCTCCCGCCACAGCAGCCCCTCCTCGGCCCGGGCCGGATCGTAGAACGAGGCGCCCATCGAGGCCATGGCGGCCAGGGACTCCGGGTCGCTGGCCGCGGCGTACCGCTCGTCTACCAGCTCGTCGGTGACCAGCCGCTGGTCGAAGACCAGCGTGCGCAGGAACGCGGCCATCTTCTCCCGGCTGGGACCCGGCGGGGCCGCGAACTCCATCAGCCTCTTGACGCCTTCGGTCGGGTCCGGGGCGAAGACGTTCAGGCTCAGCCCGCCCGGCCCCATCAGCACCAGCCGGCCTGCCGCTCGGGGAACCGCAGCGCGAAGCGCACCGCGGTGCCGCCGCCGAGCGAGTTGCCGACCAGCTGGATCCGGTCGATCCCGAGCTCGTCGAGCAGGCCGGCCAGCGCCTCGGCCGCGAACGTGAAGTAGTGGCCGGTCACCGGCGGCTTGGCCGACTGGCCGAACCCCGGCTGATCGACCGCCAGGGTGCGGAAGCGAGCCGCGAACACGGGCAGGTTGCGGCCGAAGTTGCTCCACGCGGACGCGCCGGGCCCGCCGCCGTGCAGCATGACCACCGGCGGCCCGCCGGGCGGGCCGGGCGGCTCGGCCTCGTGGTAGTGCAGCCGCATCCCGGCCACGTCCGCGAACCGGCTCGTGGCGGCGAACTCCGCCGGCGCTACGGTCATCCGGCCGACTCCCGTCACAACATGCCGTCGGGCTGGATGCGCAGGCCGAACTCGCCGCGGCCGAACATGGTCAGCGCGCGCTCCGGGTCGTTGATCGCGTGCACCCGGCCGGCGTGCGCGTCCCGCCAGAACCGCTGGATCGGCGTGCCCCGGGCCAGCGCGCGACCGCCGGAGTTCTCGAACAGCCGGTCCACCGCGCTGATCGCCTGGGCGGTGCCCCGCACCTGGTCGCGCCGGACCCGCAGCCGCAACGGCACCGGGATCTTCTCGCCCGCGCGGGCGTGCTCCATGAGCTCGGCCATGTTGCGCTCCAGGGCCAGCCACGCCGCGTCCAGGTCGGCCGCGGCCTCGGCCACCCGCACCTGTGCGTGGGGGTCCTCCGCCGCCTTCTGGCCGACGTAGGCGGCCCGCACCCGTTCCCGCTGGTAGGCCACGTGTGCCTCATACGCTCCCAGGGCCATCCCGATGATCGGCGTGGTGATCGAGTAGGAGAACAGCGAGCCGTACGGCAGCCGGTACAGCGGAGCCGGATTGGCCTCCTGGCCGGGGCAGTCGCAGCGGAACACGTCGTTGAAGGACAGCGACCGGTGCTCGGGCACGAAGGCGTCGGAGACGACGATGTCGTTGCTGCCCGTACCGCGCAGGCCGACGGTGTCCCACACGTCGTCGATCGCGTAGTCGCGGGCGGGCAGCAGGAAGGTACGAAAGTCGACCGGGTTCCCGTCGGCGTCGGCCACGATCGACCCCAGCAGTACCCAGGTGGCGTGGTCGCACCCGGAGGAGAAGCTCCACCGCCCGTTGAGCTGGTGCCCGCCGGTGACCGCCTCGGCCTTGCCGGTGGGCGCGTAGGACGACGACATCCGGGTGCCGGAGTCGGCGCCCCAGACTTCCTCCTGGGCCTGAAGCGGGAACAGGGCCAGCTGCCAGGGATGCACGCCGAGGACCGACGCGACCCAGCCGGTCGATCCGCAGGCGCTGGCGATAAGCCGGACGGCGGTCAGGAACGTGACCGGCTCGGCCTCGAGCCCGCCGAACCTGGCCGGCTGGAGCAGCCGGAAGAACCCGGTCTCGGCCAGGGCCTTGACCGATTCGGCCGGAACCACGCGCGCGTCCTCGGTCTCCTGGGCCCGCTCCCGCAGCACCGGCCGCAGGTCGCTGACCCCGGCGACGACAGACTGCCCGGCGTTCTCGCTCACTGGTGCCTCCGTCGGAGCCGACAGCAGTACGCCTAGACTAGAACATGTTCTAGTCTAGGCGGTAGCAGCTCAGCATGGAGGCCCCAGATGAACGGACGGCACGGTGTCCGGGGGATCATCGCCGCCCCGCCGCCGACCAGGTTCGCACGGGGCTGGCACTGCCTGGGCCTGGCCGACCGGTTCCGTGAACCAGGCCCGCACGCGGTCGAGGCGTTCGGGACAAAGCTGGTGGTGTTCGCCGACTCACGGGGCCAGCTCAACGTCCTCGACGCGTACTGCCGTCACATGGGCGGTGACCTCAGCCAGGGCACGGTCAAGGGCGACGAGGTCGCCTGCCCGTTCCACGACTGGCGCTGGGGCGGCGACGGCCGGTGCGCGCGGATCCCGTACGCCGGCGCGGGTCCCGCCCGCCGCGCGGACCCGGTCGTGGATCACGCTGGAGCAGAACCGGCAGCTGTTCGTGTGGAACGACCCGCAGGGCAACCCGCCGCCCGAGGACGTGACCATCCCCGGATCGGGGGCGCGTTCTCCGACGAGTGGACCGACTGGACCTGGGACTCGATCCTGGTCGACGGGGCGAACTGCCGCGAGGTGATCGACAACGTCGTGGACATGGCGCACTTCTTCTACATCCACTTCGCGTTCCCGACGTACTTCAAGAACGTGTTCGAGGGGCACATCGCCTCGCAGTACCTGCGGACCCGGGCCGGCCGGACATCGAAGACCGGCTCGAACTACGCGCAGGGGACGGAGACGCACGCTGCGGTCCGAGGCGTCCTACTACGGGCCGTCGTACATGATCGACTACCTGTGGCACGACTACCACGGCGTGACCATGGAGAGCGTGCTGATCAACTGCCACTACCCGGTCACGCCGAACTCGTTCCTGCTGCAGTGGGGCGTGATCGTCAAGAAGCTGCCCGGCCTGTCCGACGAGCAGGCCGACAAGTGTCGCGGCCAAGTTCGCCAAGTTCGTCGGCCTGGGCTTCGAGCAGGACGTCGAGATCTGGACGCACAAGACCCGGGTCGACAACCCGCTGCTGGTCGACGACGACGGCGCCGGTCTACCAGTTGCGCCGCTGGTACCAGCAGTTCTACGTCGACGTCGCCGACGTCAAGCCGGACATGGTCGAGCGCTACGAGTTCGAGGTGGACACCACCCGGGCGGTGGCCGAGTGGGAGACCGAGGTGGCGGCGAACCTGGCCGGGCGGCTGGACGGAGCACGCTGACCATGGCCGGCCGGAAGCCACTCGCCAACCGGCCCGACGGCCAGCACCTTGCCGACCCGGAGCCACTCGCCAACGGGCAGCCGCCGGCGCCCTGGGCCGACGAGCGGGAGGCCGGGTTCCGGCCGGTCGAGTGCGAGCGGTGCGGCGCGGTGGCACTGGTGGCCAAGTTCAGCCCGCAGCACACCAGCGTGCAGTGGAGCCTGGAGTCGGTGCGGGCCTGCGCCGAGTTCAGCGCCCGGGCGGCCGCGGGCGAGCGGACCGCGCTCATCGACGGCTGCGCCAGCCTGCGCGACAGCATCGACCGGGCGGTGCTCGACGGCCGCCTCGAGATCTCGCCCCCCTGACCGTTAGGGGGAGGACTGCCAGCGGCGGACGGCGAGCACGCCCGGCACGACGGCCAGCACGGCGGTCCAGGCGGCCAGGTAGGTGACCGGGGCCAGGAGCGGGCCGCCGTCGGCCAGGGCCCGGATCACGTCGACCGCCGAGGTGACCGGGTTGACCCGGGCGATCGGCTGCAGCCAGGCGGCCAGCCGGTCCACCGGCGCGAAGGCGGAGCTCACGAAGGCCAGCGGGATGAACGGGAAGTACAGGGCGCGCTCGGCCGTCTCCACGTCGCGGATGAGCAGCGCCAGCCACGCGCACGTGATGCCGAGCGCGGTGCCGAACCCGATCACCACCAGGATGATCCCGGCGACCCCGGCCAGGCCGGTCCGCACGTGAAAGCCGAGCAGGTACCCGACGCCGAGCATGACCAGGGCCTGCGCGAAGAAGACCACGGTGTCGGACGCGGACCGGCCGATGAGCACCGCGCTGCGCGGCATGGGCAGCGACCGGAACCGGTCGGCCAGGCCCGAGGACGCGTCCCGCACGATGGCCAGCCCGGTGACCGGCGCGGTCAGCACCACGTTCTGGATCATGATCCCGGGGATGAGGAACTGCCGGTACAGGCCGCCCGGCACGCTGGCCAGGTTCTCCAGCACCGAGACGAACAGCACCATGATCAGCACGGGCTGCAGCAGCGGGTAGATCAGGCGGCCGGGATTGCCGCGCAGGACCCGGAGGTAGCGTCCGGCGATCAGCAGGCTGTCCCGGGCCAGCCGGCCGGGCCCGGGCCGCTCGCGCTGTCGGCCGGCGACCAGGCCCGGTCCCGTTCCGGTGACCTGTGCTTGGGTCATCTGTCGTGCCCCCCGTCATCCTGTCGGGCCGGACGTCAGGGACAGGAAGGCCTCGTCGAGGGACGGCTGCCGCAACGCGATGTCAGCCACCCCGATCCCGTCGGCCTGGAGCAGCGCCGCGGCGGCGAGCAGGGTGCCGAGGCCGTCGCGGGCGAGGATCGTCAGCCGCCGGGACGCCTCGTCCACGTGCAGGTCGGCAGGCGCGATCCGGGCCCCCAGCGCGGCGGCCGCGGCCGCGGCGTCCTGACCGTCCAGCAGCACGTCCACCACCTGAGCACCGGTACGCGCCTTCAGCTGCGCGGCGGTACCCGAGGCGATGATCATGCCGTGGTCGAGCACGTGCACGTGGTCGGCGAACCGGTCCGCCTCCTCCAGGTACTGGGTGGTCAGCAGCATGGTCGTGCCCAGCTCGCGCAGTTCGCGGAGCGCGGCCCACAGCTCGACCCGGCTGCCCGGGTCGAGCCCGGTGGTCGGCTCGTCCAGGATCAGCAGCGCCGGGCGGTTCATCAGGCTGGCCGCCAGGTCCAGGCGCCGGCGCATGCCGCCGGAGTAGGTGGCCGCGGCACGTCCGGTCGCGGCCGCCAGGCCGAAGCGCTCGGCCAGCTCGGTCGCGCGCTGCCTGGCCTCCCGCCGCCCGAGGCCGGCCAGCCGGCCGATCAGCACCAGGTTGTCCCGCCCGGTCAGCGCCTCGTCCAGGCCGGCGTACTGGCCGGTGAGCCCGATCGTCGCGCGCACGGCGTACGGGTGGGCGAGCACGTCGCGGCCGAGCACCCGGACGCTGCCAGTGTCCGGGCGCAGCAGCGTGGTGACGATGCGGACGAGGGTCGTCTTCCCGGCGCCGTTCGGGCCGAGCAGCGCGGCGAGCATCCCGGGCCGGACGGTGAGATCGACCCCGCGCAGCGCCCGGACGCTGCCGAACGACTTGACGACCGCCGTCGCCTCGATCGCCAGCTCCCCGGCCTCGGCGGTTGGGTGAGTCATATTGTGAGGTTAACAGTTAATGAAGTATCCTCACAATGTGGCTGACTCAGGAAATTCGCGCGCTGACGCCCGGAGCCAGGCCGATGCGAGAGTGCCGGCCGCCGATGCGGGAAGCCTGGCACACGCGGGAAGGCCTGGCCGCCGACGCGGGAAGCCCGGCCGACGCGGGGATGCCGACCGCGGACGGGGGAAGCCCGGACGACGCCCGACCGACCGGCGGGCGTGCCGACCTGTCCGCCGCGCTCGACATGGAGACGGCCGAGCGCGTCGCGGGCCGGCTGTTCGCGCTGGCGCCGCGGCTGGTCGAGATCCTCGACCTCGGGGCGCGCGAGTACGGGATGAGCTACGCCCGGGGCCGGGTCGTGGCCGCGCTGCAGGCCTCGGGGCCGGTGCTGATGCGGACGCTGAGCCAGGACGTCGGCGTCACGCCGCGGACCATCACCGGCCTGGTCGACGCGCTGGAGGCGGACGGCTGGGTGGAACGGCGCGCCCATCCGAGCGACCGGCGCGCGACCATCGTCGCGCTGACGCCCGCCGCCGAGGCCGCGTTCGCCCGGCTGATCGAGGGTTATCGCGGCCTGGCCCAGGACCTGGTCAGCGGGATACCAGAGGCGGACCAGCAGTGCGCCCTCGGCGTGCTCGAGCACATCTCGGCCCGCCTGGATGACGCGGTGCGCCGGGGGACCGCCGCGTTCGACCCGCCCACGTCTCCCGGGGACCAGCGGAAGAAACCCGGGTCGTCACGAGTTGCCGAGATACGTGACTGAGGTACCGCTGTCCGTTCTGGATCTTTCGCCGGTCGCCGCCGGCACCACGGCCGGGCAGGCGCTGCGCCAGACCACCGAGCTGGCCCGGCGCACCGAGGAGCTCGGCTACCGGCGGTTCTGGGTGGCCGAACACCACAACATGCCGCGCCATCGCCAGCTCGGCGCCGGCCGTGCTGATCGCGCACCTGGCCGCGGCCGACCTCGACGATCCGGGTCGGATCCGGCGGGGTGATGCTGCCCAACCACGCGCCGCTGGTGGTCGCCGAGCAGTTCGGCACGCTGGAAGCGCTGCACCCGGGCCGGATCGACCTGGGCATCGGCCGCGCGCCCGGCACCGACCAGTTCACGGCGCTGGCGCTGCGCCGCACGATGGAGGGCCTGTCGGCGGAGAACTTCCCGGCGAACTCGCTCGACCTGATCCGGCTGTTCACCGGCGGGGACGACCCGGCGCGGATCACCGCGACGCCGGGCCTGGGCGACATGCCAGCCATCTGGCTGCTGGGCTCGAGCGGGTACAGCGCGCAGCTGGCCGGCCTGCTCGGGCTGCCGTTCTCGTTCGCGCACCACTTCAGCTCGGCCAACACCGTGCCCGCGCTGGCCCTGTACCGGGAGAACTTCCGGCCATCGCAGCTGGCTGGAGCGCCCGTACGCCATGGTCGCGGTGAACGTGATCTGCGCCGACACCGACGAGCGCGCCGAATGGCTGGCCGGCCCGGCCGCCCTGTCGTTCCTGCGGCTGCGCAGCGGGATGCCGCAGCCGCTGGCCAGCCCCGAGGAGGCGGCCGCGTACCCGTACACCCCGGGCGAGCGGGAGATCGCCTGGGGGCGGTTCGCCGACCAGGCGCTCGGCTCGCCGGACACGGTGCGCGCGCAGCTATCCGCGCTGCTCGAGCGCACCGGCGCCGATGAGCTGATGCTGACCACGATGGTCTACGACATCGCCGACCGGATCCGCTCCTTCGAGCTCGTCACCGGAGAAGGTCGCCCCGGGGCTGCGCCGGACCGGCTGACGACCGCCGCTTCTTCGCGTCGGCGGGTGCGAGCGCCGGCTGACCTGACGGTCAGCGAGGTCTTCCCGCTGGAGGTGCGGGCCAAGGCCATCGCGGTGTTCTTCGCGATCGGGCAGTGCGCCTCGGAGCCACCCTTGGCGGCTTAGGCACCCGCGGCCGCCTGCTGCCGGGCCCGCCATCCGACCTCGGCCTCGCCCATCGGGGTGGACGGCGGGCCCAGTACGAACGGCCAGATCTCCTCGGCGATGGCCCGCCAGTTCGCGGTCGCGGTCAGCTCGCCGAGCAGGCCGAACAGGCCCAGGTTGATGCGCTGGAGGATCACGTAGGAGCGTGGGATGCGCGCGTAGGCGATCACCGGGCTGCGCACGTCGAAGAACCGGCGCACGACCGCGGAGGAGTAGTCGCCGGTCATGGTCAGCGGCCGGGACTCGCGGACGGTGTCGTAGAACAGGGCCATGTGCTCGACGACCTGCTCCGTGCTCAGCGGCGCGCCCGGGGCCAGGAAACCGGCCTTCTCCAGGTTCCGGCGGAACGCCTCAGGATCATTCTCAACGCACAGGTAGCGGGCCATCTGCTTGAGCGGTTCCAGCTCGACCGGGGTGAAGTGCCGGACCAGCCCGAAGTCCAGGAAGGTGACCCGGCCGCCGCCGTGGAACAGGTAGTTGCCCGGGTGCGGGTCGCCGTTGAACGCGTGGATCTCGTACAGGCTCCGGAACACGAACCGGTAGATGGTCTCGGCGGCCAGGTCGCGTTCGGACTGCGGCCAGCCGGCCAGCTCGGCGAACCGGGCCCCGTCGGCCAGCTCGCTGGTCACCACCCGCCGGGTGGACAGCTCGTCCACGATCGCGGGCACGCTGATCGTGGGATGGCCGTCGTAGTATGCGGCGAAGAAGCGCTGGTTGTCGGCCTCCCGGTGGTAGTCGAGCTCCTCCAGGACCCGCTCGCGCAGCTCGGCGAGCAGCGCGTCCACGTCCTGGCTCGGCGCGGTGACCCGCAGCATCCGGCGGAGCAGGGCCACGTTGCCGAGGTCCGCCGCGATGGTCTCGGCGATCCCGGGATACTGCACCTTCACCGCGACCGCGCGGCCGTCGTGGGTGATCGCCCGGTGCACCTGCCCGATCGACGCCGCGGCGATCGGCTCGGGGTCCCAGCGCGCGAAGGCCCGCTCCGGCGGGAGGCCCAGCTCGGCTTCCACCACCTGCGCGGCGAGCTCTGGGCTCATCGGGGGGACGCTGTCCTGCAGCCGGCTGAGCGTGCGGCGCACGCTGGGCGACAGGCCGTTGTCGATGTAGCTGGCCATCTGGCCCAGCTTCATCAGCACGCCCTTCATCGTGCCCAGCGTGCTGGCGACGTCCTCGGCGGTCTGCAGCGCGAGGTCGTTGCGCAGCTGCTGGCGGTGCTCCCCGGCCGCCGCGAACAGCCGCGGGGCGCTGCCCGCGTAGCGGGCCCCGCCGCGCGCGACAAGCTGGAGCGCGGCCAGACCACGGCGAAGCCGGAGGTTCCCGTGCCTCCAGAGCGGCCCGGTCCGGCGGCGCAGCAGCACGGCCGCGGCCACGCCGGCCGCGGCGCCGACCGTGGCCGCGCCGGCCAGCCTGGTCACCTGCGCCGCCCGGAGGTTCTTGGCGCGCGCCGCGTCGTGCCCGTTCACGCGCGCTGCGCGAGGCGCATCTGCGCCGCGATCCGCTGCCGCGCCTCGAGCACGCCCGGCTCGCCGAGGAACACCGCATCGAGGACGCCGAGTACCTGCCGGACCTCCGCCCGGCGCTCGGGGGTCAGCGGCGGCACCCGGTACCCGTACATCTCCCGAGCCCAGCCCGGCAGCGCGACGACCGCGGCGTACCGGACGTCTTGCCAGATCTCGGCGATTTCCTCGTCGAGGCCCGGCGGGTCGAGCAGGTACGCCATCGACTCGCTGGCCGCGGGGGTGCAGCGCAGCTCGGGCCGGACCGACGCGAGGTAGCCGTCCAGTTCGGCCACGCTGGACGGGACCAGGGCGGCGGGCACGCCGACGAGCTCCGCCGCGACCACCATCTCCGCCACGTAGCGGTCGGCGTCCGGCGCCGGGAGCGGAGTCCCGAACAGCTCCCGGGCGGCCAGCGCGGACTCGACCAGCGCCGCGTGCACCCACAGCAACAGCGCGGGATCGCTCGCCTCGTACCGGCGGCCGGTGACCCCGTCCACGCCGCGGACGCGGGTGTGGATCCGGCGCACCCGGGCCGCGGCCCGCTCGACCGCGGACCGCTCGCCGAAACTGACGGTGGTGACGTACGCCGAGGTGGCCGCGAGCCTGCCCACGGGGTCCTGGCGCCAGCCGCTGTGCTGGTCGACCCCGGCCATCGCGAGCGGGTGCAGCGCCTGCATCAGCAGCGACCGCAGGCCGGCGATCGGCCCGGTCAGGTCGGCGCTGATCTTCCAGGTCACGCTGGCCGGCCCGAAGAACCCGTCGTCGGCGGGACGTTCCGGCACGCCGGACACGTAAGCCGCCGCCGACCGCTCGATCAGCCCGGCCGCGGTCGCGTACGGTTCCGCGGTCATACCCGCCAAACTACCCACTCGGCGCCCTTTCCCCGTCATCGGAAGCGCCCGAGCCGACGGGCGCGGCCGGGGGCGGATGAGCCTGGTGCGCCGCGAGCCTGCGTCGTCTCCTGGCTGCTCCTGCCTATAGTCGATAGATCACGCCGGGTACTGGCGCCCTGCCGGGGCATAACCGGGAGTGCCCGCGCGGGCAGGCGGACCGCAGGGGGGAGGCACGTCATGCCGGAACCGGTCCGCGCCGGCCAGCGTTACCTGCCCGGCCTGGACGGGCTGCGGGCGATCGCCGTGATCGCGGTGATCGCTTTTCACGAGCAGCTGGACTGGGCGCCGGGAGGGCTGCTCGGCGTAGCGGTGTTCTTTACCCTGTCCGGGTACCTGATCACCGACCTGCTGCTGGGGCAGTGGGCCGCGTCCGGGCGGCTGGCGCTGGCCGATTTCTGGATCCGGCGGGCCCGGCGGCTGCTGCCAGCGCTGTTCGTGATGCTCGCCGTGGTCAGCGCCTGGGTGACCGTGGCCGACCGGGCCCAGCTGGCGCGGCTGCGGGACGAGGTCATCGCCGCGGCGACCTATTCCTCCAACTGGTACCTGATCGTCGAAAACCAGTCTTACTTCGCCCGGTTCGCCCCGCCTGCGCCGCTGGATCACCTGTGGTCGCTGGCCGTGGAAGAGCAGTTCTACCTGGTCTGGCCCTGGCTCTTGCTCGCCGGGCTGATTTGTTTGCGGCGGGCGCGGAAGGGCCGGCCCGGCGGGGTGGCCTGGCTGGCACTGCCCACCCTGGCCCTGGCCGCCGGTTCGGCTGCTGCCATGTTCGCGCTCTACCACGCGGGGCTGGACCCGACCCGGGTCTACGAGGGCACCGACACCCGGGCCGCCGGGGTCCTGATCGGCGCGGCGCTGGCCCTGGCCTGGCCCAGCCGGAGCGTCGCGGTCAGCCCCCGGGCGCGGACCCTGCTGGACGCCGGCGGGCTCGCCGGGCTGGCCGTGATCGCCGTGATGATCTGGCGCACCGGCCAGTACTCCCCGTTTCTCTACCGCGGCGGGCTGGTCGCCGTGTCCGTGGCCACGGCCGCGGTCATCGCCGCCGTGGCGACACCCGGCGCCCGGACCGGCCGGGCCCTGGGCTGGACCCCGCTGCGCTGGCTAGGGGTCCGCTCCTACGGGATCTACCTGTGGCACTACCCGGTCATCGTGCTGACCACCGCGGCCTACGCCACCGAGGACCTCCCCCGCGCCGCCGCCCAGACCGCCGCCACGATCGGCATCGCCGCCTTGTCCTGGCGCTACATCGAGCAGCCGATCCGCCGGGACGGCCTGGCTCAGTCCTGGCGCCGGCTGGGCTCCTACCGGCTCACCCGCACCGCCCGGCCCGCCGCCCTGGCCGCCCTCGCGGCCACCGCCGGGGTGCTGTTCGCGGCGTGCGCCGGGCTGAGCGGGGCCGTCCCGCCCCCCGCCAGCGGCCCCGCTTCCTCCCTGCCGGTCGGCTCCACCCTGCCCGTACCCCCCGCCACCGGGCCGTCCGCCAGCCCCAGCCGGCCGCCGCCCCGCACCCGGGCGAGGGGCTGCCCGCGTCGACTCCCCCTCCCGCGGCCGCGGCCGGGCCGCCGCGTACCTCCTGCCAGGCCGTCGCCCACCTGGGCGACTCCACCTCCGAGGGCCTGGTCTCGCCCGATTACCTGCCCGACCCGGCCCAGCGCCTGGTCGCCCAGTACCGCGATGTCGGCGTGCGGGATGTCGTCACCAACATCGTCGGGGCGAACTCCATCGTCGAGACCCTCCCCGGCGACGTGAACGGCTACGACGCCGCGCGCGCCATCGCGGCCGGGGGATTCCGCGGCTGCTGGGTGATCGCGCTGGGCACCAACGACACGGCCGACGTCGCCATCGGGTCCAACGTCGGCCGGATGGCGCGGATCCGGGAGATGATGTCCGTCGCCCACGGCGAGCCCGTGATGTGGGTCAACGTCATCTCGCTCCTGCCCGGCGGCCTGTACGCGGAGTCCAACATGCAGCTGTGGGACGCCACCCTGGTCCAGGCCTGCGCTCGCTACCCCAACCTGCGGATCTTCGACTGGGCCGCGGTCGCCAAACCGTGGTGGTTCATCAACGACGGTATCCACTACACCTCGGCCGGGTATGCCGCCCGCGCGCACAAGATCGCCGTGGCCCTGGCCCGGGCCTTCCCCGCCGTCGGCCGCAGCTCAGGCTGCGTGGTCACCTAGTCGCCCGGGGACCGTTGGGCCGGTTCAGCCGTGGGCCCGCCTCAGGTGCGCGGCCAGCACGTCGTCGCCGAAGTCGCTGCGCGGACGGCGCAGCACCGTGTGCTGGTGGTTGCCGTTCTCGGTGGTGTTGTCGTACTCGATGAGCAGGTCGTCGCCCTGTACCCGGTAGTAGTGCCGGGTACCCGGAGTGGCCGGGCCCTGCCAGGCGAAGTACAGCCCGCCCGCGTTGACCCGGGCTGCCTCGCGGGCGGCCAGCTCGGCGGGCAGCCGCTCGAGGTAGAGCGTCACGAGCTGATCGAGCAACGCGAGCGGCGCCGGGCCGAGCGTGGCGGCGGCGATGCCGACCGGCTCGATGCGGTCTTGAGCCCGTGACCTGGTGCCCGAGCGGATGTCGCAGGGGGCCTGCGCGGACACCACGGCGATCGCCCGCTGCGCCGGGTCCAGCCCGGCCAGCAACGCCCGCGCCAGGTCTTCCTCCAAGGGGAGCGGCCGGGACACCGCCTGGCCGCTGTAGCTGACGCGGGCCGGGTTGGCGCCCAGGAAGACCGGGGCCGGGGAGACCACGTCGCCGGACACGGTCATCGTGACCGATAGGTGGTGCCCCTCGAACCGCCACGACCACGGGTCATCGCCGTTCGGGTCGCCGAAGACGCTCGCCCAGTAGTCGTTGCTGTGCCGGTGCCGCCGCCACCGTTCCTGCCGGTCGAGCACCTCCTCCAGGGCGATGATCACCATTGCCTGTGCGTAGGCGTGCTCGCTCAGCCCGGTGGACAGCAGCCGGTGAGCCGCCTTGCGGGCCTCGCGGCTCATGTCGGCGAGGCACGCCCCGGGCCGGGGCTCCGGGCGGTATTCCAGCCACCGGCGCGCGGCGGCGTCGGCGAACGGCCGCGCCGCCAGCTCGAGCTGCGGGCCCTGTAGCGCCTTCAGCAGGACGGTAGCGGCCGACCGCATCTGGCCGGACAGGGAATCAGCCATGCTCCCGGTATACCCGAGGGCTTACCCAACAGCCCGGGCGCCCGGTAACGCCTACCCGTAAACCGGGGTGGGCGGGATCGGCAGGCCCGTCCGGAGCGCCTTGGCGACCGCATGCGCGGCCATCAACGGGGTTTAGCCAGCACAGTGGTTGGCTAGCGCGGGATGGAGGAGGTGAGCGGGACGCCGCTGCAGAACCGGGTCACCCCCGCCGGGGAGATCGTGGCCGACCCGGCGCGCGGGCTGCTGATGGGCAACCGCGGCTGCCTGCACCGTGCCGACCGCACGCTGGGCGCCGCGCGCTGGCGCTCGAAGCTGTGGATCTGCTGCGTGCTGGAGTGGCGGGGCGTGCGGCGCGACCCGATGCCGCCGGGCCGCTGGACGGCGCTGTTCTTCCTGGACGAGGCCACGGCGCTGGCCGCCGGGCACCGCCCGTGCGGGTACTGCCGCCGCCCGGCGCATGAGTCGTACGCCGAGACGTGGCGCCAGGCGCGCGGACTCGCCCGGCGGCCGCGGGCGGGCGAGATGGACGCCCGGCTGCACGCCGAGCGGGTCGACCCGCGCACGCGGCGCCAGCAGACCCACCCGGCGCTGGCCGGCGACCTGCCCGACGGGGCGATGGTCCGCCGCGACGGCGCCTGCGGCCTGCTGGCCGGGGGGCGCTTCCTGCCGTGGTCGTTCACCGGCTACCTGGCCCCGGTCGCGCTGCGGCCCGCCGCGGCGGTCGAGTTGCTGACGCCGCCCGCGTCGGTGGCGGCGATCGCGGCCGGCTACCGCCCGGTGCTGCACCCCAGCGCCGCGCGCTGGCTCGACACCGATGGCGGCCGGGGCTAGGAGCCGCGGGCGGCGACCGCCTGCAGCTCGATCTTCGCGCCGAACGGCAGCGCGCCCGCCTGGAAGGTGAACCGCGCCGGGGCGTCGGCCGGATCCGGGAACTGCCGGCGCCACCAGTCGTTGATCTCGCCGTAGTCACCGATGTCGCCGAGCACGACCTGCACGCGCAGGAAGTTGCCCGCCGAGTACCCGGCGGCCGCGGCGATCGCGGTCACGCTGGCCCAGGCCCGGTCGGCCTCCTCGGCCAAGGTCCCCGCCACGAGTCTCCCGTCCGGGTCCAGCGCGGGCATCCCGCTGATGAACAAGATCCCGTTGGCCTCGCTGGCCAGGCTGAACGGGAAGCCCGCCGGGAGCCCGGGCCCAGATCCGATTCTGCTGATCGTCATGTCAAACCAGTGACACGCCGGACACGTGGTATGGGGAGGGTTCCCCTTGTGAGCCTCGCCGCCGACGCACCCTGCAAGGGGAAAACGGGGAGGTCTGCGATGACCCGGCTGAACGACGCGCGGTGCGAGGCACTGTTCGTTTCCGGCTTGCAGCGGTCGGATGCGCCGGACGCGGCAGCGCTGACCGAGCTCATCCGCGCCGCGGTGCGGCAGTACGGGGTCCGCGGCTGTGCGGGCCGGATGGCACAAGAGTTCGGCGACCATCCCGAGGCGGCCGCCGCCCGCATGCGGTGGATCAGGCAGATGGTCACCGAGGTCCCGGTCGCGCGGTCGCCGCAGCTGCCCAGCGGGGGCGGGCAGCTGCGGCACCGCGGCTCCCCGCACGACACCGGGCCGCTCCCCTGCGCCGCCTGACATCCGGGTGCCGGCCGCCCGGCTAGGGTTGCGGCATGCCTACGCGCCTGGTGCATCTCGTGATCGACGCCAACGACCCGGCCAGGCTGGCCCGGTTCTGGGCGGCCGCCCTGGGCTGGGAGATAGCGGCCGAGGAACCCGACGAGGTCGACGTGGAGCCGTCCGGCTTCGACTACCCGGGCCCGGCGGCGCTGCCGCTGGTGTTCGTGCTGGTGCCCGAGGCGAAGACGGTCAAGAACCGGGTGCACCTGGACCTGGCCACCGAGTCGGCCGGGCACCAGGCGGACGTGGTGGCCCGGCTGCGCGGCCTGGGGGCCCGGCCGCTCGACATCGGCCAGGGCGACGTGCCGTGGGTGGTGCTGGCCGACCCGGAGGGCAACGAGCTGTGCGTGCTCGAGCCGCGGCCGGTTTACGCGGACACCGGGCCGGTGGCCGCGGTCGTGGTCGACTCCCCGGACCCGGCGGCGCTGGCCGGCTTCTGGGAGCTGGCCTCGGGCTGGGTCCAGACCAGCGCCGAGGACGGCTTCGTGGCGTTCCGGTCGCCGCAGGGGGTCGGGCCGTACCTCGAGTTCCTGCGGGTCGGTGACCCGAAGACGGTCAAGAACCGGGTGCACCCGGATGTGGCGCCGCACCAGGGCGAGGACCACGCGGCCGCGGTGAAGGTCCTGCTGGAGGGGGGCGCGGTGCCGGCCGACGTCGGCCAGGGTGACGTGTCGTGGACGGTGCTGGCCGACCCGCAGGGCAACGAGTTCTGCGTCCTGTCCCCGCGCTGAGCCCGCTATCCGCGCGGCGCCCGGGACTTGTCGCCCGCCGCTGCGGTGGCCGCCTGGAGCGGTTCTTCGACCTCGTGCTGGCGGGCCCGGCCGCCCAGGGCGTAGAAGACCAGGCCGACCACGACGATGATGGCCAGCGGGACGAACTGGGTGAGCTCGTATTGCAGCCGCTGCCCGGAGAAGCTGAGCGGGGCGAGGCTGTCGTTGGGATTTCCGCCGGCGCCGAACCAGCTGACGCCCAGGCCCGGCCACAGCAGGAACACCGTCGCCACTATCCCCGACAGCACGTTCATCACGGCCAGGGTGCCGAACCGGGACGAGAAGCGGCCCAGGATCGCCGGGCCGCCGCCGTCGGCGGACGCGATCGCCTCGGCCCGGTCGGCCCATGATCCAGGTCGTCCCGGCGCTGGCCAGCGCGAAGATGAACACCATGGCCACGATCCGGCCCAGGATCAGGCCGCGCCCGGTCAGCGTCGCGGTCCCGTGATATCCCCGGCGCTGAGCCCCCTTACCCGACCCGGGGCGTGATCCGGCCGCTGGCGTAGATGTACGGCGTCTGGTCGCCCAGCTGGCCGAAGACCACCGGGGACCAGGGAGCGCTGTCGTACAGCCGGCCGACGAAGTGGTCGCCGGTGGCGTCCGCGGGGTACAGGTCGAACTCCTGGGGCTCGTCGTCGCTGAAGGCCTCGCGGTCATCGGTCATGCCGGGGATCGCGTGCAGCCGGCCATCCCGGACGGCGACGTCGTAACGCCACGAGGTGCGCTCGTACCGGCCGGCGTGCCGCCCCAGGTCGATGTCGACCGGGCCGGCCGCGGGCTCGGGACCGGCGGGCACGGTGATCCCGGCGCAGGCGCGGAAGATCTCGGTGAACAGCCGCTGGTACAGGCCCAGGGACTCCGAGGAGTTGGTCAGCAGGCAGGCCGCCACGCCAGCCTGCGGATCGACTCGCAGGTACGCCGTCTGCCCGATCGTGCTGCCGTCGTGCCCGATGATCTGGCGCCCGTCCCAGCGGTTCAGGCGCCAGGTGAGGCCGACCGCGTCAGCGCGTCCGTCCACGCCGGGGATCTCGGCCTGCGGCTGCTGCATGGCCGCGGCCGAGGCCTCGCTGAGCAGCCGCTTGCCGTCGGGGGTGGCGCCCCCGCCGAGGTGCAGGCGGGCAAAGGCCAGCACGTCGTGGGCGCTGGCGGTGATGAGGCCCGCCGGGCCGATGCTACGCGGCAGCCCCCAGACCGAGACCGGGGCGTCCTGATGCGGGCGCGGGCGGTGCCCGGTCGCCGCGCGGTGCAGGATCGCCTGCTCGGGCAGGGTGACCGTGCGGTCCAGTCCCAGCGGCCCGATCAGGCGCTCGCGCAGGGACGCGTCCCACTCTCGGCCGTCGAGCACCTCGGTGATCCGGCCGAGCAGCACGAACCCGCTGTTGGAGTAGGAGTACGCCGCGCCGGGCGGGAAGATCCGCGCGGCCTGCGCGAGCTCGCCGGCGTAACGCTCGACGCAGTCGCCGCCGCGGCCGGTGTCGGTGAAGATGTCACCGTCGATGCCGCTGGTGTGCGTGAGCAGGTGGCGGATCGTGACCTCGGCGCTGGCGTCGGGGCGGCCGAGCGCCACGGCGGGCAGCGCCTGGCCGACCGGGGTGTCCAGGGACAGGCGGCCCTCGTCGACGAGCTGCATGATCATCGTGGCGGTCCACATCTTGGTGATGGACCCGATCTGGAACAGGGAGTCGACGGTGGTGGCCACGCCCGTGGCGGCGTTCAGGACGCCGTGCGCGGCCAGGGTCTCGCGGCCGTCGGCCCAGATTCCGAGCGCGGCCCCGGGGACTCCTTCGCGCGTGGCGAGATCGTGCAGGCGGGCGGTCCAGTGGGCGGGCATGTCAGCATCGGCCATGCCCCGGACGTTAGTTCATGTCGTCGCCCGTGACACCTGCGCCGCCGGCCTCGCCCGCGCGGCGGGCGCGGGCGCGCCGCTTACCCTCGTGCATCGCCTGCACCCGGGCGACCGGGATCGCGTAGCCCTCCTCAAGGAGCGCCGCGGGAAGCCGCTGCGGCTCCGGCATCTGCCCGGCCCACGTGTCCCGCTCGGTGATCAGCCGAGCTGCGGTGCGCACGGTGAAGTCGCCCGGGTCGACGTCGGCGAGGTCGTCCCAGGCGACCGGGAACGACACCGGCACGCGAGGCCGGACCCGCGGGCTGTACGCCGCCACCACCGTCGCCCCGCCCGCCCGGGTCGAGTCGAGGAACACCTTGCCCGCACGGTCTTCGCGGATGAAGGCCGTGGTGGTCAGGGCCGGGCCGAGCCGCTCGGCCCGGGCGGCGATCGCGCGGGTGGCCGCGGCCGCGTCCTCGCTGCCCGCGTCCAGGATCGGAACCAGCACGTGCACGCCCTTCGCCCCGCTGGTCTTGACCGCTCCCGAAAGGCCGGCGCTCGCGAGCGCCTCGCGGACCAGCCAGGCGGCCCGCACGGCCAGCGCGAAGGTGTCCGCGGACGGCGGGTCGATGTCGAGGACGAGGTAGCTGGGCCGGTTCAGGTTGCCGATGCGGGCCAGCGTCGGGTGGTATTCGATCGCGCGCTGGTTGGCGAGCCACAGCAGCGTGCGGCGGTCGTCGCAGAGCGCGTAGGACACCTCGCGTCGAGAGGACTCGGCCCACAGCGTCACCGTCCGCACCCACGGCGGCGTGTACTTGGGCACGTTCTTCTGCATGAACGGGTCTTGCCCGCGGAGCACCCGCACCACCGACAGCGGCCGGTCGCGCAACTCCGGGATGATGTAACCGGCGACCGCGTCCAGGTAGTCGACCAGGTCACGCTTGGCCGCCCCGGCCCCCTCGAACAGAGGCTGGTCCAGGTTGGTCAGCGATACGCCGCCCCGCACCTCGCCGCCGCCCACCTGGCCACCCTACCGACCGGCCGTTACGGCAAGGCCTACGTTGTCAGGATGACCCGTGAGCACCAGGCCGGGCTGGCGCCGCTGCTGCGTCCGCGCAGCATCGCGATCGTCGGTGCCTCGCAGGACCCCGACTCGCTGTCCGGGCGGCCGCTGGAGGTGCTGCGCCAGCACGCCTACGCCGGCCGGATTTACATCGTCAACCCGAACCGCGGACAGGTGGGCGGCCTCGTCGCCTACCCGAGCGTCGCAGCGCTCCCGGAACCGGTCGACCTGGCGGTCGTGGCGGTGCGGGCCGCGCACGTCCCCGGGATCGTCGCCGACTGCGCCGCCGCCGGGGTGCGCGCGGCGGTCATCTTCAGCGCCGGCTTCGCCGAGACGGACACGGCGGGACGGGCGGCACAGGACCGGCTCGCCGCGACGGCGCGGGCGTCGGGCATGCGGCTGCTCGGGCCGAACGGCGAGGGGTTCTTCAACGCCGCCGACCGCGTGGCCGTGACGTTCAGCCCGGCGCTGGACCGCAGGCGCGGGCTGAAGAACCTGGTGGCGGGCAACCTCGGGATCGTCTCGCAGAGCGGCGGGCTTGGCTTTGCCTTGTTCAACTGGGGCCAGGCGGTGGGGCTCGGCGCGAGCTTCGTCGTCACCACCGGCAACGAGAGCGACGTCGAGGCGCTGGAGGTCGCCGACGTGCTGCTGGCCGACGGCCAGACCGCGGTTGTCGCCCTCATCGTGGAAGGACTGCGGCGGCCCGCGAACCTGGCCCGGGTCGCGCAACGGGCCCGGGACAGCGGCAAGCAGCTCGTTGTGGCCAAGCTCGGCGGTTCCGTGGCCGGACGGCGGGCGGCGCCGGTGCACACCGCGCACGAGTCCGGGGATGAGGCGGAGTACGACCGCATGTTCCGCGCGGGCGGGATCGTCCGGGCCGAAGATCAGGAGGATCTGCTCGACGTCTGCTTCGCGCTCTGCCGGGGTCGGCCGATGCGCGGCCGCCGCGTCGGCGTGGTCACGACGTCGGGCGGTGCCGGGATCTGGGTGGCCGACGCGTGCGAGGCGCACGGGCTGTCCGTGCCCGAGCTGTCCGCCCCGGCCCAGGCCGCGCTGCGGCCGCTGCTGCCGGGCTTCGGCTCGGCCGCCAACCCGGTGGACGTCACCGCTCAGATGGTCACCGGCGGGAGCATCGCGACGGTCCTGCGGGCCCTGGGCGCCAGCCGCGAGGTCGATGCGGTCGTGGCGGTCGCGTCGCTGGCCGCTCCGGACCTGCTGCGCCGCGAGGGCCGGGCGCTGCAGGCGGTACTGGCGGAGCTCACGATCCCGGTCGTGATCTGCTCCTACACGGTGCCCGGGGAGCCCAGCCGGGAACTCCTCCGCGAGCTCGCGGTCCCCTGGTACCCGAGCCCTCGCCGCGCGGCCCGGGCGCTGCGCGCACTGGCCCGGCCCGGCGAGGACCCTCGGCCAAAACTGTAACGTGTTCTAGTATGGAGGCCCGGGAGGTGCCATGACCGCGGACGAGGCCGAGTTCGACGTCGTCGTGGTGGGCAGTGGCGCCGCCGGGATGACCGCCGCCCTCGCCGCCGCGGACCATGGCCTGCGGACCGTGGTGCTCGAGAAGACGGACTACTTCGGCGGCTCGACCGCCCGCTCCGGCGGCGGCATCTGGGCGCCCGGCAACGCGGTGCTGCGCCGGGCCGGCGTCGACGACACCCCGGAGCAGGCCGGCGCGTACCTGGCCCACGTCGCGGGGGCCGGGGTTGGGGCGGAGCGGCAGCGGGCGCTGCTCGCCCGCGGCCCGGAGATGCTGGAGTTCGTGCGCGCCCATGCCCCGGTCGACTTCGCGTGGGTGCCCGGTTACGCCGACTACTACCCCGAGGCCCCCGGAGGGCTGGCGCAGGGACGCAGCATCGAGCCGGTGCCGCTCGACGCGCGAGTGCTCGGGGCCGAACTCCCCCGCCTTAACCCCGCTTACCTGCCGGCGCCGGACGGGGTGACCATCACCCAGGCCGACTACCGGTGGCTGAGCCTCGGCACCCGGCACCCGCGGGCGGTCCTGGTCGCGGCGAAGGTCTCCGCCCGCACGGCGCGCACCCGGCTGCAACGGCGGCGCATGCTCAGCATGGGCCAGGCCCTGGCGGCCGGCCTGCGCGCGGGCCTGGCCGCGAAAGGGGTGCCGGTCTGGCTCGGCACCCCCATGACCGGCCTGGAGACCGCCGGCGGCCGGGTCACCGGGGTGCACGTGACCCGCGACGGCCAGCCCGCGCTGGTCCGGGCCTGCCGCGGGGTGCTGATCGCGACCGGCGGCTTCGAGCACAACGAGCAGATGCGCCGGCGCTACCAGCGTCAGCCGATCGGCACCGAGTGGACCACCGGCTCGGCCGGGAACACCGGTGACGGGATCGTGGCAGGCGAGGCCGCGGGCGCGGCGCTGGACCTGATGGACGACGCCTGGTGGGGCCCGGCCATCCCGCTGTCCGGCGGCCCGTATTTCTGCCTGGCCGAGCGCAGTCTGCCCGGCTGCATCCTGGTCAACGGCGCCGGGCAGCGCTTCGTCAACGAGTCCGCGCCGTACGTCGACGCCGTGCACGCGATGTACGAGGGCCACTCCCCGGGCAACTCGCACATCCCCGCCTGGCTGATCGCCGACCAGCGCTACCGCAACCGGTACGTCTTCGCCGGGCTGCCGCCGCGCAAGTCCCTGCCCCGCCGCTGGTACCGGGCGGGCGCCGTGTTCCGCGCGCAGGCCCTCGCCGAACTGGCCGAACAGGCCGGCGTCGACCCGGGGGGCCTGTCTAAGACCGTGACCAGGTTCAACGAGTTCGCCGAGGCCGGCCGGGACGAAGATTTCCGGCGCGGGGACTCAGCCTACGACCGCTACTACGGCGACCCGCGCTGCCGGCCCAACCCGAACCTGGCCCCGCTGGCCCAGCCGCCGTTCTACGCGGTCAAGATCGTGCCCGGCGACCTGGGCACCAAGGGGGGGCTGCGCACCGACGCGCGGGCCCGGGTGCTGCGCCCGGACGGCACCGCGATCGCCGGGCTGTACGCGGCGGGCAACGCGAGCGCGTCGGTCATGGGGCACAGCTACGCCGGCGCGGGCGCGACGATCGGGCCGGCCATGACCTTCGGCTATATCGCCGCGCTCGACCTGGCGGGCGGCAGCGAGTGACCAGGGCCGCGCCAGCCTAGGGGGCGAGCGGCAGCGCCCACGCCGCCGGGCCGCAGCACCCGCAGTGCCTCGGCCAGGATCTTGTTCTGCTGGGCCGGCGTGGGGACGGCAGGATCTCGTCCTGGATGTACGCCGCCCACTCCGGGCTCGAGCACACCCGGGCATGATCTTCGTTCATGGCCACGACGCTACGGATCGGCCGGTCCGGGCCCAGCGGCGGGTGGGTTACGAGTCGGTCAGCGCATTCGTCGCGGCGTTCCGCCGGGAGACCGGCATGACCCCGGCCAGGTACTTCCGCGGCTAGCCGGCGTCGCTGGTGAAGGCGATCAGCACCGCGCACGGGGCCTGGTGCGCGACCGAATTGGGAACGCTGCCCAGCACGCGGCGCACGCCGGTCATGCCCTTGTTACCGACCACGATGACGTCGGCCTTGACCTGGGTCGCGACCTCGCAGATCGCGTCGGCCGGATCGCCGGCCTGCTGGTGGGTCTCGACCTCGACGCCGCCGGTCCGGGCCCGGGAGGCCAGGTCGTCCAGCACCGACCCGGCGACGTCGCCCGTGCTCAGCGACTTGGCGAACTCCTCGCCGGCCGCGGACCTGAGCTGCTGCGGTTTGTAGGCGGTCACGATGTGCAGCCGCCCGTCCGTCAGCTTGACCAGCCCGGTCGCCACGCGCACGGCCTCCGCCGCCGTGGCCGACCCGTCCGCGCCCACTACTACCGTCTCGAACACCAGCCGCCCTCTTCCTTGAGCGGGAGCGTCTTCGCCAGGCGCACCCCGGCCACGTGAATTTCGCTTGGTCAGCGTGCACTCTAGTCGAATCACCCGCCGAGGTCTCGTACGTGGCGGCCGACCTCAGCCGGGGACCTCCCGGCCAAGGGCGAGATCCACCGCCTGAGCGCGGGACAGCTCGGCGCCCGAGCGGTACGCGGCTTCATACGCCCCGTGTCCCATGATCTGACGGAGGCTACCCTGTTCCCGCTCGCTGAGCTGTCGCTCGGGGTCGGTCAGCGCGATACTCCCGACCGCGATCGCGGCACTCATGTCCTTGTCGGCGGCGCCGTGCAGGCGTGCCGCCCGGACGTGGTCCCCTTGCCACGCGGCGACGCACGCCGCGCCGAACAGCAGTTCGCTGACGTCGAGGTGCAGGCCAACCCGCCGCACCGTCAGCAGGCAGCCCCTGATCACGGGCGCGGCCTGTTCGGGCTGGCCGTCCAGGAGCAGCAGGATGCCGAAGTCGGTCCGCATGACGTACACGAAGGCGCCGGCGCCGAGCTTCTCGGCCGTCGCGATCGCCTCGGTGATGTGGGCGTAGGCGTCGTCGAGCCGCCCGGCCCTGACGTCCAGCGAAGCGAGCTGGTGCATCTCGAGCGCCGCGAACATGTCATCGCCGGACTGGCGGAAGCAGTCCAGCGCCTCCAGCCGGATGCGGCGGCTCTCGTTGTCGGCAGCCCCGATGGTGAGGCAGGTCAGCAGCTCGCCCCGCAGGTGCACGTCGCCGGTCTCGCGGGCGATCGCGACGCCTTCCTGCCCCAGCTGCCGCAGCCGGGCCACGTCACCGCGGAAGTAGGCCACGCTGCCCAGGACCAGCAGGGCCCGTGCCTCCAGGCGGCGGTCGCCGAGCTCGCGCGCCATGGCCAGGGCCCGCTCGGCGCACCGCCCCGCGAAGGCATGCGCGTCGGTGTCCAGCCGCAGCAGCATCCCGGTCAGCCAGCCGGCAGCGATCAGGGCGCTCGCGTGCAGGGTGTCCGGCTCGGAGGCGGCCGGATCGACCGCGCTGCGCAGCCAGGTGAGGACCTCGGTGTGCCCGCGGCTGATGGCGAACCACTGCAGCCAGGTGCCGAGCCGGAGCACGTCATCGGTGCGGTCCTGGTCCGCCAGGTGGGCGGCGGCGGCGCGCAGGTTCTCCCATTCGGGGTCCAGCCGCCGCAGCCATTCTCCCTGACCGTGCCCTTCCAGTGCGGGCGCCGCCTCCTGCGCCAGGCTCAGGTAGTAGCCGGCGTGCCCGGCCCCTGGCCGCCACGGCCTCCTCCTCGCCCCCCGATCTCAGCAGCTCCTGCGCCGCGTACTGCCTGATCGTCTCCAGCGTCCGGTAGCGGACGGACTCGAGCGTCCGGTCGGCCACCACGAGGCTCTTGTCGACCAGCGAGCCGAGAAGGTCCGCCGCGTCGAAGGCGTCGACGCTGCCGGCCGCGCAGACCACCTCGGCGGCTTCCAGCTCGAAGCCGCCGGCGAATACCGACAGCCGCCGCAGCACCTCTCGCTCGGACTGGCTGAGCAGGCTAAACGACCAGTCGACCGCGGCCTGCAGCGTCTGCTGCCGGGGCATGGCGTTGCGGCTGCCGCCGGTGAGCAGCCGGAAGCGCTGATCCAGCCGCTGGCTGACCTGCTGGATGGACATAGACGACAGGCGGGCCGCCGCGAGCTCGAGCGCGAGCGGGATGCCGTCCAGGCGGCGGCAGACCGACGCCACCAGTGGCGCGGCCTGCTCATCGAGAACGAACCCGGAGTAGTGCGCCTGCGCCCGGTCCACGAAGAGCCGGACCGCGTCGGACGCGGCGACCTCGTCCACGGCCTCGACCTCGGCCGGCGCCAGCGACAGCGACGGCACGCGATACACGTGTTCGCCGTCGAGGCCGAGCGGCTCTCGCGAGGTGGCCAGGACGCGCAGCCTGGGGCAGTCACGGACGAGCTGACCGCAGAGCTTGGCGGCGTCGTCGATCAGGTGCTCGCAATTGTCCAGGAGGATGAGTGCCTCCTGCTCGCGCAGCGATTCGGTCAGCGACTCGAGCAGCGGCTGCCCGCCAGGATCGGTCAGCCCGAGCGCGGCGGCGACCGCATCCGGGATCTGGCCGGCCTCGGTCAGCGGGGCGAGGTCGACGAACCATACCCCGTCCCGGGCCTCGCCTAGCAGCTCGGCCGCGGCCTGCAGCGCCAGGCGCGTCTTCCCGCATCCGCCCGCCCCGGTCAGGGTGACCAGGCGCGAGGACTCGACCAGCCTGCGCACCTCCGGCACTTCCCGCTCCCGGCCGATGAACGCGCTGAGCTGGCCGGGCAGGTTGTTCGGCAGCTCGGGGTTGTCCAGCGATGCCAGCGGCGGGAAATCCGCGGCCAGGAACTCCGCTTCGAGCTGGTAGACGCGCTCGGGGCGGCCGAGGTCCTTCAGCCGGTGCAGCCCGAGGTCCCGCAACGCCACGCCGCCGGGCAGGGTGTCGGACAGCAGCTCGGCCGTGGCGCCGGAGATCAGCACCTGCCCGCCGTGGGCGACGGCCTCCAGCCGGGCGGCCCGGTTGACCGCCGGGCCGAAGTAATCGTTGTCGCGCTCCTCGCACACGCCGGTGTGCAGGCTCATCCGCACCCGGATCGGCCGTCCGGTCGGCCACGGCTCCGCGGCGAGCCCCCGCTGGGCGGCTGCCGCGGCGTCAAGCGCCGCCCGGGGGGTGGCGAACGCCGCGCAGAAAGCGTCGCCGACGGTCTTGAACACGAAGCCGCCGGCCTGCTCGATCGCGGCGCGGAGCAGCTCGTCGTGGCGGCGCAGGGCCCGGGCCATCGCCTCCGGCTCGGCCTCCCAGAGCCGCGTGGAACCTTCGACGTCGGTGAAGAGCAGCGTGATCGTTCCCGAGGGAATGGCGGCCGCGCGGTTCACGTGCGCAGGATACGCCGCGCCGCCAGGGCGCCCACTTCGCCGATTCAGGCCGGGCCCAGGATCAGGCCGCTGGTGGGCACGCCGGTGCCCGCGGTGACCAGCACCGGCCCGTCGCCGCTGACCTGGTTGACCGAGGTGCCGCGGACCTGGCGTACCCCCTCGGCGATGCCGTTCATGCCGTGGATGTACGCCTCGCCGAGCTGGCCGCCGTGCGGGTTGACCGGCAGCCTCCCGCCGAGCTCGATCGCCCCGCCGGAGATGAAGTGCCTGGCCTCGCCGCGCGGGCAGAAGCCGAGCTCCTCCAGCTGCAGCAAGACGAACGGGGTGAAATGGTCGTAGAGCACGGCGACGCGCACATCCCGCGGGCTGGTTCCCGCCTGCTGCCACAGCTGCCTGGCCACCACGCCCATCTCGGGCAGCCCGAGCATGTCACGGTAGTAGCTGGTCATCACGAACTGGCCCGGGCTGCTGCCCTGGGCGGCGGCGCGGATGACCGCCGGCCGCTGCCGGAGGCCGGCGGCCCGCTCGGCGCTGGTCACGACCACGGCCACGGCCCCGTCGCTCTCCTGGCAGCAGTCCAGCAGCCGCAGCGGCTCGACAATCCACCGGGACGCCTGGTGCTCGGCCAGCGTGACTGGCCGCCGGTAGAACCAGGCGCGCGGGTTGGTGGCCGCGTGACGCCGGTCGGCGACCGTGACCACGCCGAAGTCCTCGCTGGTCGCCCCGCAATCGTGCATGTAGCGCCGGGCGATCATCGCGACGGTCGCGGCCGGCACGGCGAGGCCCATCGGGTAGTGCCAGCCGTTGTCGATCCCGGACGAGGTTGGCGCCGCCACCGCGGCCCGGGACACCTGGCCGAACCGGTGCCCGGACCGCTCGTTCAGCGCCCGGTAGCACACCACCACCTGCGCGATCCCGGTCGCGACGGCCATCGCCGCCTGCTGCACGATCGCGCAGGCCGCGCCGCCGCCGTAGCCCACGTGGCTGAAGAACGTCAGCTCGCCCAGGCCCAGCTCGCGGGCGAGCGCGATCTCGGCGGTGTTGTCCATGGTGAACGTGACCAGCCCGTCCACGTCGGATGGGCGCAGTCCGGCGTCGGCCAGCGCGGCCGAGGTCGCCTCGGCGGCCAGCCGCAGTTCGCTGCGGCCGGAGTCCTTCGAGAACTCGGTGGCCCCGATGCCGGCGATCGCCGCCACCCCGGAGATCACGCGCCGCCCCCCGCCGCGTCGGTTCGCGGCACAAAGGTACCGTTGGACGGCCCAGAGCCCGCCTTTTCGTCCATTGGCGGCATCTCGCCCACCGGCAGGATGACCCGGACCGTCCCGGTGACGTGGTCGCCGAGGCGGCACCGCCCGGCCACCTCAACCACGACCTCGCCGCCCGGGCCGGGCGGTTCCTGCCTGGCGGGGCTTTCGGTGACCTTCCCCGAGAACGTGAGCGTGTCCCCGGCGTAGCACGGCGCGCCGAGCCGGATCGCGATCTTGCGCACCAGCGCCTGCGGGCCGGCCCAGTCGCTGACATACCGCTGCACCAGGCCGGTCGTGGTCAGGATGTTGAGGAAGATGTCCTGGCTGCCCCGCGCCACCGCCTTGTCCCGGTCGTGGTGCACGTCCTGGAAGTCCCGGGTGGCGATCGCGCTGGCGACCACGAACGTCGGGGTGACGTCGATCACCAGCTCCGGCAGCACTGCCCCGGCCGCGACCCCCGCCGTCACCGGACGTCCTCCCGCCAGGCGGGCAGCGTCAGCGTGTCGTCGACCCGGACGAACTCGACCCGGACCGGCAGGCCCGCGCGCACCCGGTCCGGGCTCACGCCGAGCAGCTCGCCGACCATGCGAACGCCCTCCGGGAGCGCGACCAGCGCGACCACGATCGGCAGCTGCTTGCCCGGCACCGGCGGGTGGTGCTGCACCACGTAGCTGTAGACCTCCCCGGCGCCGGCGGCGACCACGTACCCGGGCCGGGACGCGCCGCACGCCGGGCACATCGGGCCGGGCGGATGGCGCAGCACGCCGCAGTCGCCGCAGCGCTGGATCCGCAGCTCGCCGGCGGCGGTGCCGTCCCAGAAGAACGCGGTGTCCGGCGAGACGACGGGGCGCAGCACCTCGCCCGCCGACGGCGTCGGAGGGGACGGCGGCTCCGCGGCGCGGGGCAGGGGGCGGAACTTCAGGATCCGGAACAGCATCGACGCGACCGGCTCGGTGCCCGCGTACCAGGTGCTGCGGGTGGTGACGAACCAGCCTTCGCCGAGCGCGGTCCGCTTCGGGCCGGTCACGCTCTCCAGGCGGGACCGCACCGCGACCTGCTCGCCGTGCCGCAGGTAGCGGTGGTACTCCTGCTCGCAGTTGGTGGCGACGACCGAGGTGAACCCGGCCTCGTCGAGTACCGCGGACATCCGGCCCATCGGGTCGTCGTCACCGTCGGCCGGGGCGGGATGCAGCCCGCGCATGGTCCAGACCTGCGCCATGGCCGGCGGCGCGACGAGGCCGCCGTGCACCGACCGGGCGGCCGCCTCGGCGTCGGTGTAGACCGGGTTGGCGTCGCCGATCGCCTCGGCCCAGTTCCGGATCATCGGCAGGTTCACCGGGTCCCGGGCCGGGCGCGGCCGGGACTCGCCGGCCGCGGCGATCCGCGCGGCCGCTTCGATTATCGCCGCCTCGGTGGCCGCGTTCACTGCGCCCGGATCGCCGACCGTAACGCTCACGTCCCTCCTACCTGGGCACCCGGGGCAGCCCGAGCCCAGCCGTCGCGATCAGCTCCCGCTGGATCTCGTTGACCCCGCCGCCGAACGTCAGCACGGTATTGCGCTTGGCCTGGATGTCCAGCCAGCGGGCCAGCTCGGCGGTGGACGGCTCGGCGGGGTCACCGTGCCGGCCGACAATGTCTTCGAGGAGCTGGCCGAGCCGCTGCAGCCGTTCCGAGCTGAATACCTTGGTGGCGGACGCGTCGGCCACCTCGACCGCCGGGGCCACCGCCACCTGCCAGTTGAGCAGCTCGTTGATCCGCAGGCAGGCGTAGGCCTCGCCCAGCGCGCGCCGCACGTCCGGGAGGCTGAGCAGCGGCCGCCCGTCCGGCGCGGCCCGGCCGGCCGCCCAATCACGCACCCGGTCATGCAGGGCGGCGATCCGGCCCGCCGGGCCGAGCATCACCCGCTCGTGGTTGAGCTGCGTGGTCACCAGCCGCCAGCCCGCGTTCTCCTCGCCCACCCGCATCGTGACCGGCACGCGCACGTCGGAGAAGTAGGTCGCGTTGACGTGATGGGCGCCGTCGTGAGTAATGATCGGCGTCCAGGAGAAGCCGGGGTCCGCGGTGTCCACGATGAGGATGGAGATGCCCTTGTGCCGCGGCGCGTCCGGGTCGGTACGGCAGGCCAGCCAGATGTAGTCGGCGTCGTGGGCGCCGGTGGTGAAGACCTTCTGGCCGTTCACTACGTAGTGCCCACCCCCCGCCCACCTCCCCATTGCCTCTCCACTATCCCCCTTCACTAGGACCGCCCGGGTGCGCAGCGCGGCCAGGTCGGTGCCGGCCTCGGGCTCGGTGTACCCGATCGCGAAGTGCACCTCGCCGGCCAGGATCCTGGGCAGGAAAAAGTCCTTCTGCTCGGCCGTCCCGTGAGCCTGCAGCGTCGGCCCGACGGTCTGCAGGGTGACGCTGGGCAGCGGGACGTCGGCCCGGGCCGCCTCGTCGACGAAGATCTGCTGTTCCATCTGGCCGAGCCCGCGGCCGCCGAACTCGGTCGGCCAGCCCAGGCCGAGCCACCCGTCGCGGCCCATCCTCCGCACGACCTCCCGGTAGACCGGGCCGTGCCGCTCGGTGAGCATGGCCTCGCGCTCGTCGGCCGAGATCAGCGTGCCGAAGTAGGCCCGGAGCTCGTCGCGCAGCGCGACCTGGTCGCTGGTGAGGTCGAGGAACACGGCGGGACCTCAGTCGTCATTCCCGGCGCAGGCCCGGGCGCCGAGCCGGTCGAGGCGATAGTCGGCACCGCCCACGAACCTGACCAGGTCCTTGACCAGCGAGGAGTAGCGGTGCAGCGGGTAGGTGACGTCCATGCCGATCCCGCCGTGCAGGTGGTGGCAGGTCAGCATCGCGGCCGGGGCCTGTCCGGCCAGCCAGTACGCGGCCACGTCGAGGTCGCTGGCGGCGTCGCGGCCGGCCTGCAGCCGCCAGCACGCCGAGAGCGTGGCCAGGTGCAGGGTGCGCGAGGCGATGTACACGTCGGCGGCCTGCCCGGCCACGGCCTGGAACGCCGCCAGCGGACGGCCGAACTGCTCCCGGGAGGCCACGTGCGCCGTGGTCAGCGCGAGCGCGCCGGCCAGGGCGCCGTCGGCCAGGCTGCACGCCCCGGCCACCGCGAGCTGGTAGAGATCCCCGGCGACCTGGCCCCGTTCCTCGGAGCCGAGCAGGTCGGCGACCGGCGCCCGATCCAGTCGCAGCGTGTACTCCGGCTCGCCGGAGGAGCTGTGCGTACGCTGCCAGGACACGCCCTCGGCCGACGCCTTGACGACCACGACCCCGGTGCCGTCGGCCTCGAGGCTGGCCGGCACCAGGATCCAGTCGGCCATCGCGGCGTACGGTACCCCGATCTTGACGCCGGAGACCGTGCCGGACGTGCGCCCCAGCGTGGCCGTGGTGGCAGGCCGGGCGGGCATCACGCCGGAGGGCTCGCGGACCGCCGCGGTGAGCACCGTGTCGCCGGCGGCGACGCCGGCCAGCAGCGCCTCCTGCAGGTCGCGGTCGCCCCACCGGACCACCGGCAGGACCCCGAGAACCAGGGTGGCCAGGGCGGGCACCGAGGCGGCCCGCCGGCCGATCTCGGTCAGCGCCACCGCCACGTCCAGCACCCCGAGCCCGTCCCCGCCCAGCCAGGCCGGCAGGGCCAGCGACAGCAGGCCGGCCCAGTTCCTTCCACAGCGCCGAGTCGAACCCGTCCGCCGCGGCCGGCGGCCCGTCCGGCCGGGCCGGGCCCAGCACCTCGCCGGCGACGCGGGCGACCGCCTGCTGGGTCTCGTCGAGGGTGAAGTCCATGGCGGTCGGCACCGGTCCTCCTCGTGGCCGCGGCTCGCAAAATTAGAACACGTTTTACCTGCCGCCGGCCAGCGCAGAGCGCCCGGCCGGCCCGTCGCCGTTGGTACGCTTGATAGCGGCGCGGACCGCCATAACGCCCCGGACCGCGCGAATCGCGAGCCGGAGATCGCGGGCAGCGGCTCCGGCTCCGCTGGTACCACGAGAGGCCTGGATGGCAGCATCGAGAACACGTACTACCGGCACCGTCGCGCCGGGCACGACCGCCGCCGAGCTCGGCTCGGCGGCCCAGCGTGACCGCCGGAAGCGGATCCTCGACGCCACGCTGGCGCTGGCGTCCAAGGGCGGCTACGACGCGGTGCAGATGCGGACCGTGGCCGAACGGGCCGACGTGGCGCTCGGGACGCTGTACCGGTACTTCCCGTCCAAGATTCACCTGCTCGTGTCCGAGCTGGCCCGGGAGTTCGAGCAGACCCAGGAGAAGCTGGACCGCAAGCCCATCCCGGGCGAGACGCCCTACGTGCGGATGATGTACGTGCTGGGCCGGATCACCCGCTCCATGCAGCGCGAGCCGATGCTCACCGAGGCCATGACCCGGGCGTTCATGTTCGCGGACCCGAGCGCCGCGGCCGAGGTCAACACGGTCGCGCGGCTGATGGAGCAGGTGCTCACCAAGGCCATGCACGACGGTGAGCCATCCGCCGACGACAAGGCCATCGCCCGGGTCATCGGCGACGTCTGGCTGTCCAACCTGGTCGCCTGGGTGACCCGGCGCGCGTCCGCGGACGACGTGAGCAACCACCTTGAGCTCGCCGCCCGGCTGCTGCTGCGCTGACCCCGCGGCTACTGGCCATAACGTGCCGGGCGCTGGAGCACGCGCCAGATAGCCACCCGCAGCCGCTGCACCGCGCGGAAGCGGCTGGCCCGGCGCAGCGAACGCTTGACCCGCCGCCCGTTGAGCATGGCCCACTTGATCCGGCTGGCCACCTGCCGCAGGCCGTGGGGCCGGTCCCGCCGCGGCCGGGGCAGGTACCTGAGCCGGTACTCGTGATCCGCCAGCGCGGCCGCCGCGGCCACGGCGGCGTCCAGGAGCTGCTCGGCCGGCTGGTCGGCCTGCCCTGGTACGGCCCGGTCACGGGCTGCGGCACGAGCTCGTCAAGATCGCCGACGACGTGGAACTTAGACTCGCGCAAGCCCGCGACCAGGATCTCCGACTGCTGCCTGACCCAGGCCTCCTGGTGCGGAGGCACGACCAGCCGCCCCCGGCGCAGCCGGGCGTCCAGGACGTCGTGCGCGAGGACCCGCTTGATGGTCCGCGTGTAGAACCAGTCCGGCATCTCTTCCGGCAGCGCCTCGTTCATCCGGCGCAGGAACTCGGCCTCGCCGATCCCGAGCGAGGAGTTCGCGCGCACCCCGGTGAGGTCCACCCGGCCGGGATCGATGCCCAGCACGGACGCGAACCGCGCCCAGAGCGTGCCGTCCTGGCCCTGGCGCGGCATGGTGATTACGTGCACCTGGTCCGGCGGCAGGTGCCGCGACCACATGTCGAGGATGGCCAGCGTGTCATGGAGCATCCAGAACGGCGCCACGCGCCGGTTGTCGGCCGACCCGGCGTCGATGACGCCGCTCAGCCATTCCTCCCATCCGGCGGTGCCGCGGCACTTGATCGTCTCCTGCCATTCGGCGGGCAGCAGGGTCGCGAAGTCGCGCACGGTGAGGATCACGTGTACCTCGGCCGGGAATAGCGACCGGATCGCGCGATCGGCCTGCGGGGGGTTGCACGCGGCCAGCACCTCGTCCGAGATGACGGCGGTCTTGGGGGCTAGCAGCGCCTGGCCGGCCAGGATGTCCCACTCGCCGGTCCACGGATCGGCCGGGTCGGAGGCTGGCCGCGGGGCCTCGCGCAGGTCCCGGCTCGCACGATTATGATCTTGACGCTGGTAGCCCGGGAGCAGGACGCCCTGGACCGCGAGACGGGCGCGGTTGCTCCACAGGGCACGCTGCAGGAACGTCGTGCCCGTCTTCGGCTCGCCGATGTGCACGTAAACGCGGGGACGGCGGGTATCCCGCCGTCCCCCGGTCGTGCTGTCGGCCGGAACCCGGCCTGCGGTACCGCGCGATGTCAACCTGACACCTGACCCGATGGTAATACAGCGCCAGACGAACGGTCATCAGCTAGTACGAGATAAGCAAAGCAATGGTAATTGTTCAGGCCGCCGCGTGAGGCGAAATGCGGGTAACGTGACGTCCGTGTCTGGCCGTGTGCCGGCCGCGTGCCGCCGGGCCGCCGTCTGCTTCCGGGCGCGCCCTACCAGGCGCCATCGAGGTGGCTGCCGTACCAGGACTCGATGATCCGGTGCGCGATCGACACCGGCGGCGGCAGCCTGATCTCGCCGCTGGCGATGCAGGCGCGCAGTTCATCCCGGCTGAACCAGCGCGCCTCGACGATCTCGTCGGAGTCGACCGTGATCTCCAGGCTGCCGGTGGCGCGGGCGCGGAAGCCGAGCATCAGGCTGTGCGGCATCGGCCAGGGCTGGCTGCCCACGTAGCGGGCGTCGGCGACGGTGATCCCGGTCTCCTCGTGCACCTCGCGCGCGATGGCCTGCTCGGCGGACTCGCCGGGCTCCACGAACCCGGCCAGGATCGACACCCGCCGCTCCGGCCACATCGCGTTCCTGGCCAGCAGGCACCGGTCATCGGGGTCGGTCACCAGCATGATCACCGCGGGGTCGAGCCGCGGGAAGTGCTCGCTTCCGTCGGTCACGCAGCGCCGGGCGTGGCCGGCCAGCACCGGCTCGGTGGCTGCGCCGTCCCGCGGGCAGTGCGTGTGCGTGGAGTGCCAGTTGCCGAGCGCCACGGCCTCGGTCATCAGCCCGGCGTCGCGATCGGACAGCACCGGTCCCGCCTGTCGCAGGCTGATCGGCCGGGTCCCGGAGCCGGGGTCCTTCCCCCCGTCCGGACGAGGCAGCGGGCCGGCCACGCCGAAGTAGACGATCCCGTCGGCGTCGACCCCCAGCAGGAACCTGACCCCGTCCGGCGCGTGACGCGGGGACACGAAGGCCAGCTCCGCCTGGCCGTCGCCGCCGACGGTCCGGATCAGGGCCTGTCCGTCCTCGACCACCAGCACGCGGGTGCCCGGGTCGGCCCAGGCCGCGGCGAGCCATTCGGCGTCGGTGCGGCGGACCGTCGACCGGTCCACCTCGCCGCGGGACAGCGCGAGGTTGCGTAGTCCAGCACTGTCGGCCAGTTCGGACGAGCTCAGTTCGTTGTGCCGGTCCGCCGGCGTGCCCGGCTGCGCGCTCACCGCGCCGCCGCGAGGTCGCCGGCCACCGTCGCGAACTCGTCCCACAGGTACGCGGCCGCCTCCGCGCCCTTGAGCAGCAGGCTCATCTCGACCTTCTCGTTCGGTGCGTGGATGCGGTCAGAGTCCAGTCCCACGGCCACGAAGACCAGCGGCGCCCCGAGGATGTCGGCCAGGTCGGCTTCGGGCCCGCTCCCGCCTTCCCGGGTGAACAGCACCTCGGATCCGAACGCGCGCTCCATGGCCCGTCGCGCCGCCCGCGCGGCGGGCGAGTCGACCGGCGAAAAGCTGGGACGGACGCCCGGGCCGGGAACCGTGACACTAGCTTCGATGCCCGGCGGCGTGTGCTGCGCCACGTACTCGCGGAGCGCGGCGGCGACCTCCGCGGGCTCCTGGTACGCGACCAGCCGGAACGACAATTTCGCGTGCGCCTGGCTGGGGATGATGGTCTTGCCGCCCGGCCCGGTGTGCCCGCCCCACATCCCGTTGATCTCCGCCGTGGGCCGGGCCCAGATCCGCTCCAGGATGCTGAATCCGGCCTCGCCCGCCGTGGCGCGGCTGTGGCCTGCGTCGGCCAGCCAGGCCCGCTCGTCGAACGGCAGCCGCGCGAACATCTCGCGCTCGGCGGCCGACACCGCGGCGACCTTGTCGTAGAACCCGGGCAGGGTGACCCGGCCGTCGCGGTCGTGCAGCCCGGCCAGCAGCTCCGCGAGCGCGTGCAGCGGATTCGGCACCGCGCCGCCGAACGAGCCCGAGTGCAGGTCCTGCTCCGGACCGCGCAGGTCAATCTCCGCCTCGACCAGGCCCCGCATGCCGGTGCACATCGACGGCACGTCCGCCGCCCACATCGTGGTGTCGGAGATCACGATCACGTCGCAGCCGAGCTGGGCCCGCTGGCTCTCCAGCAGGGCAGCGAAGTTCGGCGACCCCGACTCCTCCTCGCCCTCGATCAGGAGCTTGAGCGTGACGGCCGGCGCGCGCCGGCCGTCGGCCGCAGCGCTGGCGCTGGCCGCCAGCGCGTGGAAGAGCACCTGGCCCTTGTCGTCGGACGTACCGCGCCCGAGCAGCTGCCCGTCCCGTTGCGCAGGCTCGAACGGCGGCGAGTGCCATTCCTCGAGCGGCTCCACCGGCTGCACGTCGTGGTGGCCGTAGATGAGCACGGCAGGAGCTGACGGGTCTGCGGCGGGCCAGTGCGCGAACACCGCGGGCAGCCCGGCGCCGTCCGCGCCGGTTTCCCAGATCTCCGCCACCGGGAAGCCGCTCTGGCGCAGGCAGGCGGCCAGCCATTCCGCGCTGCGGCGGACATCCGCCCGATGCGCGGGGTCGGCGGAGATCGACGGGATGGCCACCCATTGCCTGAGCGCATCGAAGAAGCCGGCCGCGTTCTCGTCGATGTAGCCGCGAACGTCCATGGTCCTCCCTCGTGGCTCCGGCCGGCGCCCCGGTCGCAGCCAGGATGGGCCGAAAGATCCTGACCTGGACTCTACCGAGGCGCGAGCATGGAGACCGTGGCCCCTCTCATCGTGCTGCTCCACTTCCCCAACCTGGGGCCGGCCAGCTGGCGCCCCGGCGCGGTGGCCGCCGCGATCATCTCGCTTGCCGCCGAGGCCCGGGCCGCGGGCGCCAGCTTGCGCTCCCTGCGGTGAGCGGGCGCGGCGAGCGGTGTCAGGGCGGCGGAGTGACCCACCGTGGCGCGGCATTGCCTCAACCGGATGACAAGGTCGGAACATGGACCACCGCGCCGACGAAACCTCTCAATTCCGTCGCAGCGCCCCCAGCACGCTCGCCGCCGCCTCCATCTCGCGCCAGCGCGCCGCGCGCCGCGCTTTTGCCTCTTCGTCTTCGCCCCAGCGCTCGATCTGAAAATCCTCGTCGACATGGGCGATGCGCCACGCTTCTTCCGCGGCGAGGCGCCCGCGCGCCACCGCCAGCGCCAGCACGGCCGAACCGGTCAAGGTGGTGACGACGCTGAGCGCGGCCAGAGCCACCGGATCGTCGAAGGCGGCGACGGCGGCGCGGACGGCCTCGATCGCCTCGGCCGGCTGCTCGACATGCACGATCCCCGCGGTGCAAGCAAAGCGCGCCCCGAGCGCCTCCGCCGCCCAGTCGAGCACGGGATCGAAGGCGGCGCGCTGGCGCTCGGCCAGCGACCTCCGGCGCCTCAACGCGATAGCAGAGAAGGTCTGAGCCGGCATAGCGGACGATCTCGGCCCGCGTCTCCTCCATCGTCTCGGCGACGCCGTCGACGGCGGAATTGACCAGCCGCGTCAGCGGCATGTCGGACGGGATCGACGGTCTCGCCCTGCCGCGCCCATTCGTCGGCGACCCTCTCCATCACGGCGCGGCGTCGCGCGGCGAGCGGCCGCTTGCCGGGCGTCCGCGCCGGCCGCCCGTCGAGGGTGAGCGCGTGGGGTCGTCGGCCTCGCGCGCTTCGGCCTTCGCGTGAGAAACCGCTTGATCGGCGCCGGGGACGCATATCGCCCTGCGCCACCCGCATCGGGTCGCCGGGCTCGTTGTCACGCATCGGGCGCATCCTCGATCGGGTCGTGCGCCGGCGGCTCGAAGCCGAACATAGCGAAGCTCGCCTTCATGTGCTCGGGCAGCGGCGCGGTCACGTCGATCACCCCGCCGCGCGGATGGGGCAGGATCAGCCGGCGGGCGATGAGGTGCAGCTTGGGTTCGATCCCCGGCGGCACGGCGCGCAGCGGGTCGTTGCGGGCGGGATCGTTCGCCGCCTTGCGGTTGTATTTCGGGTCGCCGACGATCGGGTGGCCGATCGCCTCGCAATGGGCGCGGAGCTGGTGGGTGCGGCCGGTGATCGGACGCATCGACAGCCAGGCGAGCCGGGGCGTCACCTTGTCGACGACGGCGTAGAGGGTCAGCGAATGCTGGGCGTCGGGGTCGCCGTGCTTCGCCACGCGCATGCGTTCGAGATCCGCCCTGCTTGCTCCCTTCGCGCCCCGCTCCTCGCCCATGCCCTCGCCTTTGGCGAGGAACATCGAAATGCGTCCCTGCGCCGGCTTCGGCACGCCCTCGACCAGCGCCCAATAGATCTTCTTCGCCTGGCGCGAGCGAAAAATCTCGCCGAGATCGGCCGCCATCTTGCGCGATTTGGCGAGCAGCAGGACGCCGGACGTGTCGCGATCGAGCCGGTGGACCAGCACCGGCCGCGTCCCGTCCTTGGCCGCGAGCGCTTCGAGCATGCCGTCGATGTGGCGCTTGGTGCCCGAGCCGCCCTGCACCGCGAGCCCGTAGGGCTTGTTCAGGACAATGACGTCCTTGTCCTCGTAGAGCGTCATCGCCCGGATGGCCGCGGCGTCGGCCGGGTCGGCGCGCCGCTCTCCGAGGAGCGGGCGCGGCGGGGAGCCTGAGTGGCGGCACGCGCACCGTCTGGCTGAGTTCGAGCCGGGTCGCGACGTCGGCGCGCTTCCCCTTGACCCGCACCTCGCCCTTGCGCACGATTTTGTTCAGGTGCGACTGCGGCAGGTCGGGAAAGCGGCGGCGGAACCAGCGGTCGAGCCGCATGCCGGCCTCGTCTTC
>CAWIDQ010000093.1:0-115474 GCA_963834695.1 uncultured Actinomycetota bacterium
GTCGAGTTGCGTGGGAGTCACCTGCAGCTGGCGGCCGCCGAACTCGACCCACACCTGGTCTGGGTGCGCGGCGATGTTGTGATACCAGGCAGGATGGTGCGCCGATCCTCCGGCGGAGGCGACCACCAGCCAGGCATCCTCGCCGTCGGGGAACCGGGCTACTGCCGTTTGCCGCTTCTGGCCGGTCTTTGCGCCCACCGTGGTTAGGTACAGCAGATCCATGCCCTGGAACTTGTCCCCGGACCGCCGGTGCCAGCTGGTCATTACCCGCATGAGGCCGCGCGTCACGGGGTTCGACGGGGGAGTCCGGGCGCCGTGCGTGCCGCCCGGCGTTTTCTGGAAGCTCATCACGCCCGTCCCTTTGCGCGCAGCCCCTCGCGGGCCGACTCCTTAGTCGGACCCACCTTGCCCGTCAAAAGGATCGTTGCCGCCGCGATCGGATGGGTTCCCGTTACCACCGAACGGACCTTGCCGCCCTCCGGGCCTCCGCCGCCACCGCCAAGCCCTGGCGCCGAACGCGATCACGAGGATGGGTATCGCTATGTACCAGGGAGTGGTGTGATGACCCGCCGTCCCGAAGAGCGCGATAATCATCAGGGCTTCACCTACCAAACTCCAGAGCCTGGCCCGGCAGTGCCTGGAACATCGGGGTGACCAACGACGGCCCCGGGTTATGGCTCTCGTCATGCTACCCGGAGACCTCAACCAGGCTCGTTGGCGTGGCGGCGTTCGCTCATCCACGTACGCCAAGAACCGGGCCAGACCCTCGCTGCGGCAACTGGCGTGCCGACTGACCAGCAGCTTCCTTGGCAACCGGAAGCTCGCGCCGTGTCAGCAATTAGAGGCCTGCCAATAGCTCATGGCAAAATCAGCTAGTGCAGATCGGGCTGCTTGGACCATTCGAGGTTCGCACGGACGACGGCGTCTTCGCCGAGGTGCCGGGCGCCCGGTTGCGCGGGCTGTTGATCGCCCTCGCGCTCGAACCAGGTCGCGTAGTCCCGAGGTCGGTACTCATCGACTGGATCTGGGGTGAGAACCCGCCCGCCGATGCGGCGAATGCCCTGCAACGCTTGGCTTCCCGGCTGCGGAAGGCGCTGCCAGGAGGCGTGATCGAGGGGCAGACGGGCGGCTACCGGCTGGCGGTGGATCCCGACACCGTCGACGCGCTGCGGTTCGAACGCCTCGTCGCCCTGGCTCGCCGGGAGGAGGGTCGCGGGCGGGTTCGGTTGTTGCGCGAAGCCCTCGCCTTGTGGCGCGGTGCGGCCATGCAGGATGTCGGGCTGGAGGACAGTGAAGCGTTCAACGCGGCGGTGACGCGGCTCGAGGGGCTGCGCCTGACCGCGATGGAGGACCGGTTCGAAGCAGAAGTCAGCCTCGGCCACGGCGCGGAGGTGGTCGCGGAATTGACCGACGCAGTGACCGCGCATCCGCTGCGGGAACCGCTGGTGGCTGCGCTGATGCGTGCCCTGGTGGCAGTCGGCCGCGACTCCGACGCCCTGCTCACCTACGAGCGCACGAGGGAGGCCCTGGCCGACGCGCTGGGCGCCGACCCCTCGCCGGAGTTGTCGGCCCTGCACGTCACGCTGCTGCGGGGCGAGTTGGGACCGCGTCAGGAAAACCGGAAGACCAACCTGCGTGCCGAGCTAACCAGCTTCGTCGGCCGGGACGCCGATGTGGCCGCCGTCCAGGAGCTGATCGTGGAGCATCGGCTGACCACCCTGATCGGGCCGGGCGGCTCGGGGAAGACCAGGCTGGCCACGGAAACCGCGCGCACGCTGCTCGGCGACCTGCCGGACGGGGCCTGGCTGGTGGATCTGGCCGCCATCGGCGCCGATGGTGACGTGGCGCAGGCGACGCTCACCGGGCTCGGGCTGCGGGACGCTCTGCTCGGGGCGGCACCGAGCGCGGATCTGACGGACGGGCTCATCGCCGCGATCCGCGAGCGGGAGGCGCTGCTGATCCTCGACAACTGCGAGCACGTGATCGAGGCGGCGGCGAAGTTCGCCGATCGGGTGCTCGGAGAGTGCCGACGGCTGCGGATCCTGACGACGAGCCGGGAGCCGCTCGGCATCACCGGTGAGGCACTGTGGCCGGTCGGGCCGCTGGCCTGGCCGGAGGGCGACGCCGACCCCGGCGAGATCGAGTCCTCTCCCGCTGTCCGGTTGCTGCGGGACCGGGCGGGCGCGGTGCGCAGGGATCTCGCGGTCGACGGCCGCACGTTGTCGACGATGGTGCGCGTCTGCCGGGCGCTGGACGGGATGCCGCTGGCGATCGAACTGGCGGCGGCCAGGTTGCGCACCATGTCCCTCGACCAGCTCGCCAACGGGCTCGACGACCGGTTCCGCCTGCTGACCGGGGGCAGCCGCACCGCGTTGCCGCGGCACAAGACGCTGCGCGCGATGGTCGACTGGAGCTGGGAGCTGCTCACCGATGCTGAGCGGATGGTCCTGCGCAGGCTGTCGGTGTTCTCGGGCGGGGCGAGCCTGGAGGCGGCCGAGCGGATCTGCGCTGGCGCTGCGGTCGAGCAGGAGCAGGTGCTCGAACTGCTCACCGCGCTGGCCGAGAAGTCGCTGCTGCTCATCGAGGGCGACAGCGCTCCGCGCTACCGGATGCTCAGCACGATCAAGGAGTACGCCGCGCAGCGGCTCGCGGAAGCGGGGGAGGCGGACCTGGCGCGCCGTACTCATCTCGTCTACTTCACCGACCTCACCGAGACCGCGGAGCCGCACCTTCGCCGCGCCGAGCAATTGGAGTGGCTCGCCACGCTCGAGGCCGAGCACGACAACATCGGTGCCGCGATGCGCGGTGCGCTCGCGGCCGGCGAGGCGCAGGCGGCGATGCGGCTCGCCGCAGCCGCCGGATACTACTGGTGGCTCGGCGGGCACCGGGCCGAAGGCATCGAATTGATCCTCGCCGCCACGGAGATGCCCGGCGAGGTGATCGACGAGATCCGGGCCATGGTGTACGCGCTGGTCGTAATGTTCATGACCTCCGGCCGGGGTGACCAGTATCAGGTAGAGGAGTGGATCCGCAAGGCCTACCGGCTCAGCCAGCGCAGTCAGGGCCGCTACCCGATGCTGAGGCTCGTCGCCCCGCTGGAACGCATGTTGCAGGGCCCGGACGCGTTCTTGTCCGCATTCGAGCCCTTGCTGGACGACGAGGACCCCTGGGTACGCGCACTGGCCCGACTGCACCTCGGCAGGACGCGGATCATGCTCGGGCAAGGCGGACGGGACGCGGACGCATATCTCGAGAGGGCGCTCGCCGAGTTCCGGGTGCTCGGCGAACGATTCGGCATCTCTTTCGCCCTGACCGAGCTGGCGGACCGAATCGCCACGCGCGGCGAGTTCGCCAACGCGTGCGAGCACTACGAAGAGGCGATCGCGGTCGTCACCGAAGTCGGTGCCATCGAGGACGTCATCCGGATGCGGTCGCGACAGGCCCAGTTGTACTGGCTGCTCAGCGATCAGGACTCCATCGCGGCTGCTATCGCCGACGCCGAGCGATGCGCGGAACGGGTCACCTGGCCGGATGCGCTGGCTGAGCTGGCTCTCTCGAAAGCGGTACTCGCTCGTTGGAGCCTCCACGCCGAGGAGGCCCGCCATCAACTCAGTGTCGCGACAGCTTTGCTGGCCGACGGCGCGGAGCGGGCGCATATGCGCGCGGTAACACACGACCTGCTCGGATACCTTGCCGACGATCTCAGCGAGGCCCGTACCCACCGCGTTGCGGCCTGCCGGTCGGCGTCCGAGGCGGGATACGCGCCCCTGATCGCGCAGGTACTCGTCGGTGTTGCCGACCTGGCCTTGCGCTACGGCCAGTACGAGCAGGCCGCGCGGCTGCTCGCGGCCAGCGCCGGCGTGCGCGGACTGCCGGATCGCTCCAACCCGGATGTGGCCCGGATCGAGCAGGCCGCGCGGCGCCGCCTCGGCGAAGCGCGGTTCGCCGAGGCGGCACAGGAGGGTACACAGGCGAGCTGGTCTGAGCTGGTCGAGGTCACGCTCGCTTCGTGAGGGTCAGCTTGCTGCGCGCTGAATGATGATGTCGCCGTGCCGCGTGCGGGCATGGACCGCGACCCTGTTGTCGGAGGTGGCAGGGTCTTCCGGCGACGGAACGGAATTGCGCACCGCCCCTCGCTCGCTGTTGGCGTCGACGTCGGCAGCGGTGCCCTCGCTGATGCCGACCTCGATGTCGCCTGAGCCGTTCGTCAGCTTCGCCTGGCCGCGCGTCAGCCTGCCGATCCGGATGGCACCGTGGCCTGTCGTGGCGGTGACGCTGCCGTCGGCGTGGTCGATGTCGAAGCTGCCGCTGCCGCTGGTGAGCTCGAGGTCGGCCGAGGCGTGGCCGATCCAGGCCCGCCCGCCCGAGCTCGAGATCCCGACCGTGCCCTCGGCCTCGCTGATCCGGATGGCGAATGCCCCGCCTTGGATGTCGGCGCGCCCGGCGATGTGGCCGATCGCGACCTCACCGGCCGAGATGTTCGCCTGCAGTGCGTCGATGCGGTCCAGCTGGACCTGGCCCGATGCCAGGTGCAGCTCGCACGGGCCGAGCGGGCCGTCAGCGTGGACGCTGGAGTACGCCAGGTGCGCGGCCAGGCCAGAGCCGGCGGGCAGGTCGATCGTGATGGCGACCGAGCCCTTCTTGTCGCCCGAGACGGTCGTCTTGACCGTCAGCTGACCGGCGGCGAAGTCGACCTGGGTCTTGTCGGCCACCTTCACATCCGACCGGCTTGCCTTGTCGATGGGTTCGACCAGCACCACGGTGTCGGTCCGGTCGCTGGCGTTGACCTGCACCTGGGCACCGGCGACTTCCACGGTGGCGGCGATGGGCCCTGGCGTGGCGAATGTAGGCATGAAACCTCTCCTTTGTCTCGTACGTGATCTGTAGGCGGGCGGCTGAACCGACGCCCGGGGGGTCAGGCTCGCTTGTTGAAGGTGGAAAGCGACCACAGATACCCGACCAGGGCGATCCCGGCGCACCAGGCGACGGCGGCGATCGCGTCGCCGGCTGACGGTGCGCCGGTCAGCAGCCCACGCAGGGTTTCGATGATCGGCGTGAAGGGCTGATACTCCGCGAATTGCCGCACACCAGCCCCCATCTTGGCCACCGGCACGATCGCGCTGCTCAGGAACGGCAGTAGGATCAGTGGCACGATGGCCATCCCCGCCGACTCCGGGGTTTTCGCAAACAATCCCAGGGCGACCGTGATCCAGCTGGCCGCGAAGGAGACCAGCACGATGACACCGATCGCACCGAGCCATTCGGGGAAACTCGCGGCCGGCCGGAATCCCAGCGCGAAGGCCACTCCGACGATGGCCGCAATGGCGATGAAACTGGTGAGCATGCTGGCGACGACATGAGCGCTCAGTACCGCACTGCGGGAGATGTCCATCACCTTGAACCGGTTGATGATTCCCTTGGTCATGTCGGAGTTCACGGCCAGCGCGGTCGCACTCAACCCGTAGCAGATCGCCAAAACGATCATGCCCGGCGTGGCGTAATCGACGTAGCTGGCGCCGACATTGAAAGCGCCGCCGATCACATAGACGAACATCAGCAGGAGCACGACCGGGAATATGACCGCGTTGAACACCGCAGTCGGGTTCCGGACGGTGTGCTTGAAATTGCGGCGCAGCATGATCACAGAATCAGTGCTCATCGTGCGATCTCCTCCGTGCTTGCGTGACCGGTCAGGGCGAGGAAAACGTCGTCGAGGTCCGGCGTCTGCACCGAGAACTCTTCGGGATCGACCGAATACTCATCGAGCTGGTCCAGCAGAGCCCGCAGCGATTTCACCCCGCCGTCGCTGGGCACCCGCAGGGTCAGGTCCTCGTCGTCCCGCGTGGCGCCGGCCAGAACCGGCGCCGCGGCGTCGAGTTCACCGGCGTTGGCGAACCGGAGTCGGACATGACTGCCGGGGATCTGGCGCTTGAGCTCGCTAGGAGTGCCATGCGCGACCAGATGGCCCTGGTCGAGCACCGCGATCCGGTCGGCGAGCCGATCGGCTTCCTCGAGGTACTGGGTGGTGAGGAAGATGGTGACGCCATCGGCCACCAATTGGCGGACGATGTCCCACATCGTGCGGCGGCTACGTGGATCCAGTCCCGTCGTCGGCTCGTCCAGGAAAATGATCTGAGGGTTGCCGACCAGCGTCATCGCCAGGTCCAGCTTCCGGCGCATACCTCCGGAATAGGTCGACGCCAGCTTTTGCCCCGACTCGGCCAGGTCGAATCGCTCCAGCAACCCTGTGACGACCCGTCTGCCCTCGCCGGAGCCCAGGCGCTTGAGATCCGCCATCAACTGCAGGTTCTCCTGGCCCGTCAGCAGCTCATCCACCGCCGCAAACTGACCGGTGACCCCGACTACCGCGCGCACCGCCTTGGTCTCGGTCGCGATGTCATGCCCGGCAACCCGTACCGTCCCAGCGTCGGCCTTCATCAACGTGGTCAGCACGTTCACCGTCGTGGTCTTGCCCGCCCCATTCGGGCCGAGCAGGGAAAAAACCGTGCCCGCGGGAACATCCAGATCGATGCCATCGAGCACCGTCTTGTCCCCGAATGCCTTCCGCAGCCCTGAAACTGCAATCGCCGAAGTTGTCATGCAACCACCATCGGCGCCCGGCCTGACACCAACCTGTCACGCCCCTGACACGACCACTGACATGGCGTTCTACCTCGTTGCACCAGGTCAGGGTAGTGCGTCAGCTTCCGCGCTACCTGCTGGCTTCCGCCGCGGCGATGGCCGGGCAAGCAGCGCGCGTATCGCGGGCAGCGGCGCTCACGACGGCCAGCCGAGCATGAGCGGTGTAAAACGTGGACCATGAACGCCAGCACCCGGCAAGCTGACCACAGTCAGAGGTCCCGTGGCGAAAGGCGTCGCGGTGGCTGACCATGACCCTTTCTCGCTGTAACAACAACTCCGCCTTGACCGGAGGTGTCATAGCTTCGCTGGGCAGGGTCAGTCTGATAGCAGGCCGACCAGCTCGTCGCCGCGGACGGTGCGGCTGACCCGCACGCTGGGGCCGGACCTCTCGCGGGCGATCAGGTCGGCCGCGGCCAGCTGGTGGAGGTGGTAGGTCGCGGTGGTGGGCGCGCAGTGCACGGCTGCGGCCAGGCCGTTCACGGTCAGCGGCTGGCGAAGGGCCTGAAGGATGGCGGCGCGCACCGGGCCCAGGATTGTCGCGAGCGCGCTGTCGGGCGCGGCCTGTGCGCCCGGGCGGGGCTGGGGGACGGGGTAGCCGATCCAGCACAGGCCGGGGAGTTCGAAGCTGAACAACAGGGCGTTGCGGCCGGCGATCATCGGCACCAGCGCCAGGCGGCGCGGGCCGACCGGGCCAAGCCGGTGCGTGAAGCCCCGGTCGCAGGGGGGCGTGTAGGCGAACGCCCCGTCGTGGTAGCTGAGGCCCGGGTGCAGGCTGTTCAGCAGCGCCGCCATCCCGCCGCGTACCGCCGCGGTGCCGAACCGCCGGATCTCGCGGTCCAGCAGCGGCCCGGCCGCCCGCCATCGCGGCTCGGCCACCGCCCAGGTGTCCAGCGACGCGTCGGCCATGGAGTTGAGCCAGCGGCGGGGCTGGTCAGTGGCGGCCCGCCATTGCGGCAGGCAAGGGTAGCCGCCGTCGGCAGTCTCCAGCTCGCTGGTGAGCGCGGCGGCGGGCATGTCCCGCAGCCTGGCGGCCTGGTCAGCGACGGACACATCGGCGATGGGCAAGATCGGCATGCAGGAATCCGGTATCTCTGTCCATCCACGACCGGTGAACGACTGCACGGCGAACCGCGCCTGCGGGCGCAGCGCATCGCGGACGGCGGAGAGAAGGCCGGCCGGCGCGCCCCACGACTGCCCTGACGCCGCCTGGAGCAGCAGCGCGAGCACCGACTGCTGCGGGCCCAGCACGACCGAGACCGCCAGCGCGTCGGGCGCGCCTGCTCGCGGCTCGCCGCCGGGACCGGGAGCCGATGTCGCCGCGATGATTCCGGTCCCGCCCATGTATCTACCGTGCGCCAGGCGAATGGGAGCTGACCAGTTAATTTGGTGCGCGCACGCGAGACGATTCCGGCCCGTGACCGGGGCGCCATCGCATCGTGACCTCGAAGCATCCTCGGCTAGGCCGGAGGCTGGGAGTGGGCAGAATCCGCGCCGCGAACCACCTCGGCCTGGATGGTGTGCTCGGAGCGCAGGATGCCCATCATGATCGGGAGGGCTGGGCGCAGACTTCGCCGACCCGAGATTCACCTCGCAGCAGTGCCATGCGTGCGGCCACACCCAGGCGGAAAACCGCGAGAGCCAAGCGGTGTTCCGTTGCCAGCAGTGTGGCCATGGCGATCACGCCGACTGCAACGCTGCCCGCAACATCCTGGCCCGGGGACTAGCCGCTACCGGCGGCGAAATCCCCGCGCGCGCCCTGGGGCACGGGGCTGTCCGCCCGCATCAGCCGCTGGCTACCGTCAGCGCCGCGGGAACCATCCCGCAGGCGGCGTGAGCCGCCATGGGGAATCCCGGTCCTTCAGGGCCGGGAGGATGTCAAGAAGTCTTTCCAGCCGTCGGGGTATAGCTCGGCTTCACGGCGGACGCCTTCCTGGCGGAAACCGCAAACTAGTGCCGCATCAGGCGTGCCCGACGCAGTGGCCGTCGTGTTCGACCGCCCAGGGGTAGATGCCGGTGATGGTGGGCTCGGGCGGCGCCTGGCCGGCCACCAGGTGCCCCCGGGTGTGGTAGCGGCGGCCATCCCACTCCCGCCGCCATGACGATCCGTAGCCGTCCTCTTCCTCGGGGTCAATGGGATGACTCAGCCGGTCATCAACATCGGATCCCCGCGGTTCCCGCAAGATGACCCGTTCCCCCGGCAAGGTGGGCAAGGGGAGGAACGTCAGCGCATCCAGCATGAACCTGATGCTACGCACGGCCCTGCCGGCCCAACCGAGAGCCAGCGATGGCAGGCCAAAGCCGGCATCCCGCGCGGGGATGCCGCCGCGGGCCGGGCTGGTCCGGCGTCGCGGTCATGACGTACCTCCGGTCAGGTAGCGGGAGTGGCGGATGCATCTTGACAAGACGGCCTGCCGGGCGTGTACATGGCATAGCACGGTCGCGGGCCGGCTGCGATCGACCCGGTCTGGTGGCTGTCTGATTCAAGGGGGTAGTCATGGCCGAGGCGACCATGGACACAGTTCTGCCGGACACCGGCCCCATCCGGGCGGACCTGGGCACGATCTTGACGCGGTCGGCGCGGAGCTTCGGGTCCAAGCCGGCCCTCATCGCGGGTGAGCGCACCTTCACCTACGGGGAGCTTGACGACCTGTGCGCCCGGCTGGCGGGCGGGCTGCACGAGCTGGGCGTCCGCCCCGGTGATCGCGTCTCGCTCTACTCGCAGAACCGGTGGGAGTGGGTGGTTGCCTATCACGGGGCGCTGCGGGCCGGTGCGGTGGTCAACCCGATCAACGTGATGCTCACGCCCGAAGAAGTGGCGTTCGTGCTCAATGACTGCGGCGCCGCCGCGATCTTCACCGCGGGCGAGAAGGCCGAGGTGATCCTCGATCTGACCCGGGCCGTACCCACCTTGCGCCAGGTCATCAGCTTCGACCTGGCGGGCGGCGGCGTCACCGCCTTCGAGGACCTGCTCGGCCAGCACTCGGAAGCGCCGCACGTCCCCAGGCCAGCCCCTGCGGACCTGTCCACGATCGGCTACACATCCGGCACCACCGGCCACCCCAAGGGGGCCATGCAGTCGCACCGGGCCGTGTTCCTCAACACCGCGGCGCTGTTCGCTGTCCAGACGCGGAGCAGCCGCGATGTGATGCTCAACGCCCTGCCGCTCCCGCACGTTTACGGCAACATCGTCATGAACGGCACCTTCATGACCGGCGCCACGCTGGTGATGATGGAGCGCTTCGACGCCGCCGCGGCACTGACTCAGATCCAGCGTCACGCCGCCACCGTGTTCGACGGGGTGCCGACCATGTACGCGATGATGCTCGCCGACCCGTCGCTGCCCGGTACCGACCTGTCTTCGCTGCGCCTGTGCGCGGTAGGCGGCCAGACCATGCCGGTGGCGAAGATGGAGGAATGGGAACGCCGGTCCGGAGCGCCCCTGCTGGAGCTATGGGGGATGACCGAGCTCGGCGGCGCCGGCACCAGCAACTGCAGCTACATGCCCAACGTGCACGGTTCTATCGGCTTCGCACTCCCCGGAGCGGAGGCCCGGGTGGCCGCGCTCGGCGATCCGGGCATCACCATGCCCGACGGCGAACCGGGCGAACTAATGATCCGCGGGCCGCTGGTCATGCTCGGCTACTACCGCAACGACCAGGCGACACGCGCCGCGATCGAGCCAGACGGCTGGATGCACACCGGTGACATCGCCGCCCGCGACGATGAGGGCCACTTTTTCATCGTTGACCGCAGGAAAGACCTGATCATAACGGGCGGGTTCAATGTATACCCGGCCGAGATCGAACGCGTGATCGCCTCCTACCCCGCCGTGGCCATGGTCGCGGTCGGGCCTGTGCCCGACGAGACACACGGCGAACTGGCCCGTGCCTACGTGGTGCTCCGCCCCGGCGGCACGGCAACCGAGACGGAAATCATCGAGCACTGCCGGCCCCACCTGGCCGCATACAAGCTGCCCCGATCGGTCCGGTTCGTGCCCGACCTGCCTAAGACCTCGACCGGCAAGGTGATGCGCCGCGAACTGAAAACCCTCGACGGCTGAGGGCGGCTAACAGCTGCCCAGGATGGGCGGTTCTGTCTCAGGCGAGCCAGTCGGTCAGAGGTGCCTGCGAGAATCGCAGGCGCAGGCGCGGCGCGGGTCCGTCAACGTAGCCGGCCGTGCCTCCCCGCCCCCGCTCCGGTTTCTGAGCCTGAGGTGCCGGTCAGCCGTTGCTCACGGCGGTGAGGCTCAGGGTTGCGGCGAGCGTGCGGATGAAGCGGGGAATGGCGTCGGGTTCCCCTGCGCTGCGGGTGGGATTGAGCTCACCGATCGACAGTGCCCGCAGCCGCGGGTCGCTCGCTGCTGGTCGCAGCGCCTGGGCGAGCTGGTCCAGGGTAGGGCCGGTGTTGCGGCCGTCGGTGTTCTCGGCCAGTGGCGCATCGGTGAAGTCGAGGACATCGACGTCGACGTGCACGGCGAGCGGCCCGGGCGGCAGAGCGCCGAGCGCTGTCACGGCGCTGCCGCGCGGGTCGGCGGCCAGCACCGTGCTGGAGGTCACATGCAGTTCGAGGAGATCGGCCTGCTCGCGTTCCCAGTTAGTAGCCCAGCTGGCGTCGACGCCCAGGTACGCGACCTGCGTGGGCTGTATCAGCGGCCGGTGCCCGAATGCCTCGGTGAGGGCGTCGACGGTGCCGGAGAGGGCGAAAGCATGAGCCAGGCCCATCCAGTCCAGAGCTCCGTCGGTCGTGCTCTCCGGCGTGTTGAGGTCGAAGTGACGGTCCACGTACAGCAAGCCCGGCGGCCCGGCGTTCAACCGCCGGAGCCCGGCGATGACGGCCAGGGCGATCGTGCAATTGCCGCCTAGGACCAGGACGATGTCACCATCGGCGAACGGCGGGCCGAGCCGGTCGGCAAGCTCCTGCAGGCAGGCTGTTACCTGGCCGGCGTTCTGCGCGAGTGGCCGCTGCCGGTCCGGCCGCCAGATCTGCTCCGGCAGATCCCCGTGATCGCGGACCAGGAACCCGGAGTCGTTCAGCGCCTGGATGAGCCCCGCGTCACGCAGGGCCGCAGGGGCCTGATCCTGCCCGGCAGCGTAACTGCCCGCGCTGCTCGGCACGCCTATGACCGACAGCCGCCTCACTCCCTCATCATGGACCAGCCCGGCCTCCTGTTACGGCAGATCTAGGATCTGGCCCTTCGTGGCGGCTGACCAGCAGTGCCGCAGGCTCACTGGACTAGCACCAGGTTGACGGGCAGTTTACGTTGTAATACTTTCCAATCAAGGAAGAATACTCCAATAAAGATCAGCGAGTGCTGAGCATGAGCGACGTCATCACACAACGGGCCGACCCGGCGGTCCGCGCCTCCGACGGCGAACGGGACCAGGTGGTGGAGCTGCTGCAGCGCCACTTCGCCGACGGTCGGCTGACCCAGGCCGAGCTTGAGGAACGGGCTGGCGCCGCCCTCACGGCGCGGACCAGGGACCAGTTGGGTGTCCTCACCGCGGACCTGCCCGACGAGGACGAGCGGCCCGCGCGGCCGGCCATGGCGCTGAACCCGTGCCTGCTGTGCGTTCATCTCCCTGCGGGGCTTGTCTACTGGCTGCTGTGCCGCCGCGGGACCGCAGAGAAATGAGCACCGGCGACGACCCGGCCCCGACCCGCGGAGGCCGGCCGAAGGCGTGGCACGGCGTGCACAAGGCGCTGGCCGACCCGCTGCGGATACGGCTGGTGGAGTGGCTGATGGAACGGCCCCGGTCAGCGCGCGAGCTAGCCGAGTGCGCCGGCCTGCCCGCCGACCGTCTCTACTACCACCTCGGCCAGCTTGAGCAGGCGGGGCTGATCGAGGTCGCCGAGTACCGGCGGCTCCCCCGGGGCAAGGCCGAACGAGTCTACGCCCCGGCGGAGACTGAGCCCCCTGGTGACGACGCCAGCCCCCAGGAGACCGCCGCATTCCTCGGATCCGTGCTGGAGGCCACCGCGATGGACATCACGGCGGCATTTCAGGCCAAGCAGGCGGGCCGCCGCCGGGAGGTCGATGTGACCCGGAGCGCGCTGCGGCTGACTGACGAGGCGCTGGCCGAACTGCGCGGCCACATCGCCCAGATCGCCGCCCGGTTCGTCGAACCCGAGGCTGAGGGAACCTGGACCCGGCTGGTCCTGGTCCTGGCCGACCTGCAGGACCGGTCCGACCCGGCCATCCCGCCGGGCAGCCCCGCATGAGCGACGCAGCGGGCGCCCCGGGCCGGCAGTCCTGTGAGAGGTGAGCACCCGCCAGCGGCTGTCGTTTAATGATCAGTGTGCAGATCGTGCCTATGACGGCTGCCTACGCGGCGGAGATCGCCACCTGGCGCTATCCAGCGCCCTACGACTGCTACGACATGACCGACGCCGATCCTGCCTTCCTGGCTAGCCCGGAGAGCGGCTTCTTCGCCCTCACCGAGGAGACCGGACTGATCGGCTTCCGCTCGTTCGGCGCCGACGGCCAGGTTCGCGGGGGCGACTACGACGACTCGGCGCTCGACACCGGCGGCGGCCTGCGCCCCGACCTCACCGGGAAAGGCATCGGGCGGGAAGCTATCCGGACCGGCCTGGAGTTCGGCGCGAAACGGTTCCACCCGCGAGCCTTCCGCGTCACTGTCGCCACCTTTAACGTGCGGGCCCAGCGTGTGATCGCGGCTCTCGGCTTCCGCCAGACCGGCACGTTCCGAGCTACGACAGACGGACGAAGCTACGGAATCTGGATCAGGCCAGAGGTCAGCAGCTACGTCACTGATTGAATCAGCTCGTCGGTCCAGCCGAAGATCTGGGAGGCCGTCCGGTGGGATACGCGACCGCAATGTGGCTCAGCTTCGGTGAGGCCCTCGCGGCCGTGGCCGGCGCGCTGACGGGCCTGCTGTTCGTCGCGGTCTCGGTCAAGAGCGACGTGCTGGCCGGATCGCTCAGCCTCCGCTCCCGCGCCGCTCAAACCCTCGTGCTGTTCATGACCTCTGTGCTCGCCGCGCTCGTGCTGGTGGCTCCGCAGCCGCCGGCCGCCCTAGGTGCCGAGCTGCTGGCGGTGGCCGCGGTCTCGGGCATAGTCCTGTTCATCCTGAACCGGCGAGCCGGCCATAGTGCCGATCAGGGTGTGGCTCGCTACATCGAAAGGTTCTCGCCCAACTCGATCACCGCGGCGCTTGTTGGCGTCGCCGGACTGACCTTCCTGCTCAAGGTCGGTGGCGGCTTGTACTGGCTGATCCCCGCCGCAGCGGCGAGCCTGGGCGGCGGCGTGGTCAACGCGTGGCTGTTCCTGGTCAACGTGACCCGCTAGGTTGGCACGTTGCGCCTCGATCGGTGACCGGCCGAGACTGGGAACGCCCGGCGCAGCCGATGAGCAAAGGGGCTGTCGTGAACGAACTAGAGCGACTGGAAGCAGCGGTCGGTGAATGCCGCGAGATGATCCGTGAGGCGCACGCCGCCACCAAGGATCTTCGGGCCGCGGTCCGCGAGGCAAAGCGGGAGATGCAGGACCTGGCCAAGGACGAGGTAGGCGCCCGCCTCCAGGATGAGGTGTCCCGCCAGCTGGAGGAGCTGGGCGAGCGGACCCGGGAGGCGGTGAGCACGGCAACGCAGAAGGTGATCGCCGAGTTTGACCGGTTCGGTGAGACGTTGCTCGGCAAGGAGACCTACTGGCAGACGGCGAGCGGGCGGCGTTCGGTCACCCGCCCCGACCCCGACGTCGTGACGCTCGACGTCCAGCCCGGCGACGAAACCTAAGCGGTCACCGCCTGCGCTCGGCCAATGGGCACCACGTCGACCCGGTAGTAGCTTTGCGACTCATGCTTCAGGCCCGACTCGATGCCGCGGACCAGCGCCTCGACCTGACCACCGCGCAGGTCATCATCGACGGCGACCCGGGCGACAAGCCATACCCGGCCCGGGCCGAGGAAGGTGACCAGGAGCTGGCGAATGGCGGTCACTCCCGGGTAGGCCAGGAGAAAGGCCCGTACTTCCTCCTCATCGGCGGGCCGGAATGGCTGGGTGAAGCCAGCTACGTCGTGGCCCCGCGACCCCCCGGCGGCCCCCGTCCAGGCGCCGACCAGGAAGTCGTGGCTGCGCTGGATGAGCCGAAGGCTGACGCGGATCAGCACCAGCGCGATGAGCACCGCGGCCGCTCCCTGCGGTATGGACGACCCGGTGATCTGATTCAGGGCCAGGGCGGCAAACGCGAGCACGTCTCCGGAGACCGACACCGCGTCCTCGAGGAACACCGCCCGCAGCGAGGGGTCGGACGTGACCCTGGACTCCTCCACGAACTCCCGGTGATACCGGCGCGCCCGGCGGATCATCTGGCCCGCTGACTGGCGAATGGACACCAGGTCCAGGACGGTAGAGATCGCCAGCACGACGTAGGCCACGGCGAACGATGAGGTGACGCTGGGGTGGATCAGCTCATCGATGCCCTCGCGCAGCGAGAACGCCGCCCCAGCGACGAACACGCCCAGCGCGGCGATCAGCGCCCAGAAGTAGGCTTCCCGCCCGTACCCCAGGGGATGCTAGTCGTCAGGAGGGCGACTGCTGCGACGCTGAGCCACGAACAGGGACAGGTCGTTGGCGGAATCGGCGAGCGAGTGCGCGGCCTCGGCGGCCATGGCGGTCGAACCGGTGATGGCCGCCGCCACGGCCTTGGCGACCGCGACCCCCAGGCCCGACCCGAGGGCCACCAATACGGTCCGCATGCTGTCGTTCGGCATCGCCCGACCTCCACTGCCCCTAGCGACCGCCCGCAGTGTGCTCGATCGCCGATATCACCTCCCCAGGCGACAGCGCGGGCCCTCCGACGTCGGTGTGAACACAGCGCGTACGATGCCCCGTGGGACTTGTACCCGGCTACGCCGGCTTGACGCTGGCCAGGGCGCCTCTGTCCGTGTCCCGCCACGCGGAGGGTCGGCCGTTCGACCCTGCCATCCCTGCGGCCTTCTCCGCGCCAGTTCGGCCATTCAACCTTGTGTAGCTGGCCGGAGCTGCGCGTTGTCGCGGTGTTGCGGGCCGCGGGGCCGGTAGTCGAGCTCGGCCCCGTTGTTGCTGCTGCTGATGACCGGGGCAGGGGCGCCGAAGGCGTCCATGATCGATTCGATGAGGATCAGGCTGTTGTTCAGCGCGCTGAGGGCTTCGCCCAGGTCGGCGACGGTCTTGACGACGAACGACCGCGCGGTGGTGTCCGGGCGGAACACCTGCGGCCACCCTGGGGGGGTTACGTCATGATTACGGGGCGACGCGTTCAGCATTACGGGACATCACCCGTTTTTTTCGGCATCTCCCTTTTACGTCGCCGGGCTGGCCCGGGCAAGACCCTGCTCGTCTCTCGTCTTCCGGTAACCGGAGGAGCCGTCACGACCTGTGAGTTGGCGTGGCACGATGAGGTGGCCAGGTCAGTTGCGGAAGGGGCGAGGTTGCCGGAGCGATCAGGAACCCCCGCTGACGACCCGTTCGGTGGCCGGCCGCCGACCAGTCACGAGCGGATGGCGGGACAGCCCTGGGATGCGTCGTACCACGACGGCCCGGCGCCCTGGGACGTGGGCCGCCCCAGCCAGCGGTCGTGCGCGTGGCGTCCGGGGGCGGGTTCGCCGGGGCGGTGCTCGACGCGGGCTGCGGGACCGGCGAGAACGCCCTGCACGTCGCCTCGCTGGGATGGCCGGTTCTGGGCGTGGACGTGGCCGAGACCGCGCTGGCGATCGCCCGGGCCAAGGCTGCCGAGCGCGGGATCGAGGCGGAGTTCGCTGAGGCGGATGCGCTGCACCTGGAGCGGTTGGGGCGCAGGTTCGTGACGGTGCTGGACTGCGGGCTGTTCCACAGCTTCGACGGCGACGAGCGGCCGGGGTACGTGGCGAGCCTGGCGTCGGTGACCGAGCCCGCCGCGACCCTGTACGTGTTGTGCTTCAGTGACGACGGTCCCGGTACTGGCCCGCACCCCGTGAGCCAGGACGAGCTGAGAGCGGCGTTCGGTCCCGGCAGCGGATGGAATGTCGCCGCCATCGAACCGGACCGGGTGCAGACGAGGTACCACGACGACGACGGCGCTCCGGCCTGGCTCGCGACCATCAAGCGGATCTAGACCGCGAGATTTCAGTCAGATGACGGAAGCACGGGCCGGAACCGCGGGTAAGCCTGGAAAAGTACCGTCAGGCCGTCGCGCGAGAGCGAAGGAGAGGTCATGACCAGCCCAGCCGAGCCGGAAACCAGCGAGCGCTACATGGCGATAGCCCGGCGGTGGTTCACGGACGGATGGACGGGCGACCTCGCGATGGCCGACGACATCTTCAGCAAGGATCTGCGCACGAACGGTGCCCATGTCGGCGTGGCCGGACCGGTCGGCCGGATCCGTGAGCGGCTGGCGGCCTTCCCTGACCTGATCACGAACATCGAGGACCTGTTTGTCTCGGGAGACAAGCTCGCGGTGACTCTCATCTGGCGCGGGACGCATACCGGCCCGTATGGCGGCGTGCCGGCGACCGGCGAGCCCGTCGCGGTGCGCGACTCGGCGATCTGGCACTTCCACGAGGGCAAGGTCATCGAGATCTTCACGCTTCAGGACCAGTTCGGGATGCTGAAGCAGATCGGGTACCTCCCGGAGAATGTCCACGCCGCCTGACCGGCGGGGCGGGGTTACTGGCGGAAGAAGGAACATCATGGATCTCGGCCTGAGCGGGCGAACCGCGATCGTCACCGGCGCCAGCCGGGGAATCGGGCTGGCGGTCGTGCGCGGGCTCGTCGCCGAGGGCGTGCACGTCACCGCCGGAGCTCGGAAGTCCTCGCCCGAGCTTGACGAGCTGGCGGGAACCGGCACGGTGCGGGTGGTAGAGGTCGACCTGGCCGAGCCCGGCGGGCCGGGCAGGCTGGTTGGGGCGGCAGGCAACCGGATCGACATCCTGGTCAACAACGTCGGTGCCGCTCCCGCGAGGCCGGGCGGGTTCGGCGAGATCACCGACGAGGACTGGCAGACGTCGCTCACCCTCAACCTGATGGCGGCGGTGCGCACCACCCGCGCTGCGCTGCCCGTCATGGTCGCCGCCGGGAAGGGGGCGATCGTGAACATGAGCTCGGCGAACGCGTTCCTGCCCGACCCGGCCGTCATGGACTACAGCGCGGCCAAGGCGGCACTGGCCAATTTCTCCAAATCCCTGTCCAAGGAGGTCGGCCCGCAGGGCATCCGGGTCAACACGATAAGCCCGGGCCCGGTCGCCACCGACCTGTGGCTCGGCGACCACGGGGTCGCGGCCACGGTCAGCCGGGCGACCGGGGCCAAGCCCCAGGACGTGCAGAGCCAGGCCGCACAGCAGATGGTGACCGGCCGGTTCACCCGCCCGGAAGAGGTCGCCGACCTCGTCGTCCTCCTGGCCAGCGACCGCACGGCCAACGTCACCGGCGCCGACATCACCATCGACGGCGGCCTCATCCCCACCTGGTAGCCCGGGGAAGACGGCAGCTACGTCGGCGGGGCTCCGGCAGCCGGGTCGAGAGCACCGGCGAGCTGGCTGCGCGACGTGACCCCCAGCTTCGGGAACAGCCGGTACAGATGCGATCCCACCGTTCGAGGCGAGAGGTACAGCTGCTGGCCAATTTCGCGGTTCGTCATTCCCGTCGCCGCCATCTGGGCTATCTGAAGCTCCTGGGTCGACAGCTGATCACGCGCGGCTGGATGTCGCCCCGGGCTCGGCTCGCCCGACGCACGCAGCTCCTGGCGCGCGCGTTCCCCCCAGGGAACGCATCCCAGTGCGTCGAACACCTGCCGCGCCGCCCGCAGCGGCGCGCGCGACTCGCTGACGCGCCGGTGACGGCGAAGCCAGGAGCCGTAGGCAAGCTGCAGCCGGGCATGGTCGAACGGGTGATGCCTCAGGTCGCTCCGCAACGCCACGTCGTATAGCCGCTCGGCCCCGTCGTCCGGGGCCAGGACGGCACGGGCGTACACCAGGCCGCCGTGCAGCGTTGGCGAGGGCGTGCGCTGCGCGAGCGCTTCCAGTTCATCGAGGATCGCCGCCGCGACGTGCTGCTGCCCGCTCTGCGCGGCCGCATCCGCAAGGTAGGTGATCGACATGAAGCGGGCCGCCTCGTGAAACGCCGGATCGCTCCGGTCGAAGACCCGGGCCAGGTGCTCCAGCGCGACCGCAGGCCGCCCGGCGCCCAGCCAGGTCACGCCGCGCGCGAACGCGATCATGCACAGGAGATCGTTCAAGCCCTGAGCTATCGCCGTCTTCTCCGCCCGGGCCGCGAGCCGTTCCGCGGCCTCTGCCTCGCCCCGCAGGCCGAGAAGAGTGGCGCGCGCGATCAGCGAGCCGGTCCGCCACCACGACTGCCCGACCTCCTCGGCGAGCCGGCCGGACTCGTCCACCAGCATCTCAGCCGAAGCCCAGCTGCCCTGGGCGATCGCAACCCACGCCCGCATCACGAGCACCTGCACGAGGGCACCCAATCGGCCCTGCGCGCGCAGCTGCGCCGTTGCGCTCGCCAAGAACCTGGTCGCGACGTCGTGGTCGCCGATCGCGCGTGCCGCCATGCCCGCCAGGTACGCCTCGTCGGCGCTCAGCTCGCCGGCCGATGCCTCGATCGCCGCTAGGCGATCAGACACCACCGAGCCCCAGCGAACGGGTCCTGCCATCGCCAAGATCACAACACGGCGCGGGTGTACCTCGGGTACCCGCAGCCGCTCGGCCGCGGCCGCGACGCGATCCCGGAGCTGTTCGCCGAGATCGCCGCGCCAGCACCGGACCGCGGCGCCGAAGAGCAGGTGCAGCGCGAGGTCGCTGTTCCCCGCCTCGGCGGCCACCTGAGCTGCGTCGACAAGTGACGGCGCCGGGCCCTGATCGCCAGGGGCAGAGTCGTCAAACGTGCTGCGCAACCACGCCAATCGCGCGCGCTGCTCACCGTCCGGGTTCAGCTGCTCGGCCTCGCGCGCCAACCGCTGCAGCAGATCCGGCTCGCCCGCCTCGAACGCCAGCTCGCCTGCTGTCAGCAGCCGAGAGCATCGCCGCGAGGACTCGGCGCTCAGGGCGGCCGCGTGTCTGGCCGCGGCTACGGCCACGCCCATCGCACCACGGCGAGCCAGCCGGCCCGAGAGCAACCCGAGCTCGCTGGCCACGGGCTCGTCAGGCCCGACCGCTGACGCCGCCACGTGCCACAGGCGCCGGTCCGGCTCACCGGTGAGCACGGCCGCCAGCGCGGCGTGCGCCCGGCGCCGGCGCCCGGCGCCTGCGGATTGGTAGATCGCCGAGCGAACGAGCGGGTGGCGGAAGATGATCGATCCGCCGGCGATGCTGGCCAGTCCGACGGCCTCCGCCGGAGCCGAGGCGTCAAGCGGAACCTCGGCCCCGCCCAGCAAGGACGCGGCAGCCAGCAACTCGGTAGCCGAGGCCCGCTCGTCCGCGGCCGCCACGAGCAGGAGATCGCGCGTTTGCGCCGGCAGGCCGGATACCTGGTGGGCAAAGGCGCGCTCGAGCCGGGACGTCAGCGACACCGGGCCCGATGGAAACCCGCCGGCCCCCGCGTCGTCGAGACGCAGCGCACCCGGGAGCTCCAGCAAGGCGAGCGGGTTGCCGGCCGCGATCTCCAGGACTCGCCGCCGCAGGCCTGGCGTGAGGTCCCCCGCCGAGGCGTCCACCAGCTCGCCGGCGGCCTCGTCGCTGAGACCGCCGAGGCGTAGCTCCGGCAGTCCCGCGCCGTCGAGCGCGCCGGCGACGCCGTCTCGCAGCGCGAACAGCACCGCGATCGGCTCGGCGTCCACGCGACGGGCGATGAACGCAAGAGCAGCCGCCGTCGGCGGGTCAAGCCATTGCGCCTCGTCGACGACCAGCAGCACAGGCGCGCGCTCCGCCGCGCGCGCAAGCAGGTTCAGCGCCGCGAGCCCGATCAGGAACGGATCCGGGACAGGGACATCCAGCGCCCCGAAAGCCGCCGACAGCGCGTCACGCTGTGGCCCCGGCAAGCGATCCAGCCACGTCAGCACGGGACGCAGCAGCTGATGCAGCCCGGCGAACGCGAGACCGGTCTCTGATTGCGCCCCGGCCGTGCGCAACACCGAGACGCCGCTCGTTCCCGCCGCGGCCGAGGCCACCGCCAGCAGCGCGGTCTTCCCGATGCCAGGATCGCCGCGCACGACGAGCGCCCCGCCGCGCTCGGGGATGCGGGCGACGAGCTGACCGAGCACCGTCACCTCGGCCTCGCGGCCGAACAGCGGCGAACCGGGCGAACCGGGCCGCTGTCGCTCAGGTCTCACCGACATGCCCGGCCTCAGCTGCTCGATCGCCATCACGGCCACTCTATGGCGTCGCCCGCTGCCCGCTGAATTTCAGTCACATGACGCAAGCGCCGGCGGGTCGCCGCAGGCCAGCCTGGCCGTACACCGCACTACCAGACAGGACACGCCCATGACTGACGCACCGATCCCGGTCATCTTCATCCACGGCCTGTGGCTGCACCCCCTCTCCTGGACCGAGTGGTCCGGGCTGTTCGAGGCCGCCGGGTACCAGGCCGTGGCACCGGGCTGGCCCGGGGTGCCGGACACGGTAGCGGCCGCCCGCGCGAACCCGGACAGCATCGCCAACCACGGGATCGAGGATGTGACCAGCCACTACGCGGCGATCATCAACGGCCTGCCGGCCAAGCCCATCCTGATCGGCCACTCCTTCGGCGGCATGATCGCCGAGAAGCTGCTCGGCCAGGACCTCGCGGCCGCGGCCATCGCCATCGACGCAGCGCAGATCAAGGGCGTGCTGCCGCTGCCGCTGTCGTCGCTGCGGTCAACCCTGCCCGTGTTCCGCAACCCCGCCAACAAGCACCGGGCGGTCTGTTTGACCGCCGAGCAGTTCCGCTACAGCTTCGGCAACGCCATCAGACGCGGGCGAATCCGACGCCCTGTACCAGCGGTGGACCATCCCGGCGCCCGGCCGGCCCCTGTTCGAGGCCGCCGAGGCCAACTTCTCCCTGCACTCCCCGGCCCAGGTCGACACGACCATCGACAACCGCGGGCCGCTACTGCTCATCATGGGCGGCCAGGACCACACGGTCCCGGAAGCCATCACCAAGTCCACGCTCAAGCAGTACCGCCACTCCCGCGCGGTCAACGACCTGATCGAGTTCCCCGACCGCGGGCACTCCCTGACCATCGACCACGGCTGGCGCGACGTCGCCGGCGCGTGCCTGGAGTGGCTCGACAAGCACGGCCTGTAGAGATCGGCCCATCACGATGACAGACTCGATCGTCCTCGCTGACCACGCCGGAGCCCGGCTCACCCACGGCAAGCCCACGGTCAACGGCGTGGAGATCCACTACGCGATCGGCGGCAGCGGCGACCCGGTGTTCTTGCTGCACGGCGTGCCGAAGACCATGTCGTACTGGCGTCACGTCGTGCCCCTGCTGACCCCGCGCCACACCGTCATCGCGGTCGACAACCGGGGCTTCGGCGGCTCCGAGCGCCCCCTGACCGGCTACGACACCGCCACGATGGCCGGCGACGTCGCCGAGCTGGCCACCCACCTGGGCTTCGACCGGTTCCGCGTGGCCGGCGAGGACTGGGGCGCGGCCATCGCCTACGCCGTCGCCGCCTTCCACCGCCCCCGGGTGCAGCAGCTGGTGTTCCAGGAGACGCTGCTGCCAGGGTTGCCGGCCGGCGAACGCGATCCGTCGCTCGCCCCCGATGACGGCCGCACCGGGTGGCACTTCAGCTTCTTCAGCCTGCCGAACCTGCCCGAGCTGCTGCTGGCCGGGCGCGAGCGGCCATTCTGGACCTACTTCGCCCGGCGCCAGATGTGGGACCCCAGTGCCCTCACCGACAGTGACATCGACGAGATGGTGCGTTCGGTCGAGCAGCCGGGCGGGACCAGGGCGATCCTGGAGATGTACCGCGCCCGCCAGGTCGACGCCGAGCAGAACCGCCCGCATTATGCCGACCCGATCGGCTGCCCGGTCCTGGCCGTCGGCGCGCAGGCCTATCTCGGGGATGCAGTATCCCGGCAGCTGGCGCACGTGGCGTCCGACGTCCGCGGCGTCGTCATCGCCGAGTCTGGTCACAACATCGCGCTGGAGAACCCGGCCGCGCTGGGCCGGGCCTACCTCGACTTCTTTGCCGACCGCTGAACCGCTCGTGAACCGCTCTTGACCCGGTCTGACCAGCCATAACGGCCTGGCGGCGCTACCATGACGCGCATGTCGCTCAAGCAGCAGGCGGCAAGGGCATTACGCGGCGTTGCGTGGCGCATCGAACGCCCGCCGAAACGCCGCCGGCGGCAAGCCACCGCGCCCCAGGACGCGGGCGCGCTCGTCCGCGCCGATTCGGCACCGGAGTCCCGCACGGCCTCGTGGTTCTTCGAGCAGTTCCCGCGGTTCTACCGGACGAGCAGCACCCATCCGACCACCGCGCGGCTGAACCTGCGCTACGAGGCGATATTCGGCGAGAACCGCGACATCTTTGAGGGCGCGCGAATCCTCGACCTCGCCAGTCACGACGGCCGCTGGTCGCTCGCGGCGCTCGCGAACGGAGCGCGGTCGGTGACCGGCATCGAGGCACGGCCGGATCTGGTGAAGGCCGCCACGGAGAACCTTGGCGAGTACGGCTACGGGGCGGACCGTGTCCGCTTCGTCGCCGGGGACGTGCACGAGGTGCTGAACACGCAGAATTTCGAGGCAGACGTCGTGTTGTGCCTCGGGTTCCTGTATCACACGCTGCGTTACAACGAGCTGCTGGGCGGAATCCGCCGGACCAACGCCCGGTACCTGATCATCGACACGTTCAGCCCGCACATGATGGGGCCGGTGCCGAACGTGAACGTGATCACCGAGGATGCCGACGAGGAGGGAAAGGCGGCGGCCGACACCTACACCCACGGCTGGTCGGTCCTCGTCGGCCGGCCGAACCTGGCCGCGATCCAGATCATGCTGGGGGCGTACGGCTACCGGGTCGAGCGGCTTTCGGACTGGGCGGCCTGCTGCGCGACAACCCCGGAACGGATAACTGCGGCGACTACGCGAACGGGAAGCGGATCACGGCCCGCTGCGTCAGACATCAGGGCACGGTGTAGGCCACCAGCTGAGGCGGCCCGCCGGCCGCGCCCAGGATGCTGGGGCCGCCCGCGGGGACGAGCACCGCGTTGCCGGCCACGGCGATGGGCGAGTTGGCCGCCGCGGGCAGCCGGTGGCGGTAGACGATCGCGCCGGTGTCGCGGTTAAGGGCGATCAGGACGCCGTTGTACAGCGTGGTGAACACCAGGTCATTCGAGACGGTCGTGGCGCCCAGCGGCATGGCCGGCACCTTGGTGTCCCATTCGACCCGGCCGGTGGCCAGGTTGAGGGCCTCCACCTCTCCGGTGCCCTGGCCCACGGGCGCGCCCAGCGGATAGCTCAGCTTGGCCAGGGTGAACGGCAGGTCGACGGTGGCCACGTACACGCTGGTGCCGGCCAGCGCCATGTTGGTGAGCACGCCGCCGAGCGAGCCGGGGAGGATCGTGTAGGGCGCCTTCAGCGTGAGCTTGTGCTGCAGCGCTTCGAGCGGGTAGCCGTCGGAGCGGCTGTGCTCACCGACCGGTGTCTTCCAGATCAGCCTGCCGGTCGTGGCGTTCATGGCGTAGACCACGCCCATCTTGCCGGAGCCGATGATCGCGGGCCGCCCGTTGACGGTCGCGGCGATCGGCGACGCTTGCATGTCGTGGTCCATGAAGTCGTTGGACACGCCCTGGTAGTACCAGCGCAGTTTCCCCGTCGCCGCGTCCAGGTTCACGTCGCTGTCGGTATACAGCTGCGCGGAGGGATCGGCGATCGCCGACGCGGCCGACTGGTACGGATTGCCGATGCCGAAGGTCACCGATCCGTCGCTGCCGACCAGCGGCGTCTCCCACGCGCCGCCCGACCCGGCGCCGACCGTGCGCACGCCGCGGTCGGCGGCCAGGATCGTGCTGAACCTCCAGAGCAGACCGCCGGTCGCGGCGTTCAGCGCGAACGCCGTCCCGCCGCCCGGCCCGACCCCGTAGGCGCTGGCCAGGTAGACCCGCCCGCCGGTCACCTGCGGCTGGATCTCGAACGCCCCCTCACCGCTGCGCAGGAGATGCTTGTCGACCCAGATGGTCTTGCCGGTGCGGGCGTTGAGCGCAAAGACCGTGCTGGAGGTGTCCCCGTAGACGACGCCGTTCGCGACCGCGACGCCGTCGGGCCCGGGTCCGCTCTTCTCCGGCGAGTTGACCTGGTACTCCCACTTCAGCTTCCCGGTGGCCAGAGCCAGCGCGTACACGTTCTCATCGAGATCCTGGAGGTAGACGAGGCCGTTCGTCACGATCGGCGCCGCGGCCAGCGAGCCGAATCCGGGCGCGGGCTGGACCGCCGCCCCGGTCAGCTTGAACGTCCAGGCCTGCTGCAGCCCGGACACGTTGGCCGCCGTGATCGTCGAGCCCGCCGCGTCCCGCGTGTTCGACAGATCGCCGTTCGGATACAGCCACGACCCGGCCGGCCGCACCGCCTTGGGATTCGTCACCGTGCTCCCGGTCAGCGGGCTGGAGCTGCTGCACGCGGCGGCCAGCGCGCCGACCGCGACTACCGCGGCGATGCCGAAGCAGGTCGTTCTCGTTCTCATCGGATGTCCCTCCCCGAACTCAAGGCCATAACGGACGCGTTCGGGCTAGGCCTGAACGCTCTGCTGCAGGCGGTAGCCGGTCCAGAAGATCGGCGCCGCCCCCGCGAGCGGCAGCACTCCCAGCCAGGCCAGGGATCCCAGCCACTGGCCGGAAGCGAGCAGGAGGACGCCAAGCAGGAGGTTAAGGGCGCCGCAGGCCAAGCGCACACGTACCCAGACCCGGGGATGGCGGTATTCCCGCGGCCTGACCAGGATCCTCATCAGGGCAGGCCGCGATGGCGTGACGTGGTCAGTCGGCGCGTGCATCGGATGCCTCCTGTGTCCTGGGTGCCGGCCTGTCCGGCCCCCGCATCTCGATGCTCGCCGCTGGCGAACTGAAGATCCACCGTGCGGCCCCCCGAACCTGAGGTACGGCTAGCACGGTCCCCGGCCGAGCCTGCGACGGCGCCAGCGGCCGGGTGCCTGGCCCGCGGGCGGTGCTACCGGTCCGGATCAGCGACGGCCCGGACCGCCCTCAGGATGTGGTCGGTCACCACAGTGCCAGCGCGGTCAGGCAGCGATCCCATCGCACCCCGTGAACGCCCGGGCCCGTACCCCGGCCGCCTGGCCAGACTGGCACCCGGCCAGGCTATGGTCCCGGCCTGCCGGGCGTCATCACCGGCCGGGTCGGCTCCGCCACTCGGCGCGGCCGGAGCCCCGGGGAACGAGAACGGGCGCCGGCCAGGAGGGCGCGGTGGCTGAGAAGCGGACCGGCGGGGCGAGCATGTGCACGTCGCCCAGCGGGCTGGGCGCGTCGCAGGCAACGGGCTCGCGGAGACGATGCTCGTCGTCACGGCCGGCCAGGGCCGGGTCCACCAGGCCGAGCGACCCGCACCACATGGCGGTGCGGGTCAGGTTCACCGTGACGTGCCAGGAGCCTCCCTCGGTGGCGCGCTTCACCAGCGCGGCGGACGCGCCGACCGCTCCCAGGTAGCCGGTGACGTAATCGTTGATCATTCCGGTGACAGGAAGCCTCGGTTCGGCCTCGGTCCCCTCGATCGTCATGAGGCCCGAGGCGGCCGACCCGTTCATGTCAAAGCCTCCGCGCCGGGCCCACGGGCCGCTCGAGCCGTAACAGGTGACCGAGACGTAGACGAGGCCCGGGTAGGCTTCCGCGAGCCGGCGCGGCTCGAGGCCGTGGCTCTCCAGTGCTCCGCTGCCGTGGTTGTCGACCACGACGTCGGCGCCGGCCAGGACAGCGGACGCGCGTTCCTGTCCGGCCTGCGTCCCGAGGTCGACGTAGGCGCTGCGGGAGCCGAGGTTGGCCTCGGCGTAGATGAACTCGTGCTCGTAGTCGTTCGGGCGGGTCGCGCCGAGCACGTCCGCTCCGTGCTCGGCGAGGGTCCGGCCGACGGTGGGACCCGCGACGGCGTGGGTGAACGACAGTACGCGGACGCCGTCGAACGGCCGCTCCGCCGGGCCGAAGTCCCGGGCCGGGGCGTCGCCGATGCGCTCGATGCCGATGACGGGCCGGGTCGCCAGCAGCGCTCCGTGCGGATGGGCCAGCCACTGCGCGGGCGAACGCACCACGCACGCCGGGAGGCCCGCGGCATTCGCCGCCTCCTCGAGCTCAACCGCGTCTCGCTTCCCGATGGCCTGGGCTACCTTGGCCGGGTCGGGTGGCACGTCCAGGAACCGGCACCACTTCGCGGCCAGGTGCGGGTAGACCCCCGAGGCCATGATCCAGCGGCCGTCCGCGGTGCGGTAGGGCGTGAGCAGGAACGGGTTGTCGAGCACCAGCGGATGCGGGGCCGGCTCCCCGTTCAGGGCCGGGTGCCAGAACGCCCCGGGGTTGATGCCGTGGACGGCCTGGCGCAGGTCCAGGGCGAGATCCTGCGTCGGGCCGCCGCGACAGCGGTGGAAGGCGACCGCCGCGACCGCGCCCGCCATGATCGGGATGCCGATGCAGGCACCGAGGCGGTGCGCGGCGGGCACGATGGGATCCTGGCCGGCGAACGACACGGTGCCTCCCGTGTCCCCCGCCGAGAGGCCGACCTCGGACAGCAGGCCGTCCAGCGCGGCCCGGGGATTGAAGGCGGTGCTGCTGTGTGGCGGCGGCGCGGCGATGGCCGTGTCCAGAGCGTTCATGCCGGCCGCTCCCCGGCCGACGCCGCGGGCGCGCCGCGGCGGAACAGCAGGGCGGCGATGACGGACCCGGCCGCGAACATCCCGGCGGCCCACCAGAACGCCGTGGTGTAGCTGTGCACCTGGGCCAGTTCGACGAGCGCGGGCGCCGGGTGGCCGCCGATCATCAGCCGGGGGCTGAGGTGGCTGGCCAGGTAGCCGGCGGCGGCGCTGGCGGCCATGGTGTTGAGCAGCGACGTGCCGATGGAACCGCCGACCTGCTGCCCGGTGTTGACCACGGCCGATGCGACGCCCGCGTCGGATGGTGCGACGCCGGCGGTCCCGGTGTTTATCGACGGTGACATCACGAAGCCGAGGCCGGCCGACGCGAGCAGCAGCGGCGGCAAGACGTCCGCCGCGTAGCTGGAGTGGACGCCGATCCGGGTCAGCCAGGCCAGCCCGGCGGCGGCGGCCAGCATGCCCGGCGCCACCAGCCACCGGGGGCCGACGCGGGGCAGCAGCACGATGTTGGCCAGGTTCGAGCAGACGATGATCGCCCCGACCATGGGCAGGAAGGCGACGCCGGCCATGATCGGGCTGAAGCCCAGAGTCTCCTGCAGGTAGTAGGTGAGGAACAGGAAGATGCCGAACATGCCGGCGCCGGTGACGAGGATCGACAGGTAGGAGGCGGCCCGGTTGCGGTCCCGGACGATCCGCAGCGGCAGCAGCGGCTGGCGGGCCCGGGTCTCGATGTAGCCGAACGCCGCGAGCAAGGCCGCGCCCGCCGCGAGGAAGCCCCAGACCGCGGGGGCGTGCCAGCCGTCGCTGGCCGCGTTGGAGAAGCCGTAGACGACGCAGAACATGCCGCCCGCCTCGGCGATCAGCCCGGGCAGGTCGAGCCGCGGCCGCTGCCGGGTGACCTGCCGGCGCAGCAGCACCACGGCGCCGGCGCCGGCGATCGCGGCGAAGATCAGGTTGACGTACAGGCACCAGCGCCAGTCCAGGTACTCCGTCAGCAGCCCGCCGAGCAGCAGGCCGACCGCCCCGCCGGCGCCCGCGATCGCGCCGAAGACGCCGAACGCCTTGCCCCGGTCTTTCGAGCCTTCGAACGTCGTGGTGAGCAGCGACAGCGCGGCCGGGGCGAGCAGCGCCCCGAAGGCGCCCTGGCAGGCGCGGGCCGCGATCAGCATGCCGAAGCTGCCCGCGGCCCCGCCCACGGCCGACGCGCCCGCGAAGCCGGCCAGCCCCGCGATGAACGTGGCCTTCCGGCCGATGATGTCGGTGAGCCTGCCGCCGAGCAGCAGCAGGCTGCCGAAGGCGAGCGCGTAGGCGGTGACCACCCACTGCCGCTCGATGTTGGAGAAGTGCAGGGAGTGCTGCGCCGACGGCAGCGCGATGTTCACGATCGTGGCGTCCAGCACGACCATCAGCTGGGCCAGCGCGACGACGGCCAGGATCAGCCAGCGACGGGGATCGGGGGCAGCAGGAGGGCTCTCCTGGGCCGGGCCGGCCTCCTGCGCCGGCGCGCCCGGCCGCGGCTGCGGCTCCGCGGCCGGCTGAGTCGTAGGGACGGGCCCGGTGGCCGGGCCGGGAATCTGTGTGGCGGTCTTGCTCATGTCACTGCGTCCTCTCGCATCCGCCGAGACTCATTTGTCGGCAGCCTACTGCAATTTTGCATAAGACTGCAAGTTTGCAGTCCGATGTATAGTGGTGGCATGACTGAGACAGGGCTGCGGGAGCGCAGCAAGGCCCGGCGCCGCGCGGCCATCACCCGTGCGGCCTACGAGCTGTTCGCGGAACGCGGCTACGACGCGACCACGGTCGCCGACATCGCCGAGGCGGCCGAGGTCTCGCCCCGGACCATCGCGATGTACTTTCCGGCCAAGCAGGACATCGCCATGTCCAGGGTCGACGACGCGGTGGCGAGCCTGACCGCCGCGATGGACAGCCGGCAACCGGGGGAGACCGTCACCGACGTGCTCGGACGCTGGCTGCTCGCCATCCAGACGGAGCCGGAGGACCTGGAGCAGCGCATGCTCGCCCGCCGCATGTTCGCGGCGAATCCCCAGCTCGCGGCCTTGCGCACGGCACGGCTGGCGGACGTGATGCGGGGCGGCACGGCCGTCATCGCCGCCGACACCCACAGCGAACCCGACGCCGTCGGCCCCAGGCTCGCGGCGGCCGCGATCTCCGCGATGACCGCGGAGATCCTTGACGCCGAGCCCGGCGCGGCCCGCGAGGAAGCCATCGCCGCCGCGAAACGGTTCATCGAGGCGGGCATCGCAGCGCTCTGAGTGCCTCGCGCAGCGCGGGGGGAACAGGCGCCGGCCGCGGCGAAGGCTCGCTCATGATCGTTCCCCTGGCTGGAAGGGGAGTGGCCGCTTACTCGGAGGCGGGAACGAGGTAGGAGTCGAGGTGCGCGTCCAGCGCGCTGAGCCCGGCGTGGTCGGCTGGGACCGCGCGGAAACCGATGTAGCCGTCCGGCCGCACCAGGATGGCGCCGTCGGCCGCCAGCCCGGCTCGCCGGGGATCGCCGGGGGCCTGGATGACGTCGACGATCCCGCTCCATCGTCGGCTCAGGTACTCGACGTCGGCGTCCGGCGCTGTCCCGAACAGCAGCAGCTGGTGCCGCGGTCCGGTCAGCGACGTGCGGTCGGGGTAACGCTCGCCCGGCACCGGGGACGGGAGGGACGGCGCGCCGGGCGCGAGGTACTCGCCGACGAGCGGGCTGCCCGCGTACGAGACGTCGAGCATCGAGCGGGACCGGACCAGGGCGAGGATGTCTTCCGGCGCGGGCGGGGCGGGAAAGGAGCCGGTCCGGGCCGCCTCGACCGATGAGTGGGCCAGCCCCTGCAGGCGGTCGGAGACCTGGAGGACGTGGCGGTCGGCCGTCAGGCGCTCCAGGGCGAAGCTTTCGACCAGGCCGGGCCGGGCGTGACCGCGTTGCCGCAGCGCGAGCTTCCAGGCCAGGTTGTGGGCGTCATGCAGGCCGGAGTTCAGCCCCTCGCCGCCGAACGGGCTCGACAGGTGCGCGGCGTCGCCCAGCAAGAAGCGCCGGGTGTCGGCCAGGCGCGGGACCAGTCGGCGGTGCATCCAGAACGTGGACGCCCAGCCGACGTCATCCAGCGTGAGGACCGTGTCTGGGATCCGGCGCTGATCGCCGCGGCGACCGAGTCATGCGAGCAGTCGCTCGCCAGTATGTCTGCCTCGGTTTCATCAAGATCGCCCACGAAGGTGATCCAGCGTTCGTCGGGCAGGGGAGCCAGGTAGACGTACCCGTCGGGGGACGCGAGCAGCGCCGATCCGTCCCGCGGCAGGCCGCACGAGACGTGCACGTCGGCCGCGAGGGCGCTCGCGGGGTACGTGGAGCCCGTCAGCTCTTCGGTCATCGACTCGCGCGTGATGCTGTGTGCGCCGCCAGCCCCGATCACCCAGGCGGCTTCGACGCTCCTGGCCGTCCCGTCTGCTTCTTCGAGCTCGACCAGGACGCTGTCCTTGCGCTCGGTGAGCGACATCACCGAGACCCCGCGCTCCACGGAGCCGCCGAGCCCGGCGAGCCGGGCGGCGAGGATCTGCTCGGTCCGCCACTGCGGCAGGCTGCACTGGAACTCCCAGGGGCAGCCGGCGCCTGCGAAGGCCAGCTCGGCCGTGCACGTCAGGCCCGCGTCGAAGACCCGCGCGTACCCGAGGTGAACCGACGACTCGAGCACCCGGTCCACGAGCCCCGCCTGGTGGAGGATTTCCAGTGTCGCCGGCTGCAGGGCCGTCGCCCGGGCCTGGTGGTGCGGATGGCGTTCCCGCTCGACGACCCGGGCGCGCACGCCGTGCCGTGCCAGCTCAGTGGCCGCGAAGAGACCGGACGGCCCGGCGCCGACCACCAGCACGTCTGACTCTGCTGCTCCCCCCACAGGTACCTATTAGAACGCACCGGGATGCCATCTGCCAGGCCGGATGTCCGCTGGCCCTGGATCGCGCCCGGCTAAGAGGACCAGAACGCCTCGCTCTCGGCGGGGAGCGCCTCGACCATCCACCACACGGGTGCAGCCTAGCCAGAGATCAGCGCGGCCAGCAGGCTCGGTACGGGATGCAGCAGCGTGCCGGTACTAACCTGAGCGCATGCTCGAAGATCACCAGCCTGGCGGGCCTGGCGTGCCGGAGTCGCCGGACGAGCCCGCCGCCGGTGACGGGCCCGCGGACGCCGCGGCCGTACCGGCCACGGTCCTGCCGCCAGGACATGCTCCCGGGCGGATCCGCCGGCTCGTCGGGGACCGGCGCCAGTGGCTGGCCTCGGAAGAGACTCGGCTGCAGGACGAGCTGCGCGCTCGCCGCCAGCGATCAGGCATGGTGGACGCGGGGTTCCTGGTCCAGGAGCTGGACGCCCAGGTGGGCGGCGGCATCCTCGCGGGCGCGCTCGCCTTCCGGCTCTTCCTGTACATGGTGCCGTTCGTGTACGTGCTCTTCACCGCCCTGGGCCTGGTATCCCGCGCCCTGGGCCACGATCCGGGGCAGCTGGCGAGGAATGTCGGGATCACCGGGATCCTCGCGAGCACGGTGGTGAAGATCGACGATCAGGGCGCGTGGACCCACGTGGTGCTGGCCCTCGGGGCGATCGTGACGCTCTACATCACGTCGGGCGCGCTGCTGAAGGCCCTCTATGTCGTGCACTGGCTCGTCTGGCGGGTGCACCGGGTCATGCCCGCCGGGCTGGTCCCGAAGCTGGCCGTGATCGGCCTCACTCTCGCCGCGACGGCCCTGGGCGTGGCCCTCAACGACCTGCGCAAATCACTGGGCATCGGCGGGGCCGTGCTGACCCTTCTCATCATCACCGCGCTGTCCTTCGCCGCGTGGTGGTGGGTGTCGTGGAAACTGCCCCACGCGCCTGCCCCGGCGCGCGTCCTCATCCCCGGGGCGCTGCTCATGGCGGTAGGAGCGGTTGTGCTCCAGCTGCTCACGACGTACTGGATCGGTCACCTGGTGGCGAGGAAGACCAACACCTACGGGGCGGTGGGCATCGCGCTCGCCGTGCTGCTCTGGGTCTACATCCTCGGACGGATCATGGTGGGATCGGCCGGGCTCAACGCCGCCCTGTGGTACCGCCGGCGGATCACCGAACCTGCTGATCCTTGACCGGCAGGCGCTCAGTGACCGGCCAGGTGGATTAGCCCGAGATCGGACAGCCCGTTGAGGGCCAGTTGCACTCCCAGCGCGGCCAGCAGGAAGCCGAACACCTTCTCGGTGACCAGCATCCGACTCGTGTCCAGCTTGCTGCTGACCTGCACCGCCCAGCGGAAGATCACGACGTCGAACACGAGCACGGCGACCAGCACGCCCACGGCGACCGCGAGCACCGCGATCGAGCTTGCCTCGGCCGACAGGGTGACCAGGACGACGATCCCGGCCGGGTTGAGCAGGTAGGGCACGGCGAGCGGGAAGACCGCGACCTGCATCGGATCCTGGCCCTCGACCGGATGATCGCCACCGCTGCCAGACTGATGACCGAGCACCATGGCGACCGCGATGATCAGCAGGATGATGCCGCTCGCGATGCCCAGCGCGCCCGGCGAGAAGTGCAGCAGCCTGGTCAGTACGCCACCGAGGATCAGCAGGAGCGCGGCGACCGTGGCCGCGGTGGTCAGCATCTTGCGCACCACGCGGCGCTTGGTGGCCTCCGGCATGCTCGCCGTCGCGTCCAGGAACGGCACCAGCGCGATCTTGGGTCCGATGCCGATCAAGAGCAGCAGGAAGGTGTCGATGACGAACGCGGCGTCCAGCGACTCGAACTCTTTCATCCCGGCTGAGAACTCTAGATCACCAGCGTCCGCCGGTGACACGGAACGTCCGATTGGCCTGGCCCGTCATAACGCGACGCCACCCTCGTGGTGGGCCTGGCCGGAAGCCAGGGGACCGGCCGGGCCGGCCAGGGTTGGTGACGGGTGCGAGCAGGCCACCACGGGTTACCGTGGACCGTAGGACCGAGTCCGGTGGCAGTGACAGGCTCCACGGCGACCAGCGGGAGGACCCGAGATGGCGGAGCCGGGCAAGAAGCGCGTCGTGATCGTCGGGGCTGGTTTCGCCGGCTTCAATGCCGCGCGGGAGCTGTCGCGGCTGGTGGGTTCCTCGACCGACATCGTGGTGATCAACTCGACGGATTACTTCCTGTACCTTCCGCTGATGCCCCAGGTGGCCGGCGGGCAGCTGGAGTCGCGGCACCTCTTGGTCTCGCTGCCCCGCCGGCTGCGCAAGGCGCGGTTCGTGCTCGGCACGGTGGACCGCGTCGACGCCCGGCAGAAGATGGTGAGCTGGACGGGCCCGGAGGGCTCATCCGGCGAGCTGAGCTACGACCGGCTGATCCTGACCGCGGGCAGCGTGAACAAGCTGCTGCCGATCCCGGGCATCGCGGACTACGCGGTCGGGTTCCGCACGATCACCGAAGCCGAGTACCTGCGTGACCACATCATCCGCCAGCTCGAGCTGGCCGCCGTGGCCACCGACCCGCAGGAGCGAGCGGCGCGCTGCACCTTCGTGGTGGTCGGCGGGGGCTATACCGGCACCGAGGTCACGGCGAACGGTCAGCTGATGACGACCCGGGTGGCCAAGACGCTGCCCGGCCTGGCCGGGCAGCAGATCCGGTGGATGCTCATGGACCTAGCCCCGCGGCTGCTGCCCGAACTGGATCCGCGCCTGTCCAAGACCGCCGAGCGCGTGCTGCGGCGGCGGGGAGTCGAGGTGCTCACCGGGCAGTCGATCACGAAGGCCCTGGACGGCTACGTGGAGCTGACCACCGGCGAGAAGACGCCCACCCGCTCGCTGATCTGGTGCGTCGGGGTCCGTGCCGACCCGCTGGTGGACGACATCAACCTGGCCACCAACCGGGGGCGGCTGGTGGTGAATGAGTTGATGGTGGTACCCGACGTCGAGGACATCTACGCCTGCGGGGACTGCGCCGCGGTGCCCGACCTGACCCGCCCGGGCCAGGCCTGCGGCATGACCGCCCAGCACGCCGTCCGGCAAGGCAAGCTGATCGCCCAGAACGTCGCCGCCTCCCTCGGCAAGGGCACGGCTCAGCCGTACAAGCACCATGACCTGGGGTTCCTGGTCGACCTGGGCGGATTGGCTGCCGCCGCAAACCCGCTGAACATCCCGCTGTCCGGACCTGTTGCGAGCGGCGTGACCAGGGCCTATCACCTCGACGCCATGTCCGGGAACCGGGCGCGGGTCCTGACCGACTGGGTGCTGAACGTGGTCACGCCCCCGGAAGTGACATCCCTCGGGGTGATCAGCGCCAAGTCCGTCCCGCTCGACGTCGAGCACCCGCGCGCCTGACCACGGCCCGGGGGTCGCGGAAACTGGGCGAGCGCGGGCACCTGACCCCGGCCGTGAGATCGTCAAGGAGCATGTGGTGGGATACGTCGTCTAGCCCCGGCAGGCATGCCCTCCAGCTCCCGCCGATAACCCGTCTGGGGTGATGTACGCGCCCGTGTGCCGTCGTAACGTGGGGTCTCGATGGGGATGAGCGCAAGGCCAGTGATATCACGAGTCGGCCGGGTGGACACCTGGGCCCGGGCCGCGGTGGCCCTGGCCGCCGTGGCCGGGGTGCTGGCGATGGCCGGCTGCGGCAGCAGCAAACCGGCCTACTGCACGGACCGGACCAACCTGGAGAGCTCGATCAAGGGGCTGAGCAACCTCGACCTCAGCAACGGCCTCAGCAGCCTGGAGACGCAGCTCAAGAAGATCGAAAGCAACGCCACCACGCTGGTCAACTCGGCCAAGAGCGACTTCCCCGGCGAGACCAGCGCGATCACGTCGTCGGTCGACGCGCTCAAGAGCGCAGTCACGCAGCTGGCATCGGATCGCTCCGCGGCCAACGCCCTCGCGGTCACCACGGACGCGGCCAACGTGGTGAAGTCGGTGAAGAGCTTCACGGACTCGACCAATTCGAAGTGCAGCTGACCGCTGGGGGGCCGCCTTCGCGGTGTCTCAGCGGCGGCCCAGCCTCCGCTCGCCGCTGGCGCCCGGCTGGTACGTCAGGCCGTAATGCTGGAAGATCGCTACCTCGTCGGTCGCCGGCAACTCGCCGTCGGTCTCGATCGACGGCGCATCCCTTACCTGCTTCTTGTCGTAGGTGACCTTGAGATACCCCGGACCCACGGTCGCCTGGTCCAGGGGCACGAATGCGAGCCGGTGCCGGCCTATCATTCCGACCCGGACCGTGCCGAAGGATGGAAGGTCGGTCCCGGTGTCCACGTAGATCGCCTCTAGCGTGCCGATCTTGTGACCATCGGCGTCGACCACGTCGTGATCGATCCACTCCCGGATGTTGACTGCCTCAAACACGCCAGCCCTCCTTCCCAGACGGCACAACGCTGCCGCCTGGGAGTGGTCTACCCGGATGGGCGCCCCGGACACTGCGGGAGCCCCCGTCGTCATCCCGGGATGTGGGCCTGGCCGAGAACCCCGGGGCTGGCTTATCGATCATCGTGTGATCGTGCCTCGTGCGCGGCTATGAGCCATCACCGTCCACCCGGCCGAAGTGGAGGAACGCCGTGAGGGCGACGATCACCAGCGCCACCGCGCCGCCGAGGTAGAGCGTGTTCAGATCGTCCTTGGACTCCACGGCCACGTCGACGAACGTGACCCCCGCCACCAAGATGATCATCGAGATCACCCGGGCCTTGAGGTCATTGAGGTCATGCATCCTCAGCCAGCGGGGCAGGCGCAGTGACAGGCCGCCCGCCTCGGTCCCGGTGATGAAGAGGCTGTAGAAGCCGAAGGCCGAGATCATGAGCGTCGCGCCCACCAGGAACAGGTCGGTCAGCAGGAGCAGATAGCCGAGGTTATGGCTGGTCAGCTGGGGGTCTTCCACGACGTTCGCGACCGACCTCACGAAGACGTCCGTCCCGTAGGCAAACGACGACAAGGCGGCGAGCAGCAAGATGATCACCGGAATCACGACCACGATCCGGAACATGCTCAGCGCCTGCTCGAAGCCGCCCTCCAGCCGTTCCCGGGCGTTCTCCGCCCCGGGCGCCGTCGGGGCGTCCGCCTCGGGCTCGGATGGTCCGTCCGTGGCGCTGCCCATCCGGGACGCCTCGTCCCCCTCCCGTGGCGGATCAGCCATGCCTTATTCGATCCCTTCTCTCCCGTCAGACACAAGAGTTAGGTGCCGTCGGCGCGCCGCCGGACCGCAGACGGCGCACGGCGGGCCGGGCGTTCAGCAGCACTGGCTCTGACGGGAGGCGGGCCGGGGCCGGCGGTCGCCGTCGTGGCGCGGCGGCAGCGGCGGATCGTCGAACAGCGGGCACTCGCCGAGGTCCGGGCATTCGCAGCGAACGGCCGACTCGAGCCAGGCGCGGACGAGCTCGGTGCGCTCGATCAGGGCCGCGATCTGCGGGAGCTTCCGGTCGGCCAGTTCGCGGAGCCGCTCGATCGCAGGCCGGTCGTCCGGTGCCGCGGACAGCAGCACCCTGATCTCGTCGAGCGACAGGCCCGCCCGCTGCCCGGTATCGATGACCGCCAGGGTACGCAGCGCGTCCCGGCCGTACCTGCGCTGCCCGCCCACGCGCGTCGGCGGGGGCAGCAGCCCGATCTGCTCGTAGTAGCGGATCGAGGACGGGCGCCTCCCGGCCTGCTCGGCCAGCTCGCCGATGGCCAGCAGCGGACGGCCATCGGGCCCGGGATTTGCCATCAAGTCAACTTTAACCGGGACGCTGGCAGGCGACCGTACCCACGCCCGACAGGAGCCAGACCATGACCACGCAGAACGCCGCCGGCGCGAACGACGGCACCGTACCGGTCGCCTGCGCCCTCACCCCAGCAGACCTGGCCGCCCAGGGCGCCCGCTGGGAGCGGCTCGCCGCCCGCGCGATGACCGAGCGCGCCGAGACGGCCGACGGCCTTCGTATCTCCTTCCGTCGCGAGCCCGGCGCCGAGGACGAGCTGCGCGGCCTGGTGGCGGTGGAGGCCCGGTGCTGCCCGTGGGCCAGCTGGGCCGTGGAAACGGCCGCCGGGCAGCTGATGCTCGACGTGCGCTCGACGGGAGAAGGCGTCCCGGCCCTGCACCGCACGTTCACCGGCCTCCGGCCCGGTACCGCCCAGCACGGCTGACTCACTGCGCCTCGGGCGTGGCTGGCAGGATGGGCGTCATGCTCGATCACCTTTCGATCCAGTGCGCCGACCTGGCCGCCAGCGCTGCCTTCTATGACGCCGTGCTCGCCCCGCTGGGCGGCCAGCGCATCATGGACTTCGGCGACGCGATCGGGTACGGCGTGCCGCCCCGCCCGGACTTCTGGATCGGCCTCCAGGCCACCGGCGACGGCTTCCGGGAGTCGCACATCGCCTTCTCCGCGTCCAGCCGGGCGTCCGTGCGGGCGTTCCTCGACGCCGCCGTAGCGCAGGGCGCCGAGGTCCTGCACGAGCCGAAGGTGTGGCCGGAATACCACTCCAGCTACTATGGGGCGTTTGTCCGCGACCCCGACGGCAACAACGTAGAGGCCGTCTGCCACGCGGCCGAGTGAGAGGCAAGGGGTGATTTCCCGATGAAGCCGGCACTGGACGGCACCGTCGCGTTAGTGACGGGGGCTTCGAGCGGCATCGGCGCGGCCACGGCCGCCGCGCTGGCCGAGCAGGGCGCGGCCGTGGCACTGGCGGCGCGGCGCAAGGACCGGCTGGAGACGCTTGCGGCCACCATTCGCCGCCACGGCGGCACCGCGCTGGTGCTGGAGACCGACGTCACCGACCAGCAGCAGGCGGCCGACGCCGTCGAGCGCACGGTCACTGAGCTGGGCCGCCTCGACACGCTCATCAACAACGCGGGCGTGATGCTGCTTGGCCAGGCGGTCGGTGCTCCGCTGGCCGAGTGGCAGCAGATGGTGCAGCTCAACGTGCTCGGCATGCTGTACTGCGCGCACGCCGCCCTGCCGCACTTGCTGCGCGCCGCCGACGACGGTCCGCGCCACGTGGCCGACATGGTCAACATCAGCTCGGTGGCGGGCCGGGTGGCACGCAACGGCAACAACGTCTACTCACTGACCAAGCACGGCGTCGGCGCGTTCAGCGAGTCCCTGCGCCAGGAGGTGACTAGGCGCTACGTCCGCGTATCGCTGGTCGAGCCGGGCGCGACCGCGACGGAACTGGCCAGCCACAACCGCCCGGAGGTGCTCGCGACTCTGAGCAGCCAGACCGGATCGCGGATGGAGGCTGAGGACATCGCCGACGCGATCACCTACATCGTGACCCGGCCGCGGCACGTGGCGATCAACGAGATGCTGATCCGCCCGACGGAGCAGGAGCGCTAGCCGCGGCCGCGCCGGGCGTGCGCACGCGGTAGTGCAGGTGAGTGACCCGGTCTCCGGCGACGATCTGGGGGTCGTCCAGCAGCACGGGAGAGCCGGCGTAGTCGCCGAAGAACCGGACGCCGGAGCCGAAGATGACCGGTACCAGGCTGACAGACACCCCCTACCCCTGGGTCAGCCCGCTCGGGTTCGGTGACGTAGCGTCGTTGGGGCCACCTCTCCAACCCCGAGGAGAATCCATGCCTGGTCCCACCGTCGTCCTCGTCCACGGCGCCTTCGCCGACGCGTCCGGGTTCGCGGGTGTGATCCGCGAGCTCGAGAGCGCCGGCCACACGGTGCTCGCCCCGCCGAACCCGTTGCGAAGCGTCGCCTTCGACGCCGGCGTGGTCGGCGACGTGGTCAAGGCCATCGACGGCCCGGTCGTGCTCGTCGGGCATTCCTACGGAGGCGCCGTGATCTCTCAGGCGTCGGCCGGCCTGGAGAACGTGACCGGGCTGGTTTATCTCGCGGCGTTCGGGCTGGAGGCGGGCGAGAGCTGTGCGAGCGTGCAGCAGCCGTTCCCGCCGCCCCTGCTCGCCAAGACGGTCGCCCCGACCCCCTACGACGCGCCTGGCGCCGCGGGCGGTCCCGACCTGTACGTCCAGAAGGACCAGTTCCGGGAGACGTTCTGCGCCGACGTACCGGTGGACGTGGCCGATGTCATGTTCGCGACCCAGCGTCCGCTGGCGGCCGCGGCGCTCAACGAGAACGCCACCGCGGCGGGCTGGAAGAGCAAGCCGTCCTGGTTCCTGGTCTCCGAGCACGACAACGCGATCTCGCCGGACGCGGAACGGTTCATGGCGCAGCGGATGGGCGCCACGACCGAGACCATTCAGGGTTCGCACACCGCGTTCATCGCGAAGCCGGTCGCCGTGGCCACGTTCATCCGCCAGGCGCTGCGGTGACCTCGTAGACCGAGACGTGGCTGCGGCTCGCCGCGGTGAACGGGCTGCGGTCCCAGCTGGCGTAGCGATCCCGCAGCCGCATCCCGGCCAGCCGGGCCATCAGGTCCAGCTCGCTGGGCCAGCAGTACCGCAGCCTCAGCGGCCGCAGCGTGGTGCCCTGCGCGTCGAACGTCACCCGCTGGTAGGTGACCGCCTGCGCCACCGGGTCGTGAGTCAGGAACTCCATCTCGACCGAGTCCTCGGTCAGCGCGCGGGTGGCGACCCGCTGGCCGCGGTCGAACTCGGTCAGGTCCTGGATGAAGCACTCGATGACGAACAACCCGCCCGGGCCCAGGACGTTCGCGACGTTGCGGAAGCAGTCGACCTGACGTTCCTGGCTGGGCAGGTTGAACAGGGTGTTGTACACCAGGTAGGCCAGCGCGAACGGACCCGTCACCGCCACGTCGGCCATGTCGCCCACGGCCACCGGGATCGAGGTGCCGCCGGGCTTCGCGCGCATCTGCTCGGCCATGGCGGCCGAGCCCTCGATGCCTGCCACGGCGATGCCGCGCTCCGCGAGCGGTATCGCCACCCGGCCGGTGCCGGCCGCGAGCTCCAGCACGCGCCCGCCGTCGGGGACGAGCCCGGCCAGGAACTCCACGGCGGGCGCGGGGTCGAGCCAGTCCGTCTGGTCGTACTCGTGGGCGTAACGTTCGCCGAAGAACTCCGGGTCGCCGAATCCGCGCATAGCACGTACCCAACCAGCACCGTGCGCGGCCGCGCGACCGGATTTCGGCCGCCGGGCGGGAGAGCCGCGCCGGCGATCATCCAGGCCGGCGGTGGCCGTCGCCCAGGTACAGCGGCATCACGGCGCGGACGATGACGATGTCGGGGCGGTCGCGCAGCGCGTTGGTGAGCACGAGGTCGTAGTGATTCTGCAGCAGGCGGTAGCGCGCCTTGTCGGGCACGGTCACCGGGATCAGCACGACGATCTGCTCGGTGTGCTGCTCGCGGAGCTGGTCGAGGAACGCGACGATGGGCGCGGCCACCGAGGCGTATTCGGTGTGCAGGACCTGCAGCGGCGGCCCCGGGTTCCACTGGGCCCATTCCTGCTCCAGGCGGCTGGCCCGGGTCGGGTCCTGGCTGTCGGCGTCGGTCACCACGCTCACGGCGATGACCTTGTCGCTGAGGGACAGCGCCTCCGAGATCCCGAACCGGGCCAGCCAGGACACCCCGACCACGGGTACCACGACCATGGTGGGCCCGCCCTTGGGCTTGGGCGGGATGCTGCCCAGGCCCAGGGCCACCCCGGCCCGCTGGTAGTAGCGGTGGATCCGGCTGAACAGCAGGATGAACGCGGGGATCGCGAGCACCACCACCCAGGCGCCCTCGACGAACTTGGTCAGCAGGAAGATCACGGTGGCCACGGCCGTGACGACCGCGCCGGTGCCGTTGATGACGGCCCGGCGCGGCCAGCCCGGCGGGCGGGTCCGCCGCCAGTGCACGACCAGCCCGGTCTGGGACAAGGTGAACCCGGTGAACACGCCGATCGCGTACAGCGGGATCAGCCGCAGGGTGTTGCCTTGCACCGCGACTAGCATCGCGCCGGACAGGACGGCCAGCGTCCAGACGCCGGAGGCGAACACCTGCCGGTCGTCGCGGATCATGTACACGTGCGGCAGGTAGTTGTCCCGGGCCAGCAGGCTGCCCAGCACCGGCAGCCCGCCGAAGGAGGTGTTCGCGGCCAGCGCCAGGACCACGGTGATCGTCAGCGACATCACGTAGTACGCCCAGCCCCGGCCGACGGCGGTGCCGATGATCTGGCTCAGCACGGTCTGCCCGGACCGGGGCCCGATGTGCCAGCGGTCGGCCAGCACGGCCAGCCCGAGCAGCATCACGCCCAGGATGGTCCCGAGCAGCAGCTCGGTCCGCTTGGCCCGGACCTGACGGGGCTCCTTGAACAGCGGCACCCCGTTGGCGATCGCCTCCACCCCGGTCAGCGCGCTGCACCCGGCCGAGAACGCCTTCAGCACGAGCAGCACGCTCACCGCGGCCAGCGCCTGCGTGGGCATCAGCGAGCGGCCGGGCTGGGCCGCGTGCAGGGCCAGCGGGTGGATCAGCCCGATCGCGATGATGGCCAGCAGCCCGACGATGAACAGCATCGTCGGCAGCAGGAACGCGCGGGCCGCCGCGCCGAGCCCGCGCAGGTTCAGCAGCGTGATCACCGCGAGGATGCCGAGGCAGATCGGCACCGTGGCCGGGGCCAGGCGGGGGAAGGCCGAGGTGAGCGAGGCGACCCCGGCGGCGATGGACACCGCGACCGTGAGGGTGTAGTCGACGCTGAGCGCGGCGGCGGCGACCAGGCTGGCCCCGGCGCCCAGGTTGGCCCGGGACACCGCGTAGGCCCCCCCGCCGCCCGGATAGGCGTCGATCACCTGCCGGTAGGAGATCACCAGGATGGCCAGCAGCACCACGATCGCGATCGTGATCGGCAGGACCAGGTGCAGGGCGCCCGCGCCCGCCACGGCAAGGACGACGATGATCGCTTCGGGGCCGTAGGCCACCGAGGTCAGCGCGTCCAGGGACAGGGCCGGCAGCCCCTCGACCGGGGTGATCTGCTCCTTGGCCACGTCGCGGGCCCGGAGCGGCGGCCCGACCAGGAAGCGCCATACCCCCGCCACGGCTTGCCGCGTACCCGAGTGCCTGCTCGGCCCCATCGCTCACCTGGCTTTCGTGCCGGCCCGCTGCACGACATCCTGCCCCGCGAGGTGAACAGCCGGCATCGGTTACGTGACTACGGTGCCTCGCGGAGCAGGCGGGCCTTGACCTCGCCCTTGAGGATCTTGCCGACCTTCGACCGGGGCAGGTCCGGCCAGACCTCGACCTGCTTGGGAGCCTTGACGCTGCCCAGCTGGTCCTTGGCGAACGAGCGCAGGTCGGCCTCGGTGACGCTGCGGCCCGGATAGGGCTGCACGACCGCGGTGACGCGCTCGCCCCACTTGTCGTCGGGCAGTCCGACCACCGCGCAGTCCTGCACCCCGGCGTGCCGCATCAGCGCCTGCTCGACCTCGACGGAGTAGACGTTGAACCCGCCCGTGATGATCATGTCCTTGGCCCGGTCGACGATGAACAGGTAGTTGTCGCCGTCGAGGTAGCCGATGTCGCCGGTGTGGTGCCAGCCGTGCCGCCCGGCCTCGGCCGTGGCCGCCGGGTCGTGGTAATACCCCGCCATGACCAGGGAGCTGCGCACCACGATCTCGCCGCGTTCGCCGCGCGGCAGCAGGCGGCCGTCGTCGTCCATGATCGCCACGGTGACCAGCGGCGCCGGGCGCCCCGCGGAGGCGAACCGCTCGGTGGCCAGCGTGCCGTCGGCGCGGACGTGGTCGGCCGGCGCCATGGTCGAGATCATCATCGGCGCCTCGGTCTGCCCGAACAGCTGGCCCAGGACCGGGCCGATCCGGGCGATGGCCTCCTCCAGCCGGGCCGGCGACATCGGCGCCGCGCCGTACCACAGGCACTGCAGCGACGACAGGTCGGCGCCGGCCAGGCCGGGCTGGTCGAGCAGCATGTAGATGACGGTCGGCGGCAGGAAGGTGTGGGTGACCCGGTGCCGCTCGATCAGCGCCAGGAACTGCGCCAGGTCGGCCGACGGCATGATCACGATCTCGCCGCCCAGGGCCATGACCGGGAAGCACAGGACCCCGGCCGCGTGGGTGAGCGGGGCCAGCGCGAGGTAGACCGGGTGCCCGGTGAACGGGTAGCTCATCAGCACGATCGCCGACATCGTCTCGAGGTTGCGCCCGGTCAGCATCACGCCCTTGGGCTTGCCGGTGGTCCCGCCGGTGCCCGCGATCATGGCGGTGTCGTCCGGCGGGTCGGCCTGCCAGGGCCCGTCCGGCAGCCCGCCGGTCCAGTTGGCGAAGGCCAGGGCCCAGGGCGGGCGCTCGTCCAGGCAGACCAGCGTGTGGAGTTTCGGCAGGCCCGGCGAGATCTCCGCGACCAGCGGCGCGAACGCGCCCTGGAAGATCAGGCAGGCGCAGTCGAACAGGTCGAGCAGCTCGGAGTTCTCCGCGGCCTGGTTGCGGGGGTTGACCGGGCACCACACCGCCCCCGCGCGGGCGATCCCGAACACGCACGAGAACGCCACAGGGTCGTTAGCCGACAGGATCGCGACCTTCTCGCCGGGGCGGATCCCGGACCGGTGCAGCGCCCGGGCCACCTGCCAGGAGAGCCGCTGCACGTCGCCGTAGGTCCGGGTCTGCCCGGCCATGGTCAGGCACGGAGCCGAGGCGCCCAGGGACGCGCCCTTGTCGAGGTAATCAGTGAGGCGCACGACCACTCCTCCCCCGCGGACCAGCCATAACGGGCCGGTTGCGTGACGCCACGGCGGACCGTTATGGATGGTGGGTGGTCCTGATCACATGCCCATGCCGCCGTCGACCGGCAGCAGCGTCCCGGTGATGAACCTGGACCCGTCGCTGGCCAGGAACGCCACCGCGTCGGCCATGTCGGCCACCTCGCCGAGCCGGCCGAGCGGGGTCAGCCCGACCACCTCGCCCACGGCGGCCTCCGGGCTGGCGAACAGCCCGAGCGTGGCGCAGTCCTGGGCCAGCTGCAGGCCCATGTCGGTGGCCACCAGGCCTGGAGCGACGGTGTTCACCCGCACGCCGTAGCCGAGCTTGCCCGACTCCATCGCGGCCACCCGGGTGAGCCGGTCGACGCCGGACTTGGTCGCCGAGTAGACGGCGATCCCGGGGAAGGCGATCGTCGCGGCCACCGAGGCCACGTTGATCACCGAGCCGCCCTGGCCGGCCGGGCCGCCCGGGCGCATGGCGCGGAACGCGTGCTTGATCCCCAGCGCGGTGCCGAGCAGGTTGACGTCGAGCATCCGGCGCACGTCGGCCGGGTCGATGTCCACGAGCAGGCTGGTGATCTCCACCCCGGCGTTGTTGACCAGGATGTCCAGGCCGCCCAGGTGGCCGATGGCCTGTGCGATCGCCTGCTCCCAGCTCGCCTCGTCGGTCACGTCCAGCGGCACGAACTCGGCCGTCGCGCCGGACTGCCGGAGCGCGTCGGCGGCGGCCTTGCCGGCGTCCTCCAGGATGTCCCCGACGACCACGGCGGCGCCCGCGCGCGCCAGGGCCTCCGCCATGCCCGCGCCGAGCCCGCGCGCGCCACCGGTCACCAGCGCCTTCCGCCCGCTCAGGTCGTAGTACATCTGGCCTCTCCTCCCGCGTCCCTCTAGCGTCCTGCCGCGTCCCCTCGGCGTCCTGCCGCGTCCTGTGCGTCCCGTCGGGTACGCCCGCGTTCTCCCAGCGTCCTGCCCCGGTCCGGTCGCGTCTACCCGCCGCCGGTCCTCCAGACCGGAACTTGTTCGCCGGCCGTCGCGGGAGCATGCGGGAGCAACGGGCCGGGAACGGCTTTCCGGCCGGGGGAGCGCGCGGCGCCCGGAGCTCGCGGGTCAGCGCCGCGCCGGGCTAGCGGCCAAGGCAGACTTGTGCCTGGGTGCCGGTCGTGCGATCTGGGAGGGTTTCGATGGCTGACGCCGACGACGTGCGGCGCCTCGCGCTGGCCCTGCCCGGCGTGGTGGAGATCGACAGCGACGGCTTTGACTTCCGGGTGGCTGACAAGGGGTTCGTCTGGTCCTACCCGGAGCGCCTGGCCGGGCCAGCCGCGGGTCATCCGGACCGACATCGCGGTGCTGTACGTCGGCGACGAGGCCGAGAAGCAGGCGCTCCTGCTTGGTGAGCCCGGGATCTTCTTCACCACGCGCGGTTACGACGGCTGGCCGCTGGTGATGCTGCGGCTGGCCGAGGTGGACGCCGGGCGCCTGGAGGAGCTCGTGATCGATGCCTGGCGGATGCGCGCCCCGGCCGCGCTGGCCGCCGAGTTCGACCAGGCCGGCAGCCTTCCGGGCGCAGAGCCGGGCTGAGTGAGCCGCGCTGGCGGCGCTGCGCCGTGGTCGCCAGCCCGGCGGCCGGTATCGGTCCCCGCGGTGACGTCCTGGCGATGAACTCTTTTCATCCTCCCCGTGACCGTCTACGTACTCTGGGCGCGAGACCGGCGGATGAAAAGGGTTCATTGATCACCCATCGGGGGTGATGCCCGCGGTCGTGAGGAACAATGGACTACTGACATATCCCGCCAGGCCGCCGCTGCGCGTTCCGCGTGGCAAAGGGAGGCTCCGTGACCGTCGATATCCGGGTGAAAACCCATAGAGTTCCCGTCCGCGACCAGCGTCAAGCCGGTGATCGCCGTGTCTGAGAGCCCGCCGCCGGTCCCTGGAGACTCGCCGCACAGCGTGGACGTTGGGCGCCTGACCGGGACCGCGGTCGGCCATATCTACGACCAGGCCCGCCGCACGGCCAACGCCGCCAAGGCAGGACGGGTGGTGAACAGCGACGGCGAGCCGGGGGTGATGGACCTGACGCCGTTGCGCGAGCTGCTCGCCGAGCTGGCGGACGAGCTCTCGCAGCTGCGGCTGCGGGACCGGATAGCCAACGCGCTGCGGCAGGCGGCCGACATCATCGATTCGCAGACACCGAGCCGCTGAGGCTGCCCGGCGGTTTAACCGTGGCCGGCCGAAGGCACCAGGTGCTCGTCGTCGGCGGTGGCTTCGGCGGGGTGAACGTCACGCGCGCCCTGGCCCGCGCGGATGTCGATGTCACGGTCGTGGACCGGACCAACCATCACCTTTTCCAGCCGCTGCTGTACCAGGTCGCCACCGGGATCCTGCCGGGCGGCCTCATCGCGCCGGCGCTGCGCCGGGTCATCAGGAAGCAGCGCAACGCCCATGCCGTGCTGGCCGATGTCCAGCAGCTGGACCTGGACGGCCGCGTCGTGCGCGCGCTGGCTCCCGACGGCCGGGAGCTGACGCTGCCGTACGACACCCTGGTGGTCGCGGCCGGGTGCACGGACACCTACTTCGGGCATGACGAATGGGAGGTGTTCGCACCTGGGCTGAAGACCCTGGAGGACGCCCGCCATCTGCGCAGCCACATCCTCAGCGCCTTCGAGATGGCCGACCAGGCCGCCGACCCCGCCGATCGGGCGGCGTACCTCACGTTCGCGGTGGTCGGAGCCGGGCCGACCGGGGTCGAGATGGTCGGCCAGGTCGCCGAGCTCGCCCACGAGGTGCTGCCCAGGGAGTACCGGTCGGTGGTCACCACCGAGGCGAAGATCCTGCTGATCGAGGCAGGCCCGGCGGTGCTTGCGTCGTTCGACCCCAAGCTTCAGCGCTATACGCAACGGCGCCTGCAGCGCATGGGCGTGGACGTGCTGCTGAACACCGTGGCCCAGGGCATGGACCACGACAGCATCACGATCAAGGATGCGGACGGGGGACGGCGCATCCCGGCCCGGACGAAGATCTGGGCGGCCGGCGTCCGGGCCTGTTCGCTGGCGAAGATGCTGGCCGAGGCGACCGGCGCCGGCACCGACGGGGCGGGCCGGGTGGCGGTGCGGCCGGATTGCAGCCTGCCGGGTCACCCCGAGGTCTTCGCGATCGGCGACATGGTCTCGCTGAACGGGCTGCCCGCGGTGGCCCAGCCCGCGCTGCAGGAGGGTGCCTACGTCGGCAAGCTGATCCGCGCCCGGCTGGCGGGCGAGCCTTCGGCGAAGCCCTTTGCGTACCGCGACAAGGGCAGCATGGCCACCATCGGCCACCTGTCCGCCGTCGTGGACTCCTTCGGGATGAAGTGCACCGGCGTGATCGGCTACACGATGTGGGCCTTCATCCACGTGCTGTACCTCGTCGGCTGGGGTAACCGGATCGCCACCGTGTTCAACTGGACCCGGGCCATGACCTTCACCAAGAACCGGCCCCACCGCACGATCAGCTTCGAGCGGGCCCGGTACGAGCTGGCCGACGACCCGGCCGCCGCCGAGCATCCGGCCGAATAGCGTTAAGGACTAAGCCATCAAATTGTCATCCGGAATTCCCGCGAAGGACCAGATCCGCGGCTGCGGCCGGGTGATGTCCTGGGAGTGCCCGGGCTTCGGCAGACAAGGGGTCCCTGACCATGACCGAATCCGGTGAAGCGGAATGGATCGACGTGTCCGTGACCGTCCGGCACGGCATGGCGCACTGGCCCGACAACCCGCCGATCGTGATGCAGCGGGCCATGGACATCGAGGCGCCGGCCCGGGCCATCCTCCGGCCCGTCCCGGGGCGCCCGCCGGCCGCGTCGGGGAGGGCGACATGAAAGCCGTCGCGGTTCTCCCGGGATCTCGCGAGGTCAAGGTCGTCGAGCAGGAGGACCCGCGGCTCCTCGAGCCCGACCAGATGATGCTGCGGATGCTCGACATCGGCATCTGCGGCACCGACAAGGAGATCTGTTCGTTCGAGTACGGCACCCCGCCGCCGGGAGATGACCACCTGGTGATCGGCCACGAGTCGCTGGCCGAGGTCGTGCAGACCGGGCCGGCCGTCGAGCGCTTCACGCCGGGAGATCTCGTCGTGCCGTCGGTGCGCCGCCCGTGTCCGCATCCGGGCTGCCTGGCCTGCCGCCGCGGGCACCAGGACTACTGCTACACCGGGGACTTCACCGAGCGCGGCATCAAGGAAGCGCACGGCTTCATGACCGAGCGCGTGGTCGAGCGCGAGCGCTACCTGATCCTCGTGCCGCCGGACCTGCGCGAGATCGCCGTGCTGGCCGAGCCGCTGACGATCGCCGAGAAGGCGATGGGGCAGATCTTCTGGGTGATGCGGCAGCGCCCGCCCTGGCTCGACCCGGACACGCCCGGCGAGGAGCGGGGCCGGGGGCTCTCGGCGCTAGTGCTCGGCATCGGGCCGGTCGGGCTGCTCGGCGCGATGGTGCTGGCCACCGCCGGCTTCACGACCTACGTCTACTCCCGCGAGCTGCCGCCCAGCCCGCGGGTCGACCTGGTCGAGGCCATCGGGGCGACCTACGTGTCCTCGCGGGCCACCACGTTCCCGGAGCTGGCGGAGAAGATCGGCAACATCGACCTGATCTACGAGGCGGTCGGCCACTCGCACTTCGCGCTGGAGGCCCTGCGGGTGCTGGGAACCAACGGCATCTTCGTGCTGACCGGCGTCCCCGGCCTGCAGGCCTTCGTCGAGGCGGACCCGGCCAGCCTCATGCGCGACATGGTCCTGAAGAACCAGGTCCTGCTCGGCACGGTGAACGCCGGGTCGGACGCCTTCGCGGCCGCGCTGGCGGACCTCGACCGCTTCCGGCGGCACTGGCCGGCCGTGACGGCGACCCTGATCGCCGGCCGCTACCCGCCCGAGCAGGCACCGGACCTGATCCTGGGCAGGCCCACCGGCATCAAGACCGTTATCGCCTTTGACGCGCCCGCGTGACGATGCCGCGGGACGTCGTGCTGATCGGCGTGCCGACGAATTCCAACGGCACCCTGGACGGGGTGGCGCGGGCGCCGGGCGTGCTGCGCGAGCGCGGCCTGGCGGCGGCGTTGGGCAGCCGGCCGGGGGGGTTCACCGACGCGGGAGATCTCGTGCTCCCCGCGCCGCAGCCGCGGCGCGGGCCGTCCGGGCTGCTGGCCGAGGGGGCGCTGATCGCCATGATCGGGCAGGCCCGCAAGGCGACCGCGGCCGCGCGCCGGGACCGGTGGTTCCCGCTGCTTATCGGCGGTGACTGCCCGGTGATCGTCGGGCCGCTCGCGGCGCTGCAGGCCGAGCGGGACGAGCCCGGCCTGCTGTTCGTGGACGGGCACGAGGACGCGTGGCCGCCCCGCCGGTCGCCGACCGGCGAGGCCGCCGACTGCGAGCTCGGGCTGGTCCTGCGGCTGTTCGACGACGACCTCGACCCCCGGCTGCGCGGCGCCCTGCCCCGGGTGCGCGCCAGGAACGTCGTCGCGGTCGGCCCCCGCGACGACGGCGAGCTGGCCAGCGCGGGCGTGGCGAGCCTGGCGGGCCGGCTGCGGGCGCTGATCCGCCCGGCCGAGCTCGCCGCGGACGGGCTCGCGGCCGTCGCGGCGGCCCTGCCCGCGCCGTGGTGGCTGCACACCGACCTCGACGTGCTCGCCACCGACGACTTCGCGGCGGTGGACTACCCGCAACCCGGCGGGCTGACCTGGCCGCAGCTGAGCCAGGTGACGTCCGCCGCCCTCGCCGCGGACGGCTGCGCGGGCTGGTCGGTCTGCATCTACAACCCGGACCTGGACCCGGACCGCCGCGGCGCCGACGACATCATCGGCTACCTCACGAACGCTCTTCGCTGACGCGGCGGTACAGCCCGGGCCTGCGGTCGGCGTGCACGTCGTTCCGCGGACCGGTGGTCTCGTCGAGGGCGCTGTCGAGCCGGCAGTCCGCGGCGATCGTGACCGGCCCGGCGGCCCCGGTCGCCTCGGCCAGCGGCCGGCCGTCGGCGTCGACGATCACCGCGCCCCGGACCCAGTCGACGCCGCGCTCGGCGCCGGTGCGGTCGCAGGCCGCGATGAACATCCGGTTGACCGCCGCGTCCGCCTGAACCCGCACGATCTCCGCGGGCCGCTCCCCAGACGCCACCACGGTCACGGCGTCTCCCCAGGCTCATCGGGCAGTGTCTCCCAGTTCCTTCCCCGCGCTCCAGCGCGGGGAACAGCTCGTAGCCGAGGTGGGCGGCGGCCGTGCACGGCACCAGCGGCCCGGCCACACGGTCATGGCGACGGCGAGCGGCGCAGCCGACGGCGCCAGAACCGGAGCGTCAGGTCCTCCCGCCGGAACGGGATGATGTAGAACAGGGCGATGGCCAGGTACCCGATGACCGCGATGAGCGGGACGAAGAGCCCGGCGACGATCAGGATCAGGTAGCCCCCCAGGCCCGGCGTGAGGCGCTGGGTCAGGAACTGGATCTCCTCGTCCGACGCGTCGGGCCGTACCAGCCGGGCGTGGACCGCGTAGCGCCAGAGGACCAGCAACATGGTCGAGGTCAGCAGCAGGGCGATCCCGTAGATCGTGACCGCGACGCGTTCCGGGCTGTCCCGCTCGATGAAGTCCGCGAACAGCCGGGTGGGGAGCGGCAGGAACGCGACGAACAGCAGGAACAGCAGGTTCAGGCGCACGAACACGGCGTTGGCGCGGTCGAGGTACTCGGTGATCGCGTTGTGCCCGAGCCACATGGCGCCGATGGTCGAGAAGCTGACCACGTACCCCAGGTACGAGGGCCACAGGTCAATGACCGAGCGCAGCAGGTGCCGCTCGGCGCTGGCCGGAATCGCGACGTCGAGCACCAGCAGGGTGATCGCGATGGCGAACACGCCGTCGCTGAACGCCTCCAGCCGTCCCGTGCCGAACCCGCGCCGCAGCGGCCCCGGCGGTGATCCCTTGTCGGCCACCGCCCGACTGTAGCGCTGTCGGTGCCGACAGCAGAGCGCAGGTCAGTTGCCCGCCGCGCTAGGCCGGCTGCTCCGCCTGCAGCTGCCGGACCACTTCCAGCGCCTCGCTGACGTGCCGGTCAACGTTGGTCATCGAGTTGAAGACGTGCCGGACCGTGCCGCCGCGGTCGATCACGTACGTGACCCGGCCGGGCAGGAGGCCGAGCACAGCCGGCACCCCGTAGCGCTTGCGGACCTGGCCGCCCTGGTCGCTGAGCAGCGTGAACGGCAGCTTGTGTCGGTCAGTGAAGCCGACGTGCCTGGCCACCGAGTCGGAGCTGATCCCGATCACGTCGGCCCCGGCGTCCGTGAACACCTCGTAGCTGTCGCGGAATGCGCACGCCTCGGCGGTGCAGCCCGGCGTGTTGTCCTTCGGGTAGAAGTACAGCACGACCGCCCGTTCGCCGAGCCGGTCGCGCAGCCGGACCGGTTCGCCGGACTGCGACGGGAGGGTGAAGTCGGGGGCCTTATCGCCGACCTGGATGCCGCGTGCCATGCTGGCCGCCTCTCTGCGTTCCCGCTGGATCGCGGTCCCGCGTCATCAATTTAGCCACCCCGCCCGCAGCTCAGCCGGCCGACCACGGCTGCCTCCCCGAGGACATTGCCTCGGGACGGGTCAGCCGGGCTTGACCGCGCGGGTGGCGATGTAGCCGGGCAGGTACCGCGTGGTGGGGCCCCAGTGATGAGGCGCCTCGACCAGGTGGGTGAGGACGAAGCCGGCAGCCAGCTGACCGCCGATCTGCTCGGTCAGCGAGTGACTGAACTCGACCGGTCCGCCGCCGTAAACTCGCTCCCGCTCGGCGTCGGGCAGGTCCAGGGTGCTGAACGGCAGCGGATGCCGCACCACGAGCTCCCCGCGCTCCAGCGCCTCGTCATCAAAGATGAAGATGTCGGGATTCATGAACCCGGCGAGCAGGATGCCGCCCGGGCGCAGTACCCGGAACGCCTCCCGCCAGACCGGCGCGAGCTCGGGGCAGAACACGTTCGAGACCGGGTTGACCACCACGTCGAAGCTGGCGTCGGCCAACGCGCTCAGATCGCGCATATCGCCGAGCACCGTGCGGATCGCCAGCCCTTCCCGGGCGGCCACCTCTTCGTCGCGGGCCAGCTGCCGCGGCGAGTTGTCGAACACGGTCACGGCCGCGCCTGCCGCGGCCAGCACCGGGCCCTGCTGCCCGCCGCCGGAGGCCAGGCACAGCACCGCGGCGCCGGACAGCTCGGCCGGGAACCAGTCCCGCGGCACCGGCTCGTAGCCGATGAGCACCACCGACCAGTCAGCGGCCCGCGCCCGGGCGACGACCTCCGGCCCGACCGGCCGGGTCCACTCGTTGTCGCTCTCTACCTCGCGATCCCAGGCGGCGCGGTTGTGCGCCACCGGGTCGAAGCTCTCCGCCACACCGCGCAGCCTAGACGAGCCTCCGGCAGAACCTGCGCCGCCGCCAGGCACACCGGCTCGGCACCGGCCGGCTTCTTTGGCCGGCCCGGCCGATCGGGCCGGCGATGCTGTCGCCGAACGAGGAAGCGGCCTATTCGTTCGTCACGACGAGCGCACGGAGCTATCCGGGATGGTCGGTGCGGCGGTAACGAGCGTCCGCGACGCCAGCGCGAGCAGCAGGCTGAGCGCCACGATGCCGAGGTTGACCCACAGCGCCAGCTCTGCGCTGTGGCTGAAGGCGCTGGCGACCGCGTGCGGACCCGGGTGAACCTTCAGCGTGCCGAACAGCACCGAGCCGATAACCGCGATCCCGATGGCGGTGCCGGTGCGCTGGAAGGTCCCGAGGATCCCGCTGGCCGTGCCCGCGTCGCGCGGTGGCACCGCTTTGAGCACGAAGTCGGTGTTGGGCGCGATGATCACGCCGCTGCCGAGCCCGGCAACGAACAGCGGTGCGACCAGGTACCAGCCGTCGGGCTCGGGAGCGGTCAGGTGGATGACAATGGCGGTGGCGGCCAGGCCGACCAGCATGACCAGGGTGCCGACGACCAGAACGGACCGGCCGAGCCGCGCCGACAGCTTGTCGCTGTTCGCGGAGGCCAGCAGGGACCCGATCGAGAACGGCGCGAGCACCAGGCCGGTAATCAGCGCATCATGTCCGAGCCCCTCCTGCCACAGGATCGACATCGTGAAGAACACGGTGGTGAACCCGGCGAAGTACACCGCCGCGAAGGTCACGCCCACCGAGAACGGCGCCTGCCGGAACAGGGCCGGCTCCAGCAGCGGATCGCCCCGCGGCGTTCGGCATGCACTTCCCGCGCGGCGAGGCCGCCGAACGTGACGACCGCGGCGGCCAGGCAGGCCCAGCACCAGGCGGGCCACCCCGCCTGCTGGCCCTCAACCAGCGGGATAAGCAGCAACAGCAGCGAGCCGGTCAACAGGGCCAGCCCCGGCGGGTCCAACCCGCGCCCGCCGCGAACCGCCCCGCGCGGCAGCTGCCAGACCGCGAGCGGGATCGCGACGGCGCCGATGAACAGGTTGACCAGGAAGACCCAGCGCCAGCCGTCCGCGCTGCCGGCGGCGGCGATAATGAGCCCGCCCAGCGTCGGGCCCAGCGCAGTCGAGACACCGATCACGGCGCCGAGCATGCCGAACGCCTTAGACCGAGCCGGCCCGGTAAACGCCAGCTGGATGGTCGCGCTGATCGCCGGGTAGAACGTCCCCGCGCCTAGCCCCTGGATGACCCGCGCCGTGACGATCTCGGCGGGCGTCTGGGAGATCCCGCACGCCACACTGGCCAGCGTGAAGACCGTCAGCCCGCCCACGAACATCGGCTTTTGCCCGAACCGGTCCCCGGCCCGCCCCGCGGGGACCAAGGCGAGCCCGTACGCCAGGGCGTATCCGGACACGATCCACTCCAGGATGGATGCTGGCGCGTGCAGGCCGCTGCGGATCGTGGGCAGGGCGACGTTCACGATCGTGGTGTCCAGCAGCGCCATGAAGGCGCCCGCGAGCACGATGCTGACCGCGCGCCACCCCTGGGCGGAAGAGCGCTCGCGTTCCATGCTCACTCCCGGGATCCCACGCCACCACGGTATTGGCTTCCGTTTCGCGGCCGGTCGCGGGTACCGCACCGTGAGGCGTGTTGCGGCGGGGAAGCGCCGGAGCGGATACTTGGGGGCGATCTTTCGCGACACGGGGGGCTGGTCGCTGCGGTTCCCGATTCTGGTCGGCGCAGTGCCGGGCGGCCTGATCGCCGGTCCTTGCCGCGGCCCTCGGGCGCTGGAGGAAAAGTGGGCGACGAGGTGCCGGGAGCGGATGACGGCCTGCCGCCGGGTCCGGTCGGCACGCCCCCGGCGGGCTCGCGGGTCGCCGTCGCGTTCCCGAGGGAGGCAGAATGCCAGCCGGTTTCCTGAGTTCCCGGCCGCTGGGCTCGGCGGAGATGCAGGTGTCGCTGTTGTCGCTCGGCTCGTGGCGCACGTACGACCGGCTGCCCGTCGAGACCGGGGTGGCCATCATGCGGGCGGCACGCGACGAGGGCATCAACTTCTTCGACGACGCCAGGTACGACGACGAGACCGGTACCGCCCCGATGCGGACCGGGTATTCCGAGGTGCTCTTCGGCGAGCTGTTCCGCGGTGCGGGCATGCGCAGGGACGAGGCGGTGGTGACGAACAAGCTGTGGTGGGAGTTCTGGCCGCGGCAGAGCGCCGCCGCGGAGCTTGACGCCTCCCTCGGCCGGATGGGTTTCGACTACATCGACGTGATCTACGCGAACGCGCCGCCGGAGGGCATGCCGTCGGCCGACCTGGTGGCCGAGGTGGGCGGGCTCGTCGCCTCGGGCAAGGCGCGGGCGTGGGGCCTGGTGAACTGGCCCGCCGACCAGGCCGGGGTGGCCGTGCGGGCGGCGCCCGCACTCGGCGTCGCGCCGCCGTGCGCCATCCAGCTGCCGTACAGCCTGGTGCGCCGGTCGTGGGCGGAGGACGCCGCGATGACCCGGGTCTTCGAGAGTGTCGGGTGCCGCGGATGATCGCCTCGTTCAGCCTGGCGGGCGGCGTGCTGCACCGGCAAGTACCTGTCCGGTCCCGCCGCCGGCCGCGCCGCCGGGCACGCTGGACGACGCCCGGGTCGCGGCCGCGGTCGCCGCGGCCGGGGAGCTCGCCGTCCTGGCCGGCCGGCTGGACACCACCGCGGCCGCGCTGGCCCTGGCCTTTCCGTTGACCAACCCGATCGTCACCAGCGTGCTGTTCGGCGCCACGAGCGCGGAGCAGGTCCGGGCCAACTGCGCCGCGATCGGCCTGCTCGACCGCCTCGGTCCGGACGACCTCGCGGAGCTACAGCGTATCGGTCTGCCCGAGGAGCCACACTAGGACTAGCTGGCCCGCATGCCGCGACTTCACCCAGGCGGGGTGAGGCGCGTCCCAGCGGGCCCGGGCCAGAGTGAAAGACCCGGAAGACGAATACGTCGGTTGGCGATCATGCTGGGGGGCAAGAGGTGGATCTTGGCTGACACCGGCAGCGAGCCAGAGAGCCTGGCAGAAGAGGGGGATACCAGCCCCGAAGAGCACGCCGGGCCGGAATCTCCCCGGACGAACGGGGCCGGATCGCCGGCCCCCGAACCAGCCGCGCCACCGGACCCTGAGGCGGCCGGGGCGCCGGCCTCTGAAGCGGCCGGGCCACCGGAGCCTGGGGCGGCCGCCTCACCGGAGCCCGGGCCGGCCGCCTCACCGGAGCGCGGGGCGGCCGGGGCGCCGGCCTCTGAGGCGGCCGGGCCATCGGACCCTGGGCCGGCTGGGATGTCGGCGTCGGCGGCCGAGTCGCCGGACCCCGCGACGGCGGCGCCGGTTTCTGAGGCGGACGGGCCGCCGGACCGGAGGGCGGGCCGCCGTCGGCGCGGCAGGCGGGCAGGCGGCGCCCGGCGGCGCAGGCTCAGCTGGCGGACCCCGGTATCGGCGCTGCTGATCGTGATCGGCTGCGTACTCGCCCCGGTCTCGGTGATTGGCGTCTGGGGGATCAACCAGGTCACCAACACCAGCCGCTACATCGACAACATCGAGCCGCTGATCCACGAGCCGGCCATCCAGAACGCGCTGACCGACAAGATCACCACCCAGATCACCACCCATCTCAACGTGCAGGGCTACGCCAACCAGGCCGCTGCGGCACTGAACAGCAAGGGCCTGACCCGGGTCGGCGGGCTGCTGAAGTCGTTCGGCCCGTCGCTGGCCAGCGCGGTGGCCGGGTACGTCCACACCCAGGTGCACAAGATCGTGACGAGCCCCCGGTTCGCCCGCATCTGGATCCAGGTCAACACTTTGGCGCACCAGACGCTGGTGAACGTCCTGTCCGGCCAGTCCAAGGTGGTCGGCGTAAAGGACGGGAAGATAGTCATCCAGCTCGCCCCGTTCGTGGACGCGGTCAAGCAAAACCTGAGCTCGCGGGGATTCTCGCTGGTCAACAGCCTGCCGCCGATCCACGCCACGCTCGCGGTGTACTCCGCGGCAGGCCTGGTCAAGGCGCAGAAACTGTACCGCGCGGCCAGCGACCTGAAGATCCTGCTGCCGATCCTGACGCTGCTGCTGCTCGCCGCCGGGGTGTTCGTCGCCCGGCGCCGCCGGCGCGCCCCTGATCGGAGCCGGGCTCGGGTTCGCCGCGTCCATGCTGGTGCTCGGCCTGGGCCTGCTGCTGTTCCGCAGCATCTACCTCAGCAGCATCCCGAGCAGCCAGCTGCCCGCCGACGCCGCGTCCGCCTTGTTCGACACCTTCGTCCGCTTCATCAGGACCGCGCTGCGCACCCTGCTGGTGCTGGGCCTGGTGGTGGCGGCCGGCGCGTTCCTGACCGGCCCGTCGGCGGCGGCCGTCCGCACCCGGGGGGTCTTCACGTCCGGGTTCGCGTGGGTCCGCGGGGCGGGCGAACGCCAGGGCGTGTCCACCGGCCCGGTCGGCCGGTGGACCTACGCCCACCGCATGAGTCTCCGGATCGGCGCGGTGGCCCTGGCTGCGCTGATCTTCGTGTTCTGGGCCGGCCCACCGCCCTCGTCGTCATCCTGATCGCCGTGTTCCTGGTGGTGGTGCTGGGGCTGATCGAGCTGATCGGCCGGCCGCTGGCCCGGCCGGAGGCGGCCAGCCAGCCGTGAGTGCCCGTTGACTACCGCCGGAGATCCGCCACAGACTGGCGTTGACCGAAAGGGATCGAGATGACGATCGACGTCCGACCGGAGCCCAACGCCTCGGTCTCAGCACGCACGCCCGCCGGGTCAGCGCAGGGGGGCAGCCGGCGGAAGATGATCCTGGTCGGGATCGGGGCGGGCGCGGTGTACCGGCTGGTGCGAAGCCATCGCTTCCACATCTCCGCGGTCACTGCCGCCATCGGCCTGGCCGCGATCGGGCACATCACCAAGGAAAACAGCACTGGCGGCATGCAGCAGCTGATCGCCTGGGCGAAAAAGCAGGACGCGCGCCTGGAACATAAGGCCAAGAACGTCGGAAGCGACGTCAAGAAGGCTCTGCCCGGCTAGGCCGTAACCACGGCGGCGCGCTCACCGAGGCCCCCGGGCGTCGGGGATAAACCGGTGCCGCCATAACAGCAGCGCGCGGTCACGGGAGCCGGGGACCGCGGCCAGCACGACGGGGACGGGCGCAGCGTGTAGCGGCCCAGGCGCCGCCCGCCGGTCAGTTCGACCTCGGCCAGGTTCAACCGCGACCACGGCGTGTCGGCGGCCCGGCGGCCCGGCCAGAGTTCTTCCGGTCCATGACGTCCCGCCTCCGCGGTCCCCATGCGGTGGCGCCGATACCCGGGATTGCGACATATCTTGTCATCAGGAGGACCACGACGTACGCTGTCGATATATCGTGATCGTATCGTGAAAGCGCGGAACGGAGGTGCGGCAATGCCGGCACCGAAGTGGGCCTGGGACCTCGATCCTGGCCTGTTCGACAGGCTGGACTGCCTCGGCGGGGTGCTCGACGACCTGAAGAGCTTCGGCGGGATGTCCGACGACCTGAAGAGCTTCAGGGCCAAGATGTCGGCCGGCCCCGGCAGTAAGGGCGGGCCGTGGGCGTGGGGTTTTGTCGGTCCCAAGGGCGGCCCCGGGAAGTGGGGCGGCCCGGGCGGACCGTGGGGCAGCTGGTGGCCCGGAGCGCCCGGCCCGCCGCGCGGCGGGAAGGCCAGCCGCGGTGACGTGCGGGCCGCGATCCTGGCGCTCCTGCAGGAGGGCCCGCGCACCGGCTACCAGGTCATGTCCGATATCGAAGAGCGCAGCGGCGGCGCCTGGCGCCCCAGCCCGGGCGCGGTCTACCCCGCCCTGGCCCAGCTGGCCGACGAGGGCCTGATCGTGGGCGAGGAGTCGGGAGGCCGCCGGACGTTCAGCCTGACCCAAGCCGGCCGCGACTACGTCGAGCAGAACCCCGAGAAGGCCCGGGGCGCGTGGGAGTCCCGGGCCCAGCAGGAGGCCTGGGAGCTGCCCGGCCTGTTCGCCGAGGCCGCCCGGCTCGGCGCCGGCATCGTGCAGATAGCGCACGCCGGCACGCCCGGGCAGGTCCAGGACGCCGAGCGGCTGCTGGAGGAGACCCGGCGCAGGCTGTACCGGATCCTGGCCGACGCCGACGCCGACACGGACGAGGACGATGAGTCGGAGCAAGGAGACGACGATGGCAATGGATGACCGCATCCGGACCTCGGACGCCGACCGGGAGCGTGTCACCACCCGGCTGCGCGACCACTTCGCCGAGGGCCGGCTCACCCGCGAGGAACTGGACGAGCGGATCACGGCGGCGCTGAACGCGAGGACCTTCGGCGAGCTGCGCCGGGTCCTGGTCGACCTGCCCGAGCCGGCCCCGGTCGTGGCCTCCCGGCCCGCGGGTCCGCCCTTGGCCGTCCGGCGGCGCGGCCCGGGAATCCTGCCGCTGGTGGCGCTGATGCTGCTCGCGGTGATAGTGCTCCCGGGCGGCGGATGGGTGTTCTTCGCTGCCCTCCAGATGTTCCTGGTGTTCGCGCTGGTGGTGGGGCTGGCCACGGCCCTGGCGGCCCATCGGTTCCGGCGGCGGGCGCGCCGCCACTGGCAGCAGGGCCAGAGTTACCACTACCAGTACTGGGACTGGCCCCGCGGATTCTGAGCCTTCTCTTCCTCCCCGCGTACGCTGAGCATGTGATCAACGGATGAGGAAGGCCCGCTGACCGCGGACGCGGGCACGGCCGTGCTCACGGCCGCGACCATCCGCCCCGACTACCGGTCGGGCCGGTCCTACCGGCACATCGTCATCTCCGGCGGCAGGATACGGGCCCTGGCGCGCACCGCGGCGGAAGCCGCCCAGGCCGCCGGGCCGTCGGCCTCCTGGGCCGACCTGGGTTCTGCCTGCGTGGGACCCGGCTTCATCGATACTCACATCCACGCCCTGCAGGCCGCGGCGGACGCGCGCCTGGTCAGCCTGCGCGAAGCGACCACCCTGGGGGACCTGCTGGCGGCGGTGCGCGAGGCCGCGCACGGCCGCACGGCCAGCGAGTGGACCGTTTCGGGACGCAACTGGCATGAGTACCAGCTGCGTGAGGGCCGGCTGCCGACCCGGGCTGAGCTGGATGCGCTGGGCACCGCCGGGCCGATCCTGCTCCGCCGGGGGAGTCATCTCGCGGTCCTGAACTCGCGGGCCCTCGCGCGGCTGGACGCCGAGGGCGGGTTCCCGGGCGCGGAGCCACGGCCTGGCGGCGCCGCCGAGACCGGGCACGTTCACTCCGACGCCGTGATCGCCCTGGCCCTGGAGCTGGCCGTGGGCCAGCCGACGCCCCGGGACCGTGGCCAGGACCTGGCCACGGTCATGGCGCGGCTGGCCGCCCGCGGCATCACCTCCATCCGGGAGGCGGGCGTCGACGCCCCCGAACTGGAGCTCTTCCGGGCGCTGCGGGACACCGGCCGGCTGTCCCTGCGGTGCGACCTGCTGTGGCGCATCCCCGAGGGCAGCGATCTGCAGTCGGCGCGCCGGCAGATCGAACAGATGCCGCCGGGTTACCCGGCCGGGGACCCGTACCTGCGGCTGACCGGGGTCAAGGCCTTCGTGGACGGGCGGATCGCGGACGCGGCGATCGGCGGTGCCGGGGGCAGCGAGTACCCGGGCGCGGAGCCCTTCCGGGTGACCCCCGCCGATCTGCAGGTCATCGTCGAGGAGTCATTGCAGCGGTCGGGAGGAATCGGATGTCACGCCGTGGGCGACGCGGCGGTCCGGGTCGTCCTGGACGCCTACGAACGGGCGCTGTCCGCCGGATGGGCCCGAGACCCGCGGCAGCTGATCGTCGAGCACGCGCTCAACTGCGCCCCGGAGACCATCCGGCGCCTGGCCCTGTCCGGCGTCGGTGTCTCGGCGCATCCCGGCATCGTGTACGAGTTCGCGGACGAGGTACGGCGGTACTGGGGCGAGGAGAACGCCGCCCGGGCCGCTCCGGTGCGCGACATGGTCTCGGCCGGGGTCCGGGTGGCCGCGGGCAGCGACGGGGACGTGCCCCCGTTCGACCCGCTGCGCGGCATCTGGTTCATGGTGACCCGGCGGGGCCGCTCCGGCGGGCTGATCGGCGAGGACCAGGCCCTGGCCCGGAATGTGGCGCTCGACCTCTACACCCGCTGCGGCGCGGCCCTGCTCGGAGTGGAGACCCGGCGAGGGGAGTTGCGGCCGGGCATGGACGCCGATCTGGTGGCCTTCTCGGCCGACCCTTTGTCGTGCCCGGTCGACGAGCTGCCGGATATCGAGGTCCTGCTGACCCTGGTGGGAGGCAGGGCCGTCTACGATCCGTCCCAGCTAATGGAGGGGCGTGCCCGTTATGGATAATCCGAAGATCCTGGTGAACTGTCACGTGTTCGACGGCCGCCGCGCCGACGTGCAGCGTGACCAGTACATCCTGGTCAGGGACGGCAAGATCGCCGAAGTGGGCGCGTGGGGGCCGGCCGAGGCCCGCACCGGCGTAACGGTCATCGATCTGCAGGGCTCGTACGTGATGGCCGGGCTGTTCAACATGCACACGCACTTTTCCCTGGCGCTGCCGGGACCGGCGGGCGACTCGGTCCGGGCCATGTCGCCGCACGAGCTCATGCTGTACGTTGCGGACGGCGCCCGGCGAACCCTGCGGAGCGGGGTCACAACGGTCCGGTGCGTCGGGGAAAGTGACCACGCGGATTTCGCGCTGCGCGCCGCGATCGGGGCCGGGCGCGCCGAGGGGCCGCGCGTCTACTCCGCCGGGCGCGCGCTGGTCTGCACCGGCGGGCACGGGCATGAGGCGCCGAGCACGCTCGAGTGCGACGGGCCCGACGGGTTCGCGCGCGGCGCGCGGGCGCAGATCAAGGCGGGCGCGGACCTCATCAAGGTCATGATCTCGGGCGGGATCGCCGGGGCGAACGAGACCATCGAGACGATGCCGCTGACGCCGGCGGAGCTGGAATCGGTGATCAACACCGCGCACGCCTGGGGGCGCAAGGTGACCGCCCACGCCGGGCCGGCCCGGGTCATCGGGCAGGCTCTGGACGCCGGACTCGACTGCGTCGAGCACGGGTACCAGCTGACGAAGGCGGTGGCGCAGCAGATGCGCGACCGCGGCGCCGCGCTGGTGCCGACGCTCTCGGTGACCAGGTGCGGCGAGTTCTTCGACTCGATCGGCGTGCCCGCCTGGATGCAGCAGCGGTCGCTGAGCGCCGCGCCGGTGCACGAGGAATCCTACCGGCTGGCCCTGGAGGCCGGGGTCGAGGTGATGCTGGGCAGCGACCTGCCGCCGTTCGCGGAGACCGAGGGGACGTCGGCCACGGTGCGTGAGCTCGAGCACATGGAGGCGTTCGGCCTCCCGCCCGCCGACGCGCTGCGCGCCGCCACCCTGGGACCGGCGGCGTGGCTCGAAGTAGACGCAGAGGTGGGCTCCGTGGAGGCCGGCAAGCGGGCGGACCTCATCGCGATGACCGCGGACCCGACGACCTCGGTGTCCGCGCTGCGCACGCTGCACTGGGTCATGAAGGACGGGGACGTGTACCGGGACGACGCGTGGGTGAGGTGACAGGATCCGGCGGCGCGCCCGGCCTGGCTCCCAGCGACGACCCGCCCTCCCGCGACGACCCGGCCGCCCCCGACGACTCCGCCACCCTGTACGACCTGCGGGTCGTGGTGGACCGCATCGAGGGGCGCTCGGTGTGCGGCCTGCAGGCCGGCGACTGGTTCGAGCTGACCGAGAGCAGCAGGCTGCGCACCTGCCCGGGCCGTTTCTTTTGCGTGTACGCGCTCGCGGCCGTGCTGCCGCTGCTTCCCGCTAAGCAGCGCCAACTCGCCGCCGGGGACTGGCTCGAGCGCGACAACCTGGTGGCCTGCCCCGACCCCGACGAGCGGCTGATCATGCGGATCGAGCGCACCGGCGCCCGCGCGATCCCGCTCGCCGACGCCACGTGACCGCCGGTGCCGCCGCCCGCGACGGCCGCGGCGGCCGCGAGCTGAGCATCGCGCTGCAGTCGGACGAGGATCTGGCCACGTACGCCAGCCTGGCCCCGCGGATCGAGGAGCTCGGCTTCGGGACCGTCTCCGTCTACAGCGACCTGCGCTACCCGTCGCCGCTGCTGCCGCTGATCACCATCGCCCAGCGGACGCGGCTCATCCGGCTCGGCCCGGCCTGCCTGAATCCCTACCTGCTGCATCCGCTCGAGATCGCGAACCAGCTGCACATCCTGGACACCGTCTCGGGCGGCCGCGCCTACCTCGGGCTCGCCCGCGGCGCGTGGCTCGACGCGGTCGGGGTCGCCCAGGAGCGGCCGGTCCGCCGGCTGCGGGAGGCCATCGACGTCGTCCGGCACCTGTTCTCCGGCCGCGACGAGGCCTACCAGGGCGAGATCTTCCAGGTGCAGCCGGGGGTACGCCTCGCCTACCGGCCGCTGCGGCCGGAAGTCGACCTCGTACTCGGGGCGTGGGGCCCGCTCGGGATGTCGCTGGCCGGCGAGCTGGCCGGCGAAGTCAAGATCGGCGGCTCCGCGAACCCGGTGCTGCTGCCGCCCGCGCGCCAGGCCCTCGCGCGTGGCGAGGCGCGCGCCGGTCGCTCGCCGGGCGCGGCCGGCCTGGCCTGCGGGGCCGTCACCGTCGTCGACGAGGACGGGGTGCGCGCCCGGCGCCTGGCCCGGGCCGAGGTGGCCACCTACCTCCCGGTCGTGGCCGCGCTGGATCCGGTGCCCGGCCTCGGCGCGGCCGACCTGGCCGCGATGCAGCGCCTGGTCCGCGCGGGTGACCATGAGGCCGCCGGGCGGCTGGTCCCGGACACGGTCCTGGACCGCTTCGCGTTCTCCGGAACGCCGGACCAGGTCGCCGCCCAGGTGGAGGCGCTGCTGCAGGCCGGCGCCACCCGCGTGGAGTTCGGGACGCCGCACGGCCTGACCGCCGCCCACGGCATCGAGCTTCTCGGCCGGCGCGTGCTGCCCGCGGTCCGGGGCTGAGCCGCCTCTCGCCGACCCGGCTGCTCCTCCATCCGGGTTCCATCGCCAGCACATCCCGGTTCCGCGGTCCCGCGCTATCAACGGAGCAGAGACTGGGAGTGGAAAATGCCGTGGTTGATCGTTTTCGCCGCCGGACTGTTCGAGACCGGGTTCGCGGTGATGCTGAAGCTGAGCCACGGGCTGACCCGGCCCTGGCCGACCGCCGGGTTCGCCGCCTGCGCGCTGATCAGCTTCGCCCTGCTCACCCTGGCGTTGCGCGAGCTCGAGGTGGGGCCCGCGTACGCGGTGTGGACGGGAATTGGCGCGTCCGGGGCGGCGATCGTGGGCATGGCCTTCCTCGGCGACGGGGTGTCCACCCTGAAGCTGGTGTCGATCGGGCTGGTCCTGGCCGGGGTGATCGGCCTCAACCTGTCCGGTGTGACGCCCTAGTCCTGGTGATCACGGCCCGGATCCGCCGGATGGCCTCGATCACCGCGCTGACGGCAACCGTGATGCCGAAGGCGACGCCCAGCCCGATCCAGGGCCGGTCCTCGAAGGCCTTACCGCCGAGCCGGCCGATGAAGAAGGCATAGCTGGCCCAGATGACCGCCGCGACCGCGGTCGCGGCGACGAACCGCCGCCGGGAGTAGCCGACGAGCCCACAGCTCAGGGTGACGGCCGTCCGCCCGCCCGGGATGAAACGGCAGACGATGATCAGCTGCGTGCCGAAGCGTTGCAGGGAACGCTCCGCCCAGTCGCGCCGCTGCGAGCCCTTCTCGCTCGCGAAGAACCGGCGCTCCACCGCGGGTCCGAAGCGCCGGCCGAGCAGGTAGCAGAGGTTGTCGCCGAGGAAGGCGCCCGCGGCGGCGCACGCCACCAGCAGCGCGATGCGGGGGTCGGCGCTGCCCGCGGTCGCGACGCCGAGCGCGATGACCGCGGTCTCGCTGGGCAGCACCGGGAAGACCGCGTCCAGGGCCGGGATGATGATCGCGATCAGGTAGGAGATCGGGGAATCCACCTGCAGGCTGGTCAGCACGTTCAACCGGGCACCGGCCCGTCCTGCCGTTGCGCCGGGCGCGGGCGGGTGCGGTCGTGCCACAGGCTGGCGCCGACTGCGCCCCCCACGACCACGGCGATCACGGCCAGGCTCACCGTGACCGGCACGTGAACGACCCCGGAAACGAGCATCTTCACGCCGATGAACACCAGCAGCACGGCCAGCCCCTGCTTGAGGTAGCGGAACCGGTCCATCGAGCCGGCCAGCAGGAAGTAGAGCGCTCTCAGGCCGAGTACCGCGAAGGCGTTAGAGGTGAACACAACGAATAGGTTCCGGGTCACGCCGAAGACGGCCGGGATCGAGTCCAGCGCGAACACCAGGTCGGTGGTCTCGATGGCCACCAGGGCGACGAACAAGGGCGTGGCCATCATCTTCCCGCCCGCCCGGGTGAAGAAACGGCCGCCCGCGTAGTCGCTGGTCACCGGCAGCACCCGGCGCAGCGCGCGCACCGTGAGGTTCTTCGCCGGATCGGTGGCGGCGTCGCCGCGGAACATGCGCGCGCCGGCCAGCACGACCAGCGCGCCGAAGACGTAGAAGACCCAGCCGGTGTGATCCAGCAGCGCGCCGCCGGCCGCGATGAAGGTGCCCCGCAGCACCAGCGCGCCCACCACCCCCAGGTACAGCACCCGGCGCTGCTGGGCGAGCGGGACCGCGAGCGAGGTGAACAGCAGCACGAACACGAAGATGTTGTCGACGCTGAGCGCCTTCTCCAGCAGGTAGCCGGCGAAGTACTGGCCGGCCAGGGCCGGGCCCTGCCACAGCCAGAGGACCCCGCCGAAGCCCAGCCCGGCCGCGACCCACAGCCCGCTCGCGATGGCGGCGGCGCGCAGGCCCTGGCCGGCCCGGCGGGAGCCGATCAGGTCCGCGCTGATGAGCAGGGCGAAAACGGCCAGGACGGCGATCCAGGCCCACGCGGGCACGGTCATCTCAGGCCCGCGAACGGCCCGACAGGGCGGGTGCCGGGCCGGCCCCGGCCTCGCAGCGCGGGCAGTAGCGTCTCTCCGGCACGGCGGCGAGCAGGCCGTCCGGAATCGGTGACTCGCATTGCTCGCAGTAGCCGAAGGTTCCTGCCGCCAGCCGGCCCAGGGCCTCCTCGACGTCCGCCAGCTTCCGGCGGGCCACGATGGCGCGGCACAGCAGTTCGCGGCACCGCAGTTCGTGGCGCAGCAGCCGCTGCCTCCCCAGCGGGCCGGGCCCGCCGTCGCCGGGCCGCGGGCTGACCGGGCCGGCTGGGTCGGCTAGGTCGGCGAGTTCGGCGAGTTCGGCTGGAGCGGCCGGGTCGGCCGAGGGGACCGGGCTGGCCGCGGCAGCGGCGTGAAAGGCCAGCGACAGCTCCGTCACGTCCCGCAGCCGGGCCTGCCACCGGGCCTCCAGGAGCGCACGCCAGCGGGGGGCGCAACTCCGGTCGGGCGCCACGGGGGCTACCGCCACGGGGTTTGCGCGTTCTTCTTGGGGCATTGTGTTTCCTGGTCGTTATGAGACCGTTGTGATGGCCTCGCCGCGCGGCGCGCACGCAGCAGCCGGATGCAGACCACCGACAGCCCGACGGCAAAGATGACCCACGGTGCCGCCACGATCAGGTCAGTTCCGGTCATCCATGCCGCCTAGCTGTCGGTGCTGTCATCATCAGTGCACCCGCTGGTCATGCCTGTCCGGTGAAGCTGTCATGGTGGCGATATGGAGGCGCGGACGGCCCGCCGCACGGCCGGCCGGGAAGAAGGCAGGTGAACTGCGATGCCGGCGACGGTGCTGCTGGTCGAGGACGAGCGCAAGCTGCGGGACTTCGTCCGGTCCTATCTTGAGCGCGCCGGGTTCGCCGTCCTGTCGACCGGTTCCGGGGCCGAGGCCATCACGATGGCGGCCGAGGCCGCGCCGGACCTGGTCGTCCTCGACCTCGGGCTGCCGGACGTGCCCGGCGAGACCGTGGCCCGCGAGCTTCGCGCCACGGCGGCCACGCCGATCCTGATGCTGACGGCCAAGAGCGCGGAGGAGGACCGGATCCGGGGGCTGGAGCTCGGTGCCGACGACTACGTCACGAAGCCATTCAGCCCGCGCGAGCTGGTACTGCGCGTCCAGGCGATCCTGCGCCGCGGCGGGCCAACGGCCGAGCAGGGCGTAACCAGTTACGGCGGGGGCGTCCTGGTCATCGACGAGCCCCGGCACCTGACCACGGTCCGCGGCGAGGCGGTGGACCTCACGCCGACCGAACGGGGCGTGCTGCTGGCGCTGGCCACGGTCCCGGGCCGGGTGTACTCGCGGTTCGAGCTGATCAACCGGGTCCGGGGCTACGAGTTCGAAGGCTACGAGCGCACCGTCGACTCGCACGTGAAGAACCTGCGCCGCAAGATCGAGGCCGACCCCAGCAATCCGCGGATCATCCAGACCGTCCACGGCGGCGGTTACCGCCTGGGCCTGTCCCGCGACGACTGATCACGCCGGTAGGCCCTCTCCAGCTCCCTTGGACCCGGTCGCGCTCGCCACCTCCATCCGGAGCCCACAACAAGCGCCCGCGAACAAAGACACCCCGGCCGCTTAACCGCGGCAGCCGGGGACCCCGCAGCGGCGGGCGCGCGATAGTTCGCGCCCGCCGCTTAACGCTGCCCGTGACCCCCGATCCCATGAATCATTTCCAGCTCTTCACGCGCTCCGGGCCCATAATCCGGGCATATCGCCCAGGAAAACGACCGGAACGTGAAGAGTGCCCGATGATCATGGAACTGCGGCCCGGGAACGGGCTGTCGAGCGCTCGAGCTGCTAATGCGTGGAGGCGGGGACCAGCCAGCGGAGCGATTCGCGGCCGCCCAGGCGTCCGAGACGGCGTTCCACCTCGGGCAGGGCCTCGGACTGGCTGGCGTGCGCGGCCGCGGCGGAGCGCTGGACAGCGCGGGCGGCCGCGGGATCGGTGCCCAGATCGACCAGCCGCGCGCCGCAGGCGGCCGGCATCGCGCGCGCCACCGCCGGCACGCCGGCCAGCCTGGCGGCGGCGCAGACGGCCCTGGCTACCACCGCGTCGTCCGAACTGTCGCTGGCTGCCGCGTCGTCGGAACTGTCGGCGGCCGCCGCGGCGTCGCCCGGGTGGTCGGCCACCGGATCCACGATCAACAGGAGGTCCGGCGCATGCCAGCGGATCTCGCGCTGGACGAGTTCGGTGAGCTCCGCCAGCGGGCTCCGGGTGAGTGCGCCGTCGGGGTAATCGGCCACGGTGAACGAGGAGATGCCGATCACGGCCCCGGCCACCAGCAGTTCCCAGGGCCGCCGGGTCTCCAGCCGCTCGCACGTGGAGTTCAGCGGCGAGGCCTCACCCCGGGTCACGCACAGCAGCGCCAGGCTGGCCCCGCCGCGCCGGAAGGCGTACAGCAGCGCGCCCAGGTCCGCCGATTCCTGACCGGGGCGGGCGACGACGGCCAGGACCTTCTCCGCCCGTGGCAGCGGGCCACGGGCGGGCGGCACGGGCGGGGCCAGCGGCGCGGGCCCCGGGTCGGCCGGCCGCCGGGAGACAACGGCGGGCGCGTACGTCGGCGGGGGCAGGCCACGCGGGCTGCCGCCGATCCCTGCGGTCGCGTTCTGGCTACGGGACATGGTCGGGCTCCTTGTGCCGGGCCGGCCGCGCGGGCCGGCCCGGCGGGCCGGGCAGGTTCAAGCCGGCGAAGCGTGCGCTGCCGCGCCCGCCGGCCCGGAGCCGTCCGGCGGTCATGACGTCGGCGGGCTCCATCCCCTGCCGTGCGAATCTGGAGGCCCCAGTACATGCGCCCGCCGTGTCGGGCTCGTGAAGGCGTTGTGGCGGAAGCGTGGAGCCGCGGTCAGGGATGCGCCGCGATGACCAGGATCACCACGATCACGGCCCCGATGCCGACGATCCAGATCCCGTGGCGCGTGCGGTCACGACGGTAGGACTTGAGCTGGCCCTTCCGGACCGGGATGCCGCGATGGGCCCCGCGCGCCTGGCTGATGTGCCAGCCGACGTAGCAGGCCACAGCCAGCCCGACGATCACCAATCCCATAGTTTTTGCACTGTATCGCGCGGTGCGTCCCCATGTCGCGGCGGTTATTCTCTCCTGGCGCCTCCGCGTCTGCTGCTGTTCTTTCCCGGCGCCTCCGCGTTTGCTGCCGTTAACTCCGCGGCGCGCCGGGGCGGTTTAGCGGGCGCCGAGGGCGCGCCCGGCCTGGTCGGCCAGGGTCACCGCGACCAGGCGAGCCTGCAGGGAGGGCTTGGACTCCGGCTTGGGACACATCATGAACCGCCCGTAGTACTGGCCGTTGCCGAACGTCCGCAGCTCGATCTCCTCGCGGGGAAGGCCGGAGTCCTCGACGTCGTAACGGTGGTAGCCGGCCACCACGCTGCCGTCCGGTTCCAGCCGCGGCGGGTGACCCAGCAAGGCCCCGTACTCGAAGCGGCATCCCGACAGATCCAGCAGGCCGATGAGCTGCTCCCGGACGCGGTCAACGACCGCATCGGGGGTGCGGGCCGTGTGGGCCAGTTCCGCGGTGTCGTGGATCTCGGCCAGGTAGCGCGCGTCGGTGATCGCGATCACCTGCAGCCGCCGGGCCCGGGCGGCCAGCTGGGACACGGCCACGCCCACCACGAGCAGCAGCACCGCGGTCCTGACGTCGGCGGCCTGGGCGATCGTGAACCGGTCGTAGGGGACGGTGTAGAAGAAGTCGAACCAGGCCGCCGCCGACACCGCGGCCAGCACGCCGGCCAGCCGGTTCCCGATCGCGGCCACCGCGACCACCGCGACCACCAGCACCAGGGCCATGTTCGTGTTCGACCAGCTCGCACGCAACGGCAGCAGCACCACGGCGACCGCCAGCGGCAGCAGCACCCCGGCCGCGACCGCGACGCGATCGCGAGTCAGGTAGCGAGCCATCGGCACCTCCCACGCCGGGTCCCATTTTCGGTCGCCCGCGCGGCGCGTGCGGCCGCGCTAACAGGATCCGAACGCCCCGGCCGGGAATCCTGACGGCGTCAATACGCCTCGTGCCGGGTACCGCCCGGGGCCCCGGCCCAGGCGATCTTCGTAAGCTGGAATCATGACCAGTGACACCGCCGCGCGCGATCTGCTCAGCCGCCATCCGATTCTCGACGGGCACAACGACCTGCCCTGGACCATGCGCGTGTCGGACGAGGTCGACCTGGATAAGACCGACCTTTCCGGGCCGGTGCCGGCGGTCCAGACCGACCTGCCCCGGCTGGCCCGGGGCGGCGTCGGCGCGCAGTTCTGGTCGGTGTACGTGTCGGCGGACCTCCAGGGCGAGACCGCGGTCACGACCACCCTGGAGCAGATCGACCTGACCCGCGAGCTGATCCGGCGCTACCCGGAGGCCCTGGAGCTCGCGCTGACCGCGGCGGACGTCGAGCGGATCACCGCCGCGGGCCGGGTGGCCTCCCTGATCGGCGCCGAGGGCGGGCACTCCATCGGCGGCTCGCTGGGCACGCTGCGCGCGCTCTACGCGCTCGGCGTCCGCTACATGACGCTCACCCACAACCTCAACCTGCCCTGGGCCGACTCGGCCACCGACGAGCCATCGGCCGGCGGGCTGACCGCCTTCGGCCGCGAGGTGGTGCGCGAGATGCAGCGGCTCGGCATGCTGGTCGACCTCTCGCACGTGTCTCCGGACACCATGCGCGACGCGCTGGACGTCGCCGAGGCACCGGTCATCTTCTCCCACTCGTCGGCGCTGGCCATCTGCGATCACCCGCGCAACGTGCCCGACCCCATCCTGGCCCGGCTGCCCGATAACGGCGGCACGTGCATGGTGAACTTCGTCCCGGCCTTCGTCTCCCAGGCCTGCCGGGACTGGGCGCAGGAGTTCATCGAGGACATGAAGCGACGGGGGGTCGATCTCCATAACGTGCCAGGCCGGGGCCAGATGCGGGCCGAGCGCGCGGCCTGGGAAGCGCAGCACCCCCGGCCGAGGGTGACCCTGGCCGAGGTGGCGGACCACGTCGAGCACGTCCGGGAAGTGGCCGGCGTCGACCACGTCGGCATCGGCAGCGACTACGACGGCGTGGACTGGCTGCCCGAGGGCCTGGAGGACGTGTCCTGCTACCCGGCGCTGATCGCTGAGCTGCTCGGCCGCGGCTGGAGCGAGGCCGAGTGCGGGAAGCTGGCCAGCGGCAACGCGCTGCGCACCTTGCGGGACGCGGAGGCGGCCGCCCGGGCGATCTCGGCGCGCCGCGGGCCGTCGCGGGCCAGGATCGAAGAACTGGACGGATCGGGTGCGCCAGGATAGGGAGCTGACGGCGGCCGGGCAGATTCGCGTTTCGAGTAGATCAACGTAGCAGAGGTGCGCGCCACGATGGCGCTAGCGGACACGAGCCATCGTGAGTGAAGTGTGCAAAGTCAGCGGTACCTCCGCCAGCGAGCCGAGATGGCTGCGGAGTTCCGCGGTGAATCCCTGGCGGGCATCATCTGACCAGCTCAGCGCCGTCGCTCTGGTGTTCTCCACGCCAATGACGGTGTCAGCCGCCACGGTCGTGCGGAGCTGGTGCATCCGCTCTACCGGCTCATCGAACAAGCCGGAGCCGATGATGGCATCGGCATTGGCAGGCGGCTTCCTGGCGGACCACGCTTCGTCTTCACTTCGCGCGACCCACATCCCGTGCAGCGCAGCGGCAAGGGGCTCGTCATAGCGCTCGCCAATGGCGAGCAGAGCAAGCCAGCCGCCAGGTCGCAGCAGGCGCGCCGGCTTGCTGAACTTGATCTCAGGGTCGATCCAGTGGAATGCCGTGGCCGAGACGATCAGGTCGAAGGCAGCGTCGGCCGAGGCGAAGTCCTCAAACGGGCAAGCCTGGAAAGAGGTCGCTGAGTCGCCGGCGTGACGCCGGGCAGCAGTGATCATCGCCGGGCCGATGTCGATCGCCGTCAGGTCGAACCCGTAACGAGCCAGGTCCCTGGTGAGCTGCCCAGTGCCGCAGCCCACCTCGAGCACCGTGCTTCCCGGACCAACGCCCGCAGTTGTCACCAGGAATTCGACGATCTCAGCGGGATAGCCTGGCCTGGTGGCCTGGTAGAGCTGGGCCACCCCGTCGAACAAGATCCGCTGCCGACGGCGCTTCGCGCGTTCCTGCTCGGTCTCCGCCGCCATGGCCATATCCCGACCATATTCCGAGGCGCACTTCGCACAGCACTAACTACTAACTGAACGGCGTCTTCGGCTTGTCCTGCAGCTCGCCGTCCAGGTAGACGTCCACCTTCTCGTCGTAGAAGCAGGCCAGCCCGGCGATCTTCTGGCTCTCCGGCAGCGGGGTCCGGTAGATCCACACGATGTCGGCGTGCTCGCCCTGGCCGGCGTCCACCGACCAGTAGCTCGCGGTGCCCTTGTACGGGCAGTGGCTGGTGGTGTCCGACGGCCGCAGCAGGTCCATCCGGACGTCGGGGAGCGGCAGGTAATGCCGGGGCGGCAGGCCGGTCTCGAACAGGATCCGCGGCTGGCGCGACTCGGCGACGGTGACGCCGTCTATCTCCACGCGCACGTGCTGCGAGCTGCCCAGGATGTCGACCCGCTTGTGCGGGTCCCGGGGGTGGGTGTAGACCGGCTCGTCCTCCTCCAGCCACTCGTCCATGGCGTTCCAGTCGATGCGGACCAGGTCGCGCAGCTGCTCGAGCGGCGAGTCCGGGTACCGCAGCGCCGCCCCCTCCGCGGTCGCGGTGGCCACCTTCACGTGCAGGACCTCGCCGTCGCCGCGGCTCGGCGAGTGCTTGGTCTCGTCCGCCGGGATCAACGCGGCGAGCACGTCGGACGCGGGCAGGTAGTACGTGGGGTAGTAGGGGTGCTCCCAGACCAGGAACGGCGTCCTGGTGTCCGCCACCAGCTCGCCGTTCAGGTAGGTACGGACCCTCTTGCGCCCCTGCTCGACCTTGACGCTGCCGCGTGCGCTCTCGGACATGCTGCCTCCCGATATCCCGGACGCTTCCGAACATACAGGCGCGGGGGGGCGGGCAGGAGTCGGCGGGCGGGCAGGAGTCGGCGGGCGGGCAAGGGCGGGTGGGCGTCAGGGACGGGGGTAGGCGGGGGGCGGGGGGCGGGCAGACAGCCGCGTGATCACCGCGTCCGGTCCGGGCCTGCGCTCCGCGCCAGGTAGCGTCGAGGTATGCGGTTGGGGGTCCTGGACGTCGGTTCCAACACGGTCCACCTGCTGGTGGTCGACGCCCACCAGGGCGCACGGCCGCTTCCGGCGTTCTCTCATAAGGCCGAGTTCCGCCTCGGCGAGCACCTGGACCCGGCCAACCGGCTGACCCAGGACAGCGCGGTGCAGCTACGCGACTTCGTCAACGAGGCGCTGCGGATCGCCGAGGACAAGGGCGTGCAGGAGCTGCTGGCGTTCGCGACGTCGGCCTTGCGGGACGCCGACAACGGCGACGAGGTACTGGCCTGGATCAAGGCGGAGACGCGGGTGGACATCCGGGTGCTGCCCGGGCATGACGAGTCGCGGCTGACGTTCCTGGCCGCGCGGCGGTGGTTCGGCTGGTCGTCCGGGCGCCTGCTGGTGCTGGACATCGGCGGCGGCTCGCTGGAGATCGCGTCCGGCGTCGACGAGGAGCCCGGCGTCGCGCTCTCGCTGCCGCTCGGCGCCGGGCGGCTGACCCGGGACTGGCTGGTCAGCGACCCGGCGTCCGCCGACGAGGTACGCCAGCTTCGCAAGCACGTCCGGGCGGAGATCGCCGGCACCGTGGGCACGGTCATGCGGGACGGCCGGCCCGACCATGCGGTCGCGACCTCGAAGACGTTCCGGCAGCTCGCCAGGATCGGGGGCGCGGCGCCGTCCAGCGACGGTCCCTACATCCGGCGGTTCCTGCATCACGCCGACGTCACGGCGCTCGCGGAACGGCTGTCGCAGACCAGCGCGGCGGACCGGGCGCAGCTGCCCGGGGTGTCCCTGGGGCGGGCGCCGCAACTCGCCGCGGGCGCGGTCGTGGCGGACGCGGCGATGGACCTGTTCGGCCTGCCCGAAGTCGAGATCTGTCCCTGGGCGCTGCGGGAGGGCGTCATCCTGCGGCGGCTGGACACCATGCCCGGCCCGGCCCGGCGGCTGACGTCCGGCGACGCCCTGCCTGGCTGACGGCCCAGGTCAGTCCGGGACGATCCGGACGTTGGTCGCCGTGTCATCCTCCCCGCCGGACCGCGGGCTGCCCGCGGCGTGGCGCGCGCTCTCGCTGGCGCCGGACGGGCGGGCCGGGCCGCCGTGGCCCTCGCCCTCGCCGGGCTGGCCGTTGGCGGGCCGGGGGGCACCGGCCGCCGACCGGGTCGGGGTCTCGGCCGTTCCCTGCCCGTTGCCCGCTCCGGAGACGGAATCGGCCGGCTTGGCCGACGCGGGCTGGGGCCGGGAGGCCTGGCCGCGCGCGGCCAGGGCGGCGGCCCCGCCCACGCCCTGAGACCCCGTGACGCCCGAGGCCAGCGAGGCCGGCTGGGCGGGGGTGCCGACGGGGGCGTGCCTGCCCTCCGCCTGGCTCGCCGGGCGGCCGGGCTTGTCGCCGATGGCGCTGGCCACGGCCTTGTCGACCTCGTCCTCCAGCGAGCCGCGGGCGACTTCCCCGGCGACCAGGGTGGTGACCACGTCGCGGATCTCGGTCAGCCGCCGGATCGCCTCGCTGTGCCGGGACATCAGCAGGTTGAGGCGGCGCTCTGCGCCGTCGTGAATCGCGGTCGCGCGCGCGGTCGCCTCGTCGAGGACCTGCTTGGCCTGGGCCTTGGCGTTGGCCACCGCGGTCTCGGCCTGCTTGTGAGCATCGGAGATCGAGCGCTCGGCCTCGGCCCGCGCCGCGTTGCGCGTCTTCTCCGACTCGCTGCGGGCGCTGGCGACCGAGTTCTCGGCCTGCTCCTGCGCGGCGCGCAGCATGCGCTCGGCCTGGCTCTGCGCCTCGGCCCGGAACTTGTCGGTTTCCTGCTTGGCCTCGCTGCGCTGCCGGTCGGTTTCCTGCTTGGCGTCGGCGCGGAGCTTCGTGATCTCCTCGTTGGCGTGGTCCCGCTGCGACTTGGCCTCGTCGTCGGCCAGCTTCAGGATCTGGCCGACGCGCTCGCTGATCTCCTCGTGCGGCGGCCTGCCGCCGGCCGCCTGCCGCGTGGCGGAGAGTTCCAGCCGGAGCCGTTCGTTCTCGTCGAGCGCGTGCGACAGCCTGCTTTCCAGGTCGCGAGCCTGGCGGGCCTGGATGCGAGCCTTCGCCATGTACTCGTCCACCTGCCGACGGCTGTAGCCGCGCCTTTCGAGCTCGAATTCCTCTTGGCCCAGGTCGGGCAGGCGGTCGGTGTGCTCGCTCATAATGTCCACCCGTCAAATGGATCAGGCAGGATCGGCCTTGCGGCTGGCTCGCTAGCTGGCCGCTCGGAAGGGAAGCCGGGAAGGCCGAGTCTGCGGATGTTGTCTACTGTAGGCGGCCTGCTGGCAGGAGGGATCTGCGGGTAGCGGACCGGGGCGCGGCGTTACTAAATGACGGGCATGACTCTCGTCCCGAACGACCCTTCCCCGCAACCGAAACGGCTGAGTATCCGGTTATGTCTGGATTGATCGAGGTACCGGGGCGGTATCCTCCGCTCGAGCCGGGGGGAGGCAGCCCTCATGGCGCGGGAAACGGCCTACAGATGCGGGGAGGAAATAGCCATGAGCATCCTTGGAGCACTGGGCGAATCCGTTCCTTCGGTGCACCCGGAGGCATGGGTCGCCCCGGGGGCCGTGGTCGTGGGCCGGGTCACCCTGGACCGGGCGGTCAACGTCTGGTACGGCGCGGTGCTGCGGGCCGACGACGACGAGATCGTGGTCGGCCCCGAGTGCAATATCCAGGACCTGTGCTGCCTGCACGTGGACGCGGGCGAGCCGATCCTGCTGGAGGAGCGGGTCAGCGTGGGCCACCACGCGACGGTGCACGGTGCCCGGGTGGGACGTGGCGCGCTGATCGGGATCGGGGCGATCGTGCTGGGCGGCGCCCAGATCGGGGCCGGCTCCCTGGTGGCCGCGGGCTCCGTGGTCCGGCCGGGCACCGCCGTTCCGCCCGGCGTCCTGTACGCCGGGGTGCCGGGGCGGGTGATCAGGGAACTCACCGACGACGACCGCGAGTCGTTTGCCGACTCGGCCGTCAACTACGTGGCCCGGGCGGCCAGGCACCGCGGCGCGGCCTGGGCCGGGCCCGGCCAGCGCGCCCGAGACCGGCGGCATGCCTGAACTCGGCCGGCCCGCCTGAACTCCTGCTGAAACTTGCCTGAATTGGCCGTCCAGATCTGGGTAGCCTTACTGGAAGATGGTTCTGGAATGACCCTGATGGGCCATGCGGGGCAATGAGATTGCCCCGTAGCCTGAACCCAGGTTCTTGCCAATCCGCTCGGCAATGGAGGTGGGCGCGTTGCGAGAGCACCTGGACCTGCGCGTCCACGACCGCGTGGCGCTGGACGAGATTGAGCTGTACACCGAGGTCCTCAGCGCGGTGGCCGCGGCCGACCGGCCGCTGACCGCGGAGGAACTCGACCGGGTTCTCGGGGTCCGGCCCGTCGCGCGGGCGTCGGTCGGCTCGAGCTGACCCTGGATCCGCGCGAACCCGCATCTGCGCCCCGGAGCCTGCTGCCCGGGGCTCTTCTTTTTCCCGCGGTCATCGCGCGCCGCGCGATGACGCCGTTCAGCTTCGGGGCGCGGCCCGGCACGGTACTGTTTTAGGCGCTGATCCCGGATGATCACTCGGAGTAGTCCTGAACGCAGGAACAGGTCGTCACCGTCGCCGGGGGAACAACGGTCCTGCCCACCCGCAGGACGAGTACCGGTTAGCCGGACAGGGCCGGAGGCAGGCCCGGCCCGACCCTCCGGGCACCACCACCGCGAGGCGGGCCGACCCACCGTATGGCTCCGCGCCGCCCCCCCGGCCGTCACCGCAGGCGCCCTGGCCGGTGCCGGTCCCGGCGCCCGTGCTCGTCCCGGTGCCCGAGGCGCCCGCACCCGTGTCGGCGCCCGCGCCGATGGTCGCCCAGATGGCTCACTGGAGCAGCGGGCCGGGCGGGTCTGCCCTCCGGGCCATCTGCGCCGACCTGGAGAACGTGGCGAGGCTGTTCCGGCTGACCGCAGATCCGTCCACGGACCAGATCTGGCTGGACCTGCGTGACGCCTGCTGCTGCCTCGGCGCCGACGTGTCGATGGCCATGACCGCGCCGTCGATGCCCGACCCGGTGGCCCAGTCCCTGTGGGCGGAAGTCCTCGCCGCCGCTCAGCGCGCGGCCACCGACCTTCGGGCGGGCATGGAGCGGCAAGACGCGGCGATGATCCGCCAGGGAAACGTCGAGATTCAAGCCGCCGCAGGTCACATGGCTGAGATGACCACCCGGATCAAGGCCATCCCGGTCACGGTGAACTCTTCTCATCCGTCGTTGTCAGGGCCACAGTACGTGGGCAGCCATGAGGAGGATGAAAAGGGTTCAGTGGGCCAGGAGACCGGCCGGCCGCGGCGGGCAGGCGGGCGAGGCTCGCACGCGAGCCCGGCCTGAACGTCATCAGCCGGCGGTGCCCCCTCCGCGGTACATCACGTCGGTGTCCCAGTGCGTGAAGCCGAGTGACTCATATAGGCCGATGGCGGGGGTGTTGGATTCGTCGACGTACAGCATCACCTGGAACAAGCCCCGGGAGCGCAGGTAGCGCAGGCCGACCAGGGTGAGCGCGCGGCCGAGGCCGGTGCCGCGCGTTTCGGGGCCCACGCCGACCACGTAAACCTCGCCGATGGGCTCGTGGGCCCGGGATTCGTGGTCCTGCGCTTCGTGAATCTTCGTCCAGTGGAACCCGATGAGCTTCCGCCCCGCTCGGCCAGGAAGAATCCGTCCGGGTCGAACCACGGCTCCCGCTCGCGCAGGTCGAGATCCTCGCGGGTCCAGGCACCCTGCTCCGGATGGCCGGCGAAGGCCCGGGCGTTGAGATCGGTCCACTCATCCTCGTCCTGGCCGACCACGAACGTGCGGATGGTGACGCCGTCGGCGAGCTCGGGCCGGTCCAGCCGGGACTGCAGCGACCGCCGCATCTGCCACAGCGCGCGTACCCGCTCGAACCCGGCCGCGGCCGCCAGCCGGGCCGCGGCCGGCAGGTCACCGTGCGCCCACAGCCGCAGCGGCCGCTCGCCGGCCTCGGCCACGAGCGCGCGCGTCAGCAGCAGGCCCAGACCCTGCCTGCGGTGCGCGGGATGGATGACCAGTTCGCCGCTCGGGCCCTCGACCGGGTCGGTCGGGTCCAGGTGGGCGTAACCCGCCAGCTCGCCCCGGCTGACGAGCAGCAGGTTGCGGGCGCGAGGATCGCCGCCGTACCGCAGGTGCAGCATGACGTGCTCGGAGAGCGGGCCGACCCCGTCCTCCTCCGCGGCGGCCCGGACCAGCTCCCGGACGGCCAGTGACTCGGCCTCGGTCATGCGCCCGCGAACGGTGATCTCCGGTGCGCCGGCCGCCGGGTCCGGGCCGTCAGACCTCGGCATGCGCGGTACGCGCTTTCTGGCCGGGGGTCACCTGCGCGCGCGCGTCCTGGCCCGGGACCGCGTCCGAGCGGGCGCCGAGGTCACCGCCGCCCCGGTTGTCGTCGCCCTTGACCGGGACGAAGCGGTACCCGACGTTGCGAACGGTACCGATCAGGGCCTCGTGCTCGGCGCCGAGCTTGGCCCGCAGCCTGCGCACGTGCACGTCGACGGTCCGGGTGCCGCCGAAGTAGTCGTAGCCCCACACCTCCTGCAGCAGCTGCGACCGGGTGAATACCCGGCCCGGGTGCTGCGCCAGGAACTTCAGCAGCTCGAACTCCTTGAACGTCAGGTCCAGCGCGTGACCCCGCAGCCGCACGGAGTAGGTGGGCTCGTCGATCAGCAGGTCACCCGACCGGATCTCGCCGGACACGGCCGGTGCCATCCGGCCGATGGCCAGGCGCAGCCGGGCGTCGACCTCGCCGGGGCTCGCCGTATGCAGGATCACGTCGTCGGCACCCCAGTCGGCGGTGACCGCAGCCCAGCCGCCCTCGGTGACCACGGCCAGGACCGGCACGGTCATCTCCGCGCCGCGCAGCAGCCGGAGCAGCCGCCTCACCTGCACCAGGTCCCGCCGGGCGTCGACCAGGATCGCATCGACGCCGGATCCGCCGTCCGCGGCGGTGGCCGACGCCGGACCGTTGCGGACGGCGTGCGGCAGCAGGCTCAGCGACGGCAGGATCTCGGCGGCAGGCTCCGTCGCGTCAGTGAGCAGCAGCACGTTGCTCAACCGCCGCCACCTCCATCCCGCGGAGTCATCCGCGGGAGGCTGCCCTGACTCCCGCTGTACCCGGGGCCGGTGCCGTCCGGGTCCGTCATGAGCAAGGATAGCTGAATGGCCATCGTGACCCTCCGCTACTGGGCGGCGGCAAAGGAAGCAGCAGGGACAGCCGAGGAGACGATCAGCGCGGCCACACTAGCCGAGGCACTGGCCGCCGCGGGCGGATATACCGGGCAGGATTCGCGGCTGCGAGCGGTGCTGGCTCGCTCGTCGTTCCTGATCGACGGGACGCCCGTCGGCAGCCGCGCGCCGGAGGCCGTCGTGCTCAGCGACGCGGCCGTGATCGAGGTACTGCCCCCCTTCGCGGGGGGCTGAAGTTAGCGGTTCGCCTTTGCCGGTGATCACCGGTCACATCTGAACCGTTGACTTGTCACATACCCCATCCGATCGGTCGGCTGGTCGGCCGCGGGCGGGCGGTACGGGCAGGAACCAGCGAAATAGTGCGGAACGACTTGAACCAAGCCAGCCGACGGTGACGTTAATAGCTGTGTGGCAGGGCTAGAAGGGGCAGCCAGCCGCGCCGCGCGCGGGTCCGCCTCGGACGAGATGCTCGTGCGTACGCTCTACGCCGAGCACGCCGGCCCGCTGCTGCGCTACGCAATGCATCTGACCAGTGGAGACCGCCAGCGTGCCGAGGACATCGTGCAGGAAACCCTGCTGCGGGCGTGGATGCACCCGGACGCGATCGCGGACCGGCCGGCCCGGCCGTGGCTGTTCGCGGTCGCGCGGAACCTCGCCGTGGACGCCTACCGGGCCAGGCGGGCCAGGCCGCACGAGGTCGGCGAGGCCGCCCTGGAACTGGTCCCCGCTCCCGACGAGGCGGAGCGGGCGCTGGAGTCATGGGCCGTGGCCGATGCGGTCAAGTCGCTGCGCCCCGACCATCGCCGGGTGCTCCTCGAGACCTACTACCGGGGCAAGTCCGTCGCCGAAGCGGCGCTGGCGCTCGGTGTTCCGCCAGGTACCGTGAAATCACGGACGTTCTACGCGCTCCGGGCACTCAAGCTGGCACTAGAGGAACGGGGGCTCGCACCATGACCGAGCTCACGGACTGCGGTGACATCCGTCGTGCCCTCGGCGTCTATGTCGTGGGCGCGATCGAGCCTGCCGAGCGCGCGACCGTGGACGCTCATCTCAGCCACTGCTCCGATTGCCGCGAAGAACTGGCCGGCCTCGCCGGACTGCCCGCCCTGCTGGGCCGGGTGCCGAAGGAGGACGCCGAGCGGCTGCTCCTGGGCGACCAGCAACTGGAAGAGGCGCCCGCGGAGCTGCTGGACTCGCTGCTGCAGCAAGTGTCCGCACGGCGGCGGGCACGCAGGTGGCGCGGCGTCGCCGCGGCCGCGGCCGCGGCGATCATCGCGATCGGCGGCGGGATCCTGGTGTCGCACGCGCACAGCACGTCCGCGTCGGCGGAGGCGTACCTGGCCAAGGGAAGCGACCACGCGACGCGCGTCACCGCGGCCGTCTACTACCGCGCGGAGTCGTCCGGGACCGAGATGCAGGTGGAGGTCACCGGCATCAGGGCCGGCACGCACTGCGAGTTCTGGCTGACCACGTCCGGCGGCCAGCACCTCTGGGTCGGCGACTGGACCGTTACGGGCGCCGATCAGGGCAGCGCCTGGTACACGGTCTCGTCGATGACGCCCCTGGCCGGCGTGAAGAGCTTCGATATCAGCGGCCCGGGCGGGCGGATGCTGGTCACGATCCCGGCCGACTCGCATTAGCCGGGAGCGGCGCCCGCCGCGCCCGGGAATGCCGCAGCAGCGTCCCGTGCTTAGCACGGCATGCCCCCCGGTGTCATCGCGCTCATCGTGGCGCTCGCCGTCGCGGTGGCGGCCGGGCTCGCCTGGCGCAGGGCCAACGGCCGGATGCGCGCGGCGGCACCGGATGGCGCGGCCGCCGCGGCCGGGCGACCGGGGAGGCCGGCCGCCAGCCCGGGGCCGATGATCAGCGGCGCCGAGCTCGGCCTGCCGCTGGGCGAGCGGGCCACGCTGGTGCAGTTCTCGACGGCGTTCTGCGCGCCGTGCCGGGCCACCAGGCGGATCCTGGCCGAGGTCGCCGGGATGACCGACGGGGTGGCGCACGTGGAGATCGACGCCGAGTCGCATCTCGATCTCGTCCGCCGCCTGGATATCCGCAGGACTCCCACGGTCCTGGTGGTCGGCCCGGACGGCCGGATCGCGAAGCGCGCCAGCGGCCAGCCCCGCAAGGCCGACGTCATTGCCGCACTGGGCGACGTGTGCTAGACCGGTATTCCTACCAGGCAGATCGGGAAGGGGGGGAGGTCAGGTGACACAGGGCCGGGCCGCGCATAGCATCGGCACTGTGCCTGCCGGGAGATCAGTGCCTGCCTGGGGGTCAGCCTCGTCCGCGATCGGGACCGCGCAGTCGCCCCGGCCGATGCTGACCAGGCGGCGCGCGGTGGACTTCTGCCGCGTCGCGACCGCGCTGTGTCAGGCCGCTCACGGCAGGAGCCAGCCTGCCGCGCCACGGCCCGGCCAGGCCGCGAGCTGATCCCCTGCCTGCCCGGCCTGCAGCGGCACCCGGGCCGAGGGACCGACCAGGTAGCGCGCCGTCGGCCACGGCCCGGGAAACCGGACCGGGCCGGGTGACCCAGGCGAAGCACAGGCTGGCACCGCGCCGCCGGCCCAACCCCGCCAGCATCCCGGAAGGGACACCGCAGATGGACATCGACCCGAGAGGGCCCCGTTTCGGGGCGCTGATCACCACGGTGGTGTTCGCCGTGGTCTTGATCACCGGGAGCGTATGGCTGCTCGCCGCGCAGGCGCTGGTCTTCGCGGTGGCCATCATCTTCGGTATGCGCAAAGCCCCCTACGGACTGATCTACCGCTGGCTGGTGCGGCCGCGCCTCGGGCCGCCCAGCGAACTCGAGCCTGAGGCACCACCGCGATTCGCCCAGGGCACCGGCCTGCTGATCAGCCTGATCGGGATCATCGGCTACGCAACGGGTGCCACGGCGCTGGGCATGGCGGCCGCCTCGGCCGGCCTGCTGGCGGCGTTCCTGAACGGGGTCTTCGGGCTCTGCCTGGGCTGCGAGATGTATCTGCTTATCCGACGTATCTGGCCGGGCCGCCACACGCTGGTTCCGGCCGAAGCTGACAAGGAGGTTCCCATATGAGCCGATCCGACGTCCTCGTGGACGCCGACTGGGTCGAGGCGCACGGCGGTGACCCCGGCGTGGTGCTCGTCGAGGTGGACGAGGACACCAGCGCCTACGACAAGGGCCACATCCGCAACGCCGTGAAGATCGACTGGAAGGCCGACCTGCAAGACCCCGTGCGCCGCGACTTCGTGGACAGGGCCGGCTTCGAGGCCCTGCTCTCGGAGCGCGGCATCGCCAACGACGACACGGTCATCCTCTACGGCGGCAACAACAACTGGTTCGCCGCCTACGCGTACTGGTACTTCAAGCTGTACGGGCACGACAAGGTCAAGCTGCTCGACGGCGGCCGCAAGAAGTGGGAACTCGAGTCCCGCGAGCTGGTGACCGACGCGCCGCGCCGGGAGAAGACCAGCTACCACGCCCGGGAGCAGGACCCCTCGCTCCGCGCGTTCCGCGACGAGGTGGTCGCCTCGATCGGCGAACAAGAACCTGGTCGACGTCCGCTCGCCGGATGAGTTCGCCGGGCGGCTGCTCGCTCCGGCGCACCTGCCGCAGGAGCAGGCCCAGCGCGGCGGGCACATCCCGACCGCCAAGAACGTCCCGTGGTCGAAGGCGGCCGAGGAAGACGGCACGTTCAAGTCCGATGACGCGCTGCGCGCGCTCTACGGCGACGAGGCGGGCCTGGACTTCAGCCGGGACACGATCGCCTACTGCCGGATCGGCGAGCGCTCGGCCCACACCTGGTTCGTGCTGCACGAACTGCTCGGCCAGCCGAACGTGAAGAACTACGACGGGTCGTGGACCGAGTACGGCTCCCTGGTCGGGGTTCCGATCGAGGTGGGGGACGGCAAGTGACGGCCGAGGGCTGCGGGGCGCCGGCCGGCGGCGCGCAGGCGAGCGCCGCCGCAGACGCCGGATCCCAGGCCGTGGTGCAGGGCAGGGTCACGCGGAACGGGTCGGCGGTGCCGGTCGGCTACGCGCGCCTGCTTAACTCCGGCGGGGATTTCGTGGCCGAGGTGCCGCTCGGCGAGGACGGCGGGTTCCGGTTCTTCGCCGCCCCCGGGTCCTGGACGCTTCGCGTGCTCGCCCCCGGGAACGTCCGGGCCGAGCGCGTGGTGTCCGCCGACATCGGCAAGGTCACCGAGCTGGAGGTCGCGGTCTAGTACCGCGGAACGTCGCCGGCTGGCGCCGCAGAAGGCGGCCGGCGGGCCCGGTGGCCCGCGGCGAGCACGGAGACGGGGGAGGATGCGCGGTCGCGCCGGCCGCGCATCCTCCCGCCGCGGCTTTCAGCCCGTGTTCCTCTTCTTGCCATCTTTTCATCGCCTTCTCAGAACCTGTTGTTCAACTGCTCATCACCTTGGCCCCTTAGAACTGGTCCTGGCTGTGCGAATGCGGCCGGTTCCATCAGGACGCTTGGGGGGCAAGGCGGCATCATGTCGAGCGAGGCTGATCTGGCCAGGTCCGGGGCTGTTTCCGGGTGGCAGGCGGGGCTGAAGTCCGCCGCGCCCGATGCCGGGGCCCACCCGCTCGCGGCCGTCGTGACCCCTAGCTCCTGGGATGCCGGAACGACCTCCCGGCGCCATGCGGAGTGACCGCCGTGCCGGGCGCCAGCGAGGAACCGGTTCAGGAGGGGGGAGGCAGGTCGGCGTTCGTGCAGGTCCCCATGACGGCTGACGGCGACCAGGAGCGGGAGCGAGACGCCGTCCCGGCCAGCGCGGCCGGTGCGGTCGGCGCGAGTGGCGCGAGTGGCAGTCGGCGACAGCCAGAGCCGCCACGGCCGGCCATCGCCGTGCTGGCGGACCGGATAGCCGCCGCGCTCGTGCATCACGAGCCGGGCTGGCGGCTGCCGAGGCACACCGCGCTGGCACGGCGCTACAACGTCAGCACCGCCGAGATCGACGCCGCCGTGGGCGAGCTCACCTCCCGGCATCTTGTCCGCCGCCTGCCCGACGGCCAGCTGTACCGCGTCAGCCCGGCCGAGTACCTGATCCCGATCGAGGGCGTGCCCGGGCTGACCTCGCGGGCCGACCCGATGGGCGGGGAGATCGTCTGCAAGAGCCGGCAGGCCTCCTGGCGCCAGGTCCCCGAGGACATCGGGTGGGCGCTCCAGATCCCGCCGGCCGACTCGGTCGGCGTGATCCGGGTGCAGTGGACCGCGGGCGGCGAGCCCGCGGCGTTCTGCACCACCTACCTGCTCAAGGAGATGGCCGGGCCGTTCATCGCCGCGCAGGGCGCCGACGCGGCGGCGGGCCTGACGCTGCTGCCGATCGCCGCCCCGGCCGCTCGCCTGGACCCGGAGAGCGAGGAGCTCACCCCGGTCGGCGAGCCGCGCGCGGTGGACGTCGAGATGCAGCCGCCGCCGCCGTCGGTGGCCAGGAGCCTGCGCCTGTCCGCCGGGCAGCCCGCGGCGCTGGTCACCGTGCGGTTCGATGATCCGAAGAACGGCCTGCCGGTGGCGCTGACCATCGCCGTGCTCCGCCCGGACCTGTTCCGGATCGTGGTCGAGTCCGGCGACCACACGCCGGCCGCGGCCGCGGAGGGGAGTTTCACGGGAGCCTGGACACACGCGGTGGAGGACTGGGACCCTTGACCCCGTATGTCGTGCTTCGCAGGTCGCGCCGTGCGGCGCCCGCAGGTTCCGGTCCCGAGGGATACCCCGCGCCACCGTGAGTTAACTGCTGTCCTGGTCGTGGCCGCGGTGCTCACGCACCTGCTGCTGGGGCAGCTGACGCTGGTCCTCGTGGTGGTCCTGTACGTGATCGACCGGGTCAGCCGGTGGCGGCCGCAGTGGCTGCTGGTTCCGGCCGGCATCGGGGTGGTGTGGACGCTCGCGATCGGGCCCTCCCGCGCCCTGGCCGGGCTGACGGCGGGGCCGCGGCAGGTGCTGACGTACCTGGGCGGCATCGACCGGTATCCCGGGCACCTGATCCGCCCGCTGGGCGCCTACGCCGGCCTGGGGCACTGGCTGCCGGAGCAGTTTCCGCTCGCGCTGATCCTCGCCTCCGCGGAGGTGCTCGGACTGAGCTGGCTGCAACGGCGGCTGGAAGGCGGGCGCGTCTGGCGGACCGGCCTGATCGTGGCCGCACGCCGGCGGATGACGACGGCCTCGATCCGGTCGGGCGGCGTGGTCAGCCGGGACGGCTGCCGGCTCGGCCTGGACGTGGACACCGGGCGCGCCGCCGAGGTCTCCTGGCGGGAGGCCGAGGGCGGCGTGCTGTGCGTCGGCCTGGCCGCGGGGCGGGGGCCGGCGGCTGACGCCGGGCCGGTGCTGGGCGGGCCCGGGCAGGCCAGGCCGGGGCTGGCCGGTGCTGGGCCGGCCGGGGACGACGGCCTGACCGCCAGCGGCTTCACCATGGCCCACGCCGCGGTCAGGCGCCGCAAGCCGGTGATCGTGATCGACCTGACCGGGTCGCCGTGGCTGGCCGAGTCGCTGGCCGCCGCGTGCCTCGAGCCGGGCGCACCGTTCTCCGGCTTCGGCCCGGCGGGGCCAGGACACTACGAGCCGTTGCGCGGCGGCGATCCGGCCCGCGCCGCCGCGCTGGTCATGGCCATGATCGACTGGACCGGCGTCGGCGACCAGCAGCGCCGGTCCTGCGCCGCGTACCTGACCGACGCGCTGGCCGTGCAGGCGGCTGCTCCCGGTGACCGCCGGGTGGCGGTGCTCGACGACCTCGTCCGCCTGCTCACCCCGGACGCACTGCGCCAGCGCGCGGCGCTGATCCCGGCCTATCACCCGCGCCGCAACGTGCTGGCCGACCGGGCCAGCGTGTCCGCCAGCCTGCTGCAGGCCGACCCGGCCATGGTGGCCGCGCCCGCCGCCCAGCTGCCGGGGCTGCGCGCATCCGCGCTGGGCCGCTGGCTGCAGCCGGGGCCACCGGACGCCCGGATCAGGCTGGGCCAGACGGTCAGGGAACGAGGGGTCACCCTGTTCTCGCTGGACCGGGGCGCCGACGCGCACGCCGCCAGGATGATCGCCGGGCTGGCCGTCGCCGACCTGATGGCCGTGTGCCGCGAGCTGCACGCGATGTCCGTGCCGGGGGATAGCCTGGCGTGGATCAACGGCTGTGAGGTCCTGGGGCAACAGGTGCTGGCTGAGCTGGTCGCGCAGGGTCGGGGCGCGGGAATGGGCGTGGTGCTCGGCACGACGTCGGCGGCGGCCGCGGATCACCTGGCCGGCCAGGTCGACGTCCTGCTCACGCGCGGGCCCGTGGACACGGCCCTCGTTGGCCGGTTCGCCGGCGAGGAACCGGGCGAGCCGGCCGACGCGAGCAAGGCTCCCGCGATGAACGGGTCCGCCCTCGGCGGCGCCGCGCCGGGCCGCCCGTTCGCGGCGGGCCTGCCGTCGCTCGGCGACGGCGCGTTCGCGCTGCTGGCCAGGGGGCCGCAGGAAAGGATGCTGGCGCACTGCCGGTACGTCGCGGCCCGGACGGGCGGGAAGCCGGGGTGAGCACCGCGCCCGCCGGGTACCGCCCGGCCGTCACCCCGCCGCCGCAGCGAGCCGTGATCCGGGCGGACCGGGTGTACCTCGGCTGGCAGTACGCGCCGCTGCACCCCGATCCCGGCCCGGTCCCGCGCCGGCCGGTGCCGCCCGCGACCGAGGAGGTCAATCAGGGCTGGGTCGACGCGCAGCGCCGCGAGGACGGGCGGCTGACCCGGCCGCTCAAGATGACCTTCGCGGCCTCGGCGGCCGCGGCCTGCCTGGTGCTCGCGCTCGGCCTGACCGGGCTGCTGAACCCGTGGCTGACCGGGCCGGCCTGGCCGCCTGCCTGGGCGCCGGGGTGGTCAGCGGGCGCGGCATCCGCCGCGACGAGCAGGCGCTGCAGGAGCGGATCACGGCGGAGCAGCAGCGGGTGGAGCAGATCCGCGCCGTGCAGCGCCGCCGGCTGGCGGCCCGCCAGGAGCAGCACGCCCGGCAGGTTCGCTCGTGGGAGTCGCGCCGCGAGGCGTTCGACCGGCAGACGCAGTGGTACGCGGTGTCGCTGCCCAGCCAGATCGACCGGGTGGACGTGGCCGGCGGGACGCTGGCCGGCTGGTCCGCGCTGCTCACCATGATCGCTGCGCCGCGCCTGTCCGCGGGCGGCGACGTCACCGTGCTCGACCTCACCGAGGGCTCGGTCGCCCGCGACCTGATCGCGGTCGCCCGCCGGGCCGGGATCGAGCCGCTGGTCTGGGTCATGCCCGGCGACCTGCCCCGGCTCGACCTCGGCACCGGGCTCGGCGCCAGCGCCCTGGCCGACGTGCTGGCCGCGACCGTCGCCGCCTGCGATGAGCCGGGCGCCGACGGTGCGGGGGCGGCCACGCCGGTCTCGGTCGACCACGCGATCCTGGACCGGGTGCTGGGCGTGCTCGGCGATTCGGCGAGCATCGCCCAGGTCACGGCCGCGCTGCGGGTGCTGGCCCAGGTGGGCGACCCCCGCGAGGACCTGAGCGCCGGGCTGCTGACCGCTGCCCAGCTGGAGCGCGTGCACACCCTGTTCGGGCGCGGCGCCGCGGACCGGGTGGTGATCGAGCGCGCGTGGGCGATCGAGTCCCGGCTGCGCAAGCTGGAGCAGCTCGGGTCGGGCACGGCGCCGCTGCCGCCGAGCAGGCTCCGGGTCGCGTGGCTCGACCGGCGGGCCGGAGTGCTGGGCAACCGGGTGCTCGGCACCTACCTGACGGTGACCCTCACCCACCTGCTGCGGCAGGCGCCGGCGGCCTGGCGGTGGGAGCAGACCCTGTGCGTGCTGGGCGCCGAGAAGCTCGGCACGGACGTGCTGGACCGGCTCGCCGACGCCTGCGAGACCTCGGGCACCGGGCTGGTCACCGGGTACCGCTCGATCCCCGGTCACGTCCGGGAGCGGCTCGGCCGCGGCAACGCCGCGGTCGCGTTCATGCGGCTCGGCAACGCCGAGGACGCCCGGGCGGCCAGCGAGCAGATCGGCACCGAGCACCGCTTCGTGATCAGCCAGCTGACCGACACCGTCGGCACGTCCGTCACCGACACTGCCGGCGACTCCTACACCAGCACCGTCGGCACCGCCGATTCGGTGGCCGACACCGCCTCGGTCAGCGACAGCGCTGGGCGCAGCAGCGGGCGCGGGACCGCCCGCCAGGACGCGTTCGCGCCGTTCGGCCACGTCACCGGGTCGCGCAGCCGGGACTCCAGCCAGTCGCACGGCACGTCCGACTCGCGGTCGATCACCGAGGGCATCAGCGCGAGCACGGCCTGGGGGATCAGCACCTCGACCGCGCTGGGCACCAGCTCCTCGACCGCCCGCACCGCGCAACGGTCCCGGGAGTTCCTGGTCGAGCCGCACGAGCTGCAGCAGCTGCCGCCGAGCGTGATGATCGTCAGCTACGCGTCGCCGGAGGGGCGCCGGGTGGTGCTAGCGGACGCCAACCCCGCGATCATCGCGTTGCGCACGTCGACGCTGCTCAGCCTCGAGGAGGCCGTCAACGCCACGGCGGAGCACGGGCACGGGCACCCCGACGGGCCGGGCGCGCCGCCGGACGCCGAGGCGTCCGCCGCCGCGGCGTCGGGAGCCGGCCGCAGGAGCCGCCGGGCGCGGAGCCCCCGCCCAACCTCGGCCCGCCGCCCGAGCGCCTGGACTGGCGCAAGCCGCGCTGAGGGTTCTCCGAACATGATTCTGTTTGCGAAGTTATGCTGCCTGAATTATTGCGTCGACGGCTACTCGATCTACTCCGCCCGGTTGCGCGCCCGTCCCGGCCCGGCTACGGCTCCCGCCGTGAGGCGCCAGGGGACTCCAGCCTGAGCCCGGCGGGCCCGGCCCGGCCGAAATCCTCGTCGACGCTGATCACCTGGCGTCCGCGGGCAGCCAGGATCGAGGCGGCCACCGTGGCCCGGTAGCCGCTCTGGCAGTAGACCCAGACTTCGCCCGGCGGCAGCTCGCCGGCCGGGCCGGCAGCTCGCTGAACGGTATGTGGACGGCCCCGGCCACGTGGCCGTCCGCCCACTCCAGCCGCCGCCGCACGTCCAGCACAACTAGCCGCCCGCCCGGCCCGCCCGGCCCGCCCTCCCCGTCGGCCCCGCCCGGCCCGGCCGCCGCGGCCAGGTCGGCGAACGTGGCCCGCCGCAGCCGCGCCAGCGGCCGGCCGTCCGACCACTGCTCCGGTCCGCCGCCGGCCGCCGCCGGCCGGTCGATGCCGATCCGCGCCAGCTCCCGCTGGGCCCGCGCCACCTGCTCGGCGGTCTGGCCGAGCAGCGTCACCGGCGTCCCCCAGGGGAGGACCCAGCCCAGGTAGGTGGCGAAGCTGCCGTCCACCGGGAAGCTGACCGAGCCCGGGACGAACCCGGCGCAGAACGCGACGCGGTCGCGCAGGTCGACGACCCATTCCCCGGACTCGATCGCGCGGCGGATCTCCGCGGCGCAGGCCTGCGGCGGGGACAGGTCAGCGCCGCCGGGCCGGCCAGGTTGGCCGGGCCCATGTGCGCGTAGTACGACGGGTACGCGTCCAGGCCGGCCAGCAGCGCGTCGGCGTAGGCCCGCTCGTCCAGCGTCAGCGCGGGGTTGACCTGCTTCTCCCGGCCGATCGTGGACGCCGTGGACTGCGCCTGCGTGGCCGCGCAGAAGCTGCCGAACCCGTGCGTCGGGAAGATCTCCGCGGAGTCCGGCAGCTCGCGGGCCAGGCGCCGCGCCGAGGCGTGCTGCGCCCGGGCCAGCGCGGGCGTGCTCGCCGGGCCGAGCAGGTCCAGCCGGCCGGTCGAGCCGAACAGCAGCGATCCTCCGGTGAACACCCCGGCCACCTGGCCCCCGGCCTCCAGCACATACGACAGGTGGTTGAACGTATGGCCGGGCGTGGCCATCACCCGCAGCCGCATCGCCGGGCCGATCGACACGGCGTCGCCGTCGCGGACCGGCTCGCGGCGGAAGCTCACCGGGTCGGCCGCGCCTACCAGGTAAGCGGCGCCGGCCTCGCGGGACAGGGCCAGTCCGCCGCTGACGTAGTCGTTGTGGATGTGCGTCTCGGCGACGTGGGTGATCCGCACGCCGTGGCGCTCGGCGAGCGCGGTAACCCGGTCGATGTCCCGCTGCGGGTCGATCACGACCGCCACGTCGCCGTCGTGCGCGAGGTAGCTGCGGTCCCCGAGCGTCGGCGTCTCGATCTGCAGGACCTCGACCATGGCTGGACCCCCTTGTCCGCCGCCCGCCATCCGATGCGGCAAATGTACGCTGACCTGCCAGGAGAATAAGTGCAGGAGGTCGCCGATGAACCAGGTACCGGTGCAGGCGGCGTCCGCTGACGTGCCCGTCGCCGCGACACTCGGCGGGGCGGCGCTGCCGCTGGTGGGCCGGGCGCGGGTGTACGCGTGCGGCATCACGCCCTACGACGTCACGCACGTGGGCCACGCCGCGACGTTCGTGTGGGTGGACACGCTGGCCCGGGTGCTGCACGCGGGCGGCGCCGAGGTGATCGTGTGCCGCAACGTCACCGACGTCGACGACGTGCTGCTGTCCGCCGCGAGCCGGGCCGGCGCGCCCTACGACCGGTTCGCCGCGATCCAGCAGTTCTACTTTGACCGGGACATGGCCGCGCTCGGGGTCGGGCCGCCGGCGATGCAGCCCCGCGCGCACGCCTACATCGGCCAGGTGATCGCGCTGGCCGCGGGCCTGCTCGAGCGGGGGGCCGCCTACGAGCGGGACGGCCGGGTGTACTTCCGCGGCGCCGCCGTGGCCCGCCGGGCGGTTCCCGACGCCGGGCAGGCGCTGCGCTTGGCCGCCGAGTACGGCGACCATCCCGACGACCCGCGCAAGGACGACCCGTTCGACGTCGCGTTGTGGCAGGCGTCGGGCGACGGGCAGGGCCTGGGACAGCCCGTGGGGGCCCGGGCGGCCGGGCTGGCACGCCGAGTGCACGGCCATGGCGCTGCACGCGTTCGGCCCGGCGGTGGACGTCCAGGCCGGCGGCGCGGACCTGTGCTTCCCGCACCACGCCTACCAGGCGGGCCTGGCCGAGGCGCTCACCGGGGTCACGCCGTTCGCGCGGGCCCGGCTGAACGCCGGGACCGTCCGCGTGGCCGGGACCAAGATGGCCAAGTCGGCCGGGAACCTCGTGCTGGTCAGCGACCTGGTCCGGGACTACCCGGCCGCCGCGGTCCGGCTGCTGATCCTGGACCGCCGGTGGGACGAGGACTGGGACTTCGAGTGGGCCGCGCTGGACGCCGCGGCCGCGCGGCTGGAGCGCCTGCACGCGGCCGCCGGGCGACCCGGCCGGGCCGCCGCGTCGGCCGCCGCGGTCCGGGCCGCGCTGGCCGGCGACCTCAACGTGCCCGCCGCGCTGCGCCTCGCCGAGGACGACGGCGGCCCGGCCGCCCGCGGCCTCGGCTCCCTGCTCGGGCTGTGGTAACCGGGCGGGTCACGGTCACGTTCGCCGGCTCCGGCGACGCGTTCGGCAGCGGCGGCCGGCACCAGGCCTGCATCCACCTGCGGGGCCCGGGCGGCGCCGCGCCGGTGCTGCTGGACTGCGGCGCGACCTCGCAGCCCGCGCTGCGGCGGTGCGGGCTCGACCCCGGCGAGATCGCCGCGGTATTCGTGTCGCACCTGCACGGGGACCACTTCGGCGGAATACCGTTCCTCATTCTCGACGGGCAGTTCGCCGGCCGGGCCAGCCCGCTGGCCGTGGTCGGGCCGCCCGGGACCGCCCGGCGGCTGGCCGGGCTCATGGAGGACATGTTCCCCGGCTCCTGGCGGGCGCGGCGCCGGTTCGCGGTCGACGTCGCGGAACTGCGGCCGGGAGCCACGGTCACCGCCGCCGGCGTGCAGGCCGAGAGCTTCGGCGCCGACCACCCGAGCGGCCCGGACGGGCAGGCCCTGGCGCTGCGGCTCACCCTGGGCGGCACCGTGATCGGCTACACCGGCGACACCGCCTGGACCGACGCCCTCATCGACGTGGCCGCCGGAGCCGACCTGCTGATCGCCGAGGCCTACTACCGCGACAAGGCCGTCCCGTACCATCTCCGGCACGCGGACCTGGTCGCGCACGCGGGCCAGCTGGCCAGCCGGCGCATCGTGCTCACCCACATGTCGGCTGACATGCTCGACCACCTCGACCAGGTGCGCTTCGAGACCGCCCGCGACGGGCTGGTCCTGTACGTCTGAGCGGCCTGGTCAGCGCGGCGGGAGCTGGTACGGCCGGGGGCGGCGCAGCAGCCACTGCCAGAACGTCCGGCGCGGCGGGCGAGCGCTGATCTCGCCGCTGCGGACCTGGCCCACCACCTCGATGCGCAGGGTGACCGGCACGTCGTGATCCCACGGCTCCTTGATCTTCACGCGCCCGCTGCGGACCTTGACATCGTCGGCATCCACCACGATGCCGGGCTTCGTCACCAGCGTCAGGTGCCCGCTGCGCACGTCGGCTTCGATCCGCAGCAACGGCTGGGTCACGGCCGCCTCGGTGAAGTCCAGCTTGACGCTGCCGCTGGTCACCCCCACCTCGATCCGGTGCGGTACCACCCAGCGGCCGTCGCGGCTGGCGTGGGCGCTGCCGCAGTCGATGCGGACCACGTCCTTGGGCTCGGGCACCGCCACGCCGGGCGCCGCGCCCGCGGCGGGCAGGTCCGTGGTCAGCACGGCCAGCTCGGCGTAGGTCCGCGCGGTCAGCGCCGCCTCCAGCCGCTCGTCGAGTTCCTCCGCGGTCAGCCGGCCGTCGCCCGCGGCCACCCGCAGGATCTCGACCACCCGGTCCCGGTCCTCGTGCGAGGCTCTGAGCTGGCCCGGCTTCGCCGGCTCCGCTCCGCGCTCCGCCGGTGACGTCCCGTCCGCCATGGAGCTAACTGTAGGACCCGCGATCGCCGCACGGCAGCCCCGCCCGGCCGGCCGTCAGCACGGCGGGATGACCCGCGTCAGCCACGGACAGGACCTGATGATGCCCCGTAAACCGGTCCTCGTCGGCCGCCATCAACGCATCCTGTCCCGCGGCAGGAACCTCGGCGTATCCGCGCCAACCGGTGGCAGCCGGGCCCGCAGACTGATATGCACGGCGATATGGCCGCTGCGTCGGGTATCGGGGGAGGTGCCGCGGGCCCGTGGTACCGGGTCCAGGCGATCATGGCCGACGGCCGCCGCGGCGGCTCCGCCGAGCAAGACTACGCCTCGGTCCTGCCGGCCGTGCTGAACGCCGCGCAGCACCGCCGTCCGTTTGTGGCCGGCTGGCTGTCGCGCGGCAGCGGGGCGCCCCTCGAGCTGATCACCAACGCCGGGCCGCTCCCCGAGCCGGGAGTGGCGGACCGGGCCCGCATGGGGCCGGTGCCGGTGGCCCGGCTGCCGCACGACCGGCCCCAGGAGCGGTCCGCGCTCATCGACGCGCCCGTGATCATCGAGCCGAGCCGGGTCATCGGGCCGAACCGCGCGGTCGAGCCGGCCGGAACCATCGACCCGGCCGCGGCGTTCGAGCCCAAGGAACTGCTGTTCCCGTGGGGCGCCCGCGGCGTGCCGATGCCGGGCGGGCTGCTCGCCGACCTGGACCGCCTGGTCTGGGCGCCCTGCCCCGGCCGCCAGGCCCCCTCGCTCGGCTGGGACCTGGCGCAGTCGGCCGGGGACCTGGCCGGCGGCTACCTGGGCCGTGGCGCGCCGCACGGGCCTGCGGGCCGCCGCAACGGCGACGAGGGGGCAGACCGGCACCCGACGTTGTTTGAGTCGGCGCTGGTGACGCTCATGTCCCGGCCGTTCGGCTGGCTGGTGGTGGCCGAGCCCTCCGACCTCATCGACACCGAGATCGCCGAGCTGCGCACGCAGCTGAACGTGCTCCGGCGCTACGACGAGGAGCACGCCCGGTTCGACGCCGGCCGGCGCCGAGCGCCGCCTGGCCGAGCTCGACGCGTTCCGGGAGGCCGGGCTGTGGCACGTCCGGGTGCTCGCCGGGGCGGCGAGCGAGGCCGAACTGGGGCTGATCGCCCCGATGCTCGTCGGCTCCGTCGACCTGTCCGCGCACCCGTACCGGCTGCGCAGCGCCGAGGAACCCCGTGACCTGGCCGACGCGCTCGCGGCCAAGCTCGCGGACCCCGTCGACGGCGCGCAGGTGCCGTTCGCGGCCACCGCGGGGGCCCTGGCCGCCCTGACCGGCCTGCCACGCGGCGAGGTGCCCGGGGTGCGGGTGCTCGAACCCGGCTGCTTCGACGTGACCAGCGAGACCACCAGCGAGTTCACCGGCGAGGCCAGGACCAGGATCGGCACCGAGCTCAGCACCGAGACCGCGAACGGCGACGGCGCCCGGGCCCGGGCCGACCAGGCGGTGGAGCTGGGCGCGATCCTGGACGGCCAGGACCGCAAGGTGGGCACGTTCCGGGTCCCGCTCGCCACCTTGAACCGGCACGCGTTCGTCACCGGGGCCACCGGCGCGGGCAAGTCGCAGACGGTCCGGCACCTGCTGGAGCAGCTGACCGGAGCCGGGATACCGTGGCTGGCGATCGAGCCCGTCAAGTCCGAGTACGCGGCCATGGCCGGGCGCATCGCGGGCGCCGGCCAGGTGACGGTGATCAACCCATCCGACCCGGCGGCGGTGCCGCTGTCGGTGAACCCGCTCGAGCCTGAGCCCGGCTATCCGGTGCAGGCCCACATCGACATGGTCCGGGCGCTGTTCCTGGCCGCGTTCGAGGCCAGGGAGCCGTTCCCGCAGATCATCTCGCAGGCGCTGCAGCGAGCCTACGAGGACTGCGGCTGGGATCCGGTGACCGGCGCCTGGCCGGGCGCGCCCGCCCCTCCGGCCGTCCCTACCCTGGCCCGGCTGCAGCGCGCGGCGCTGGAGGTGATCGAGGACGTCGGCTACGGGCGGGAGCTGCAGGCCGACGTGCGCGGGTTCGTGGACGTGCGGCTGCGCTCGCTGCGGACCGGCTCGGCGGGCAGGTTCTTCGAGGGCGGGCACCCCGCCGACATCGCCGAGCTGCTGCGCCGCCACGTGGTGCTGGCGATCGAGGATGTCGCCAACGACGAGGACAAGGCGTTCCTGATCGGGACGCTGATCATCCGGCTCGTGGAGCACCTGCGGCTGCGCGCCCGCGCCGAGCCCGCCGACGGCCTCGCCCACGTGATCGTCATCGAGGAGGCGCACCGGCTGCTGCGCGCCAGCCGGGAGGGCGCGAGCGCGCACGCCGTCGAGCTGTTCGCCAGCCTGCTGGCCGAGATCCGCGCCTACGGCGAGGGGATCATCGTCGTCGAGCAGATCCCGGCCAAGCTGCTCCCGGACGTGGTGAAGAACACCGCGCTCAAGGTGCTGCACCGGCTGCCGGCGCAGGATGACCGGGAGGTCGTGGGCGCGGCCATGAACCTGGACTCCGACCAGTCGCGGCAGGTGGTCTCGCTGCGGCCCGGGGTGGCGGCCGTGTTCGCGGACGGGATGGACCGGCCGCTGCGGATCCGGGTCCCGTTCGGCGGCGCCCGGGAGCGGGCGCAGTTCCCGGTGGGGGTGCCCCGCGTCGGCCCGCCGCCGGACGGCGGGGGACCGGCCGGCCCGCTGGTCCCGGTCCGCGGCCGGCGCTCGGCGGCCTGCGGCCCGGCCTGCGTCTCCGGCCGGGCCTGCAACCTGCTCGAGCTGCGCGCGGCCGACCTGCTCGCGAGCGAGCCGGAAGACGCCTGGCTGCGGATCTGGACCGAGGCGCTGATCCTCGCGTTCCTCACCAACCGGCCGCTGCCCGTGGTGCCCGCCTCGCTGCGCAACCGGTGGGCCGAGCTGGACCAGCGGCTGCGTGAGTGCCTGCTGGCCACGGCGGTCGACCGGTCGCTGCGCGGGCGGGCCCTGGCGGTCAGGGCCTTTTACGACCCGCAGCGGCTGGCGGCGGCCGCCGCGGCTGCCGCGCTCAGGCTCCTCGACGGAGGATCCGGAGCCGGGGCGCCGGTCGGGGGGGACTGGGTGATCCCGCAGCTGCAGTGGCTGCACGAGGTGGAGCGCGTGTGCCCGCTCGGCGACGGCCAGCCCGACCCGTTTGCCCCGGCGCCTCCGCTCGACTACCCGCTGGACGGCCTGGCCGACCGGGCGGGCCTGCGCATCGGGCAGCGGGTCAGCGGGCTGCGCCGGCACCCGCTCTCGATGGAGCTGGACCGCAACCGGCAGCCGGCCTGGACCGTCCTGCTCGGCGAGGACGAGCAGCGGGGCTTCGCCGATGACCTGGCCGCGGTGGTGATCGGCGTGAGCCACCGCGGCCAGTTGCGCCAGGCCGCCGGCGAGATGGGGATCGTCGGCTGGCTGGAAGCGGTGCTCTCCTGGCCGCGCCGGTTCATCGTCGGCACCGACGACCAGGTGGCGGCAGCGGCGCCGGCTTCGGCCGGCTCGGCGGGCAACCCGGCCGCGGGATAGCATCGGCGGCGATGGGAAAGCTTCCGCTGCGGGCCCGCCTGGCCACCAGCATCGGCGGTGCCGCGGGACGGGTGTCGCGGCTGTCGGGCCGGGGCGACGGGTCGGTGATCGGCGGCGTCGTGGGGCTGCGGATGGAGCCCGACCTGCTCCGGCTGCTCGCGGCCGACCGCCAGATCGTGCTGGTGACCGGGACGAACGGCAAGACCACCACGACCAGGCTGATCACGGCGGCGCTCAGCGCGCTTGGCCTCCCGGTCGCATCCAACGCGTTCGGCGCGAACATGGAGGCCGGGCTGGCGTCCGCGCTGGGCCGGGCGCGCAGCGCGCCGTTCGGCGTCCTGGAGGTCGACGAGCGGTACCTGCCCGCCATGATCGGCGAGACCAGCCCCCGGGTGGTCACGCTGCTGAACCTGAGCCGGGACCAGATGGACCGGGCGGCCGAGATCTGGCTGGTGGCCCGGCGCTGGCGGCAAGCTCTGGCCGACACCCCCGACTGCCAGGTCGTGGCCAACGCCGACGACCCGCTCATCGCCTGGGCGGCCGGGACGGCGAAGCGGGTCACGTGGGTCGCGGCGGGCCAGCGCTGGCACGAGGACTCCTGGTGCTGCGCCGAGTGCGGGTCGCACCTGCGCCGGGATGATCTCGGCTGGCGATGCGGTGAGTGCGGCTTCACCCGGCCCGCGGCCCGGTGGGTGCTGGACGGGGATTCGGTGGTCGACGCGACCGGCCGGGTCCGCGAGCTGTCCCTGGCCCTGCCCGGCCGGGCCAACCGGGCCAACGCGGTGGTCGCGCTGGCCGTGGCCGACTTCTTCGGCGTCGACCTGGACCAGGCCCTGCCCCGGATCCGCGAGGTGACCTCGGTGGCCGGCCGGTATACCCAGCTGGAACGGGACGGCCTGGCAGCTGCGGCTGCTGCTGGCCAAGAACCCGGCCGGCTGGCTGGAGGCGTTCGACGTGCTCGCCCCGGCGCCGGTCCCGGTGCTGCTGGCGGTCAACGCGCAGGGGCCCGACGGCAAGGACACCTCCTGGCTATGGGACGTGGACTACCGGCTGCTCCGCAGCCGCCGGGTGCTGGTGGCCGGCGAGCGCAGGCTCGACCTCGCGGTGAGGCTGGAGGCGGATCAGGTGGAATTCGGGCTCGCCGACGACGTGGACGACGCCGTGGCCAAGGTGCCGCCCGGCGCCCTGGACGTGATCGCCAACTACACGGCGTTCCAGCAGATCCGGACCGCTCTGGGCCGGGCCGAATGACCGGCCCCCGGCACCGCGCGTCAGCGAGCAGCCTGCAGCTGGTCTGGGTCTACCCGGACCTGCTCAGCACGTACGGGGACCGCGGCAACCTGCTCGTGCTCCAGCGCCGGGCCAGGCTCCGCGGCATCGACGCCGAGGCGGTCATGGTGAACGCGGACGAGCCCGTGCCCCGCAGCGGCGACATCTACCTCATGGGCGGGGGCGAGGACCTGCCGCAGATCCTGGCCGCGCGGCGGCTGCGTGCCGACGGCGGTCTCGCCGCCGCGGTCCGCGCCGGAGCGGTGCTCCTGGCCGTGTGCGCCGGCTACCAGGTGATCGGCGCCGAGTTCGGCGGCACCGAGGGCGAGCCGGTTCCGGGGCTGGGGATCCTGGACGTCTGGAGCGGGCGGGGCGCGCGCCGCGGCGTCGGCGAGATCGTCGCGGACGTCGATCCCGGGCTGGGCGTGCCCCGGCTCACCGGGTTCGAGAACCACCAGGGGATGACCCGGCTCGGGCCGCAGGCCCGCCCGCTGGCGCGGGTCGCCACCGGGGTGGGCAACGGCGACGGCACCGAGGGCGCGTACGCGGGCAAGGTGGTCGGCACCTACCTGCACGGCCCGGTGCTCGTGCGCAATCCTGGCCTGGCCGACTTGCTGCTCACCTGGGCCGCCGGGCCGCTGGCGCCGCTGGACGCGGCCGACGAGGACTGGGCCCGGCGGTTGCGGGAGGAACGCCTCGCGGCCGTGTCCGCCGGGTAGCCGGGGGCCGGGCCGTCAGTACACGAGCGCCTGAGCGCCGTCGGTCATGACCTCGGCCAGGAAGGTCGACGCCCCGGCGATGCGGACTCCCGGCAGCGTGTCCGCGACGCTGATGTCCCGGCGGGACGCGCACTGGCTGCAGACGGTCACGGTCCCCTCCTCCAGGACCTTCGCCAGCAACTGCGCGAGCGGTGCCGCATGCGGCAGCGCCACGTCGTCCGCGCGGTCCGGCAGGGCGAACCAGGCCGCCTCGCCGGTCAGCCAGAGAGACACCTGCAGCCCGCTCGCGACCGCCGTCGCCGCGATCGTGAAGCCCTGGTTGCAGCGCTCCTGGTCGTCCTTGCCCGCGGTGACCTTGACGACGAGTGACCGGGAAACCATGCCCGCAGCATAGTGCGGATAGGCGGCCTGGCGCAGCGCCCACATTGGCGCTTCCGGGGCTCTCGCCTTCATACTCGAGAGGTACGGTTGATGGACCGCTGTTAGGGCCACTCCAAACCCGGGGAGGGCGCCTGTGGGTCTGCGACATTTGTTTAGTGTCGCGGCGCTGATCATCGTGGGCCTGGTGGTCGCCGGGTGCGTGGCACCCCAGTACACGTACGTTACGGACTCCGCGGATAGCGCGTACTTCAAGGTGCCGCCGAGCTGGCATCAGGTGAGCCAGTCCAGCCTCCAGGCCACCGAGGGCTCGTCCAGCCAGAACGGCACCTACCTGTGGTCCCGGGCCTATGATGACGTGGCCAAGCCATCCGTCGGCAACGTCTTCTCGGCATCGGCGGACCCGATCGCCTACTCGGGGGTGCTGGGGCTGTCCGCGACCCAGCGCGACGACGTGTCGTTCAACAGCATGCGGGACCTGCTGTTGCCGGTGACGGCGTCGGCGCGCCAGGCCGCGTCCGCGGCCCACGAGGAACTGTCCGGCTTCGCCTCGCTCGCCGACCAGGTGATCACCGACAACCATAACGACCGGGGCATCCGCGAGATCTTCGACTACGACCTCGGCGCCACCCTGGAAACGTTCGACCTGACGGTGATGACCAACAGCGCCACCACCAAGATCTACTTCCTGCTGGTGCACTGCACCGCGACGTGCTTTGCCAACAATTACAACCAGATCGCCGCGGTCGTCGGATCGTTCACGGTCGGAGGAGGATCCTGATGCCTGCCCGGTCACGCAAGCCCGGCCAGGGGGGCCCGAGCCCCGGGCATCCCGGCCACGTTCACGGCGAGCGCCCCAAGGACTCGGACCGGACCACCCGCAAGCCTCTGGCCCTCTGGGACCGGCTGAAGTTCCTGGTACTGCTGGTGCTGCTCTGGCTGGTCCTGGTGTGGTCGGACATGGCCAACGACCCGGTGATCGGCTTCGTCGACGCGGCGCGCCAGCAGCTCACCCAGGCGCTGTGGGTCGAGGTCCTGATCGGCCTGGAAATCCTGCGCCAGCTGCACTTCCTGCTGGCTGAGCACTGGCCGGCCTACTACCGGCTGTGGAGCCGGGGCATATTCGGCGGCATCGACCGGGCCAGCCACCGGCTGAGCGACTGGACCAGGTTCCGGATCGCGCGGGCGGCGAAGTGGCTGCTCGCGATCGCCCTGCTGGCCCTGATCCTGGGCAAGGCGTACCACACCTCGCCGGTGCACGGGCTGTTCCTGCTGCCGGGCACGATCATCCACGCGCTGCCGATCATCCTCTACGTGATGGCCATCGTCTCGCTGGGCATCCTCCAGTTCGTCGGGATCTTCTGGTTCATGTCCCGGGGCGGGGTCGACGTGTACTTCCCCGACGACATCTCGACCCGGTTCTCCGACGTCTGGGGCCAGGACCACGTGCTTGAGCGGGTCAAGGAGAACATGCTCTACCTGGAGGATCCCGAGTCGATCGAGGACAAGGGCGGGTACGTCCCGGGCGGGATCCTGCTCTGGGGGCCGCCGGGTACCGGCAAGACGCTGATGGCCGAGGCGGTGGCCGGCGAGACCGGCAAGCCGTACGTGTTCGTCGACCCCGGCGCGTTCATCAACATGTTCTTCGGGGTCGGCATCCTCAAGGTCAAGTCGCTGTTCCGCCGGCTGCGCAAGCTGGCCGTGCGGTACGGCGGGGTGATCGTGTTCTTCGACGAGGCTGACTCGCTCGGTAACCGCGGCGGCTCGGTCGGCGGCCAGGGCGCCAACTTCAGTCCCGCCGCGCAGTTCGACGCCTGCCACGGCTTCTGCTACCTGTCGCCCGACACGCAGGCGGCCCTGTTCGCCGAGGCGCTCAAGGCCACCCCCGCGCCCCGGCCGCCGGGCCGGTTCCGGCAGATGATCCCCGGAATGGGCATGGGCGGGGGCGGCATGGGCACCTTGCAGGCCCTGCTGACCGAGATGTCCGGGCTGAAGAAGCCCCGCGGGTTCTTCAACCGGGTGGTCCGGCGCACGCTCGGCCTGCGGCCGAAGCCGCCGCCGAAGTACCGGATCCTGGTGATGATGGCCACCAACATGCCCAGCGCGCTGGACGAGGCGCTGCTGCGGCCCGGCCGCCTGGACCGCGTGTACCGGGTGGGCTACCCGTCGAAGGAAGGCCGCCGCCGCACCTACGAGGGGTACTTCGGCAAGGTCAAGAACGACGTCACGCCGCACCAGATCGACCACCTGGCCACGATCACCCCCTACGCCACCGGCGCCACGATCAAGGACCTGGTCAACGAGTCGCTGATCGTCGCGCTGCGCGACGGCCGGGACACCATCACCTGGACCGACGTGCTGCAGGCCAAGCTGCTGAAGAGCGTCGGGCCGTCCGAGGGCGTGGAGTACATCGAGCGGGAGCGGCACGCGGTCGCGCTGCACGAGGCCTGCCACGCGGTGGTCAGTTACCGGGTCCAGACGCGCAACGTCATCGACACGGCCACGATCCAGAAGGGCGCGGACTACCTCGGGTTCGTCAAGCCGATCCCGATCGAGGAGCAGTTCACCTCCTGGCGCAACGAGTACGAGGCCGACGTCATGGTCAGCCTGGCCTCGCTCGTGGGCGAGCGGATGTTCTTCGACGGGGACTCCTCATCCGGCGTCTCCGGCGACCTGCAGAACGCGACCCGGATCGCGCTGGCGATGGAGGGCCTGTGGGGCATGGGCGGCCAGTACGGCTCGTACGCGGTCACCCCGGCCCCGCCCGACGCGCACCCGGTCGCCGACGGCCAGGACCGTACCGTGCTGGAGACCTCGATGGGCAAGCGGGCCGAGGCGCACCTCGCGGGACTGGCCGAGCGGACCGGCGTGCTGCTGCAGGAGGACCGCGGCAACGTCCTGGCGGTCGCGCACGCGCTGGAGGTGCACAAGACCATCACCGGCGAGGACGTCAGCGCGATCATCGACGGTACGGAAGGCCCCGTCGTCGACGGCCGGCCGTACCAGACGGCGGAGTTCGCCGCCACGCTGGAGTCCTACCACCGGCAGGTGATGGTGGCGCACCGGGGACGCGACCGCGGCCTGCCGCTGCCGGTCCCCGTGCCCGTGGCCAAGCAGGCGGAGCCCATCTCCGCGTGGGAGCGGAAGGCGACAGACCCCGGCGCGGAGCACTGAGGGGCGGGTCAGAACGGCGAGATCCCGGGCCTGGCGGGTCCGGGATCATCGCGGCCGGGCCGCGTTATCGGAGTCCAGGGCGGCGGTATCGAGGGCCCGGGCGCCGGCGGTGTCTGGATGCGATCAGGTCCTTTCGCCAGGCCGGGCCCTGCGGGCCCGGGCCCGTTCGCAGCACCGGGTCCGTCGGCGGGGCCGGGTCTTTCGACCGGCCCGGGCGGCTCGACGACGCTGGGCCTCCCGGCCGGGCCAGGTCTCTCGATCGGGTCGGGCGCGGCGGGCGGCTCCGCCCTGACCAGCCCGAGACGGCCGAGTTCCCGCGAGATGAACGTCTCCACCGCGCGTACGGATTCATCGTGGGCCAGTGACTTGAAGCACGCGCTGGCCAGGAGGGGATGACCCGACATCGCGCCGAGGACGATGCCTCCGATCTGAATGATCCGCACCACCGCGTTCAGCTCGCGGTCGCCGGGGGTCGCAGCCGCTTCGGCGATGCCGGCCAGCGCGCCGGTCACCGGAGCGGGCAATCCGATCCAGGTGCCTAGCTCCTGTACCGGCTGGCCGAGCACGAGATGGTGCAGGTCGGTCTGGAAGTCGATCACCGCCCCGCCGGCGGCATTGATGTCGGCCCAGCTCGTGGCCACCCAGCGCTGGCTGACGACGTTCCAGGCAGGCTGGACGATCGCCTGGGCCGAATACTGGGCGACGCCCCCGTCGATCTCCGCGCGCAGGCGGTCCTCGGCCCTCGCCTGCAGCTCGCCGGGTGTCTCGCCCAGCCGGGGCCCCATCGTGGACGTCGTGCGTTCCACGGTGACCTGTACCAGCTGACCGGGCTGGCTGCCCGCAGCTGGCTGGCTGACCGCGGGCGGATCGACGGTCAGCCGCAGCAGGACTACGTCGACCGCCTCGCCCGCCTGGCTCAGCCCGGGACCCGCCGGTGCACCGCCCGGGACATCCGACGAGCCACCGGCCGGTGTCCCGTCCGGGAGGCGGTACCACGCCGGGGGATGCGTGGCGAGCGCCGCGAGGGCGTCGTCCCGCTCGGCGCGGGCCTGGTCGAGGTCGGCGCGCACCCGCCGGAGCTCGGCCTCCCGATCCGACAGCCTCACCTCGCGCCGGCCGAGCTCGGCGTCCTGCTCCGACAGCCTCACCTCGCGCCGGCCGAGCTCGGCGTCCTGCTCCGACAGCCTGGCCTCGCGCCGGCGCAACTCGGCCTGCTGCTGGGACTGCGTGTCCTCGAGCTCCCGCACAGTTCGCTGCAGCGCAGCGTTCTGCTCGTCCGCCGCCGAACGCCGCCGTTGTTCCGCCTCCAGGTCAGATGCCACTTCCGCGGCGCGACGAGCCGCGTCCTGCCGCTCGGCGGCAACCGCGCTGGAGACCCGCTGCTGCAGCGTGCGATCGAAGAGGGTCCAGCCGCCATATTCCGCCGCGACCAGCGCCGCGACCGTGACAATCATGATCGGGATGTCCGCGGGGTACAGCCAGGGGACCGCCGGCCGCAAGATCAGCAGCCAGATCAGCCCGCTGAGTGACACCGAGGCCAGGAGCGCCTGCCGCAGCTGGCCCGGGCGAGGGCCGGGGCCAGGGCCCCGGCCCTGGCTGACGATCGTGACCACGGCCGCCACCACGTGCGCGGCCAGCCCGGCGATGAGGTAGGCACGCCAGCTCACGACGTCGGCCAGGATCAGCGCCAAGCCCAGTGCCGCCAGCCCGGTCGGCAGGGCGATGCCTACCGGGTAGGGGAGCAAGGCCAGCGCCGCCAGCAGCCACAGCGTCCACAGCGAGAGAAGCACGACCTCGCCCGCTGACAGCGCGCTCATCAAGTCACCCCTGATCGAGACGCTGCGCGCACCTGCGGCGGCTGGCAACTATCCACGCCGCCTTAGTTATGTACGGCACTGATCACCGGCCCGCGGGCGTGTCGGGCCGGAACGCCCGGGCGAGCCAGACCGGGGAATTACACTCCGGCTATGGGAGGCGGAATCAGCTGGCTGGTACTGGTGGCGGTGTTCGCGGCGCCAACCGCGCTGTGCGGGATCCTGATGTTCCGCCTGTGGCGCATCGGCTCACTCGCCGGGCCAGGCGCCCCGCGGCGGCGCACAGGCGGCCGAGCCGACGATCGGTGGCCGGCGTGACTGAGGACGTCCCGCCGCCCGCCGCGCCGAGCGAGGGGACAGTGCACGAGGCTCTGGCCCCGGTCCGCTTCCTGCTTGGCCGCTGGGAAGGCGCCGGGGTGGTCGGCTACCCGACGATGGAGAGCGCCAATTTCGGCCAGGAGATCACGTTCACCGAGAACGGCAAGCCCTACCTGATCTACTCCAGCCGCACGTGGCTGCTGGACGAGGAAGGGAGGGTGGGGCGGCCGCTCGCCATGGAGACCGGGTTCTGGAGACCGCAGCCGGACGGGCAGCTGGAGGTGCTGCTGGTACATCCGAGCGGCGTCAGCGAGATCTACCTGGGCGAGGTGACCGGCACCAAGGTCGAGATGGCGACGGACGCCGTCTTGCGCACGTCGACGGCCAAGGAGGTCACCGCGGGCCGCAGGCTGTACGGGCTGATCGGGGCCGACCTGGCCTACGCCTACGACATGGCCGCGATGGGCCAGCCGCTGCAGGCCCACGCCTCGGCCCGGCTCAAGCGGGTCGGCTGAGCCGGGCGCCCGCAGGCACAAAAGAGCCCCCGGGCGTCTCCCAAAAATAGGGGACCGGCTGGACAAGGCCGGTCAGCCCGGGGGTCCGGTGTCTGCCGTGTATTAGCCGGCCGCCGCACGCGGCAACCAGTTCTGCTTACACGGGACGGCGGCTAGCTGACAGCCACCTCGCGAGTCCGACATCTATGCATTCTGTTGGACCACCTCCTTTCCCGCGTTAGGCAGGAGGCTATGTCACGTGCGCCGAGCGGGCAAGCGCGTTTCACCGTGGGCTCATAGACTCGGGTCATGTCGCAGACGTGGGACGCCACGCTGCGCGCCAGCGGCTATCGCGTTACGCCCCAGCGCCAGCTCGTCCTGGAGGCCGTCACCAAGCTGAACCACGCGTCGCCCGAGGAGATCTTCGCCGAAGTGCACCAGAAGGCGCGGGGCGTGAACGTCTCGACGATCTACCGCACCCTGGAGCTGCTCGAGCAGCTCGGCCTGGTGACCCACACCCACCTGGGGCACGGCGCGCCCCGGTACCATCTTGCGGCCGAGGCCCAGCACGTCCATCTGGTCTGCCGCGACTGCGGCCGGGTGACGGAGGTGGCGCCTGAGGCCGCGCGCCCTCTGGTCACCGCGCTGGACGAGGAGCAGGGCTTCGAGACCGACGTGGGGCACCTCACCGTGTTCGGCACCTGCCGGGACTGCCGCGCGAGCGCCTGACCTGACCGGCGCACCCTTTTCGTCCTCCCACGACTGCCCCGTACTCTGGGTCTGACATCGACGGACGAAAAGGGTTCGTATGCCAAGCCCGCTACTGGCCGCTCCCGGGGCGGTCCCCGCCGACCCTGCGGGGCCCGACGCCGGGGTGGCCGCTCACTACGGAAACCCGTTCGCGGAGCAGCGCGCGCTGGACCGCGGCCTGGGCCTGGTCGACCGGTCCCACCGCGGGGTGATCCGGATCACCGGCCCGGACCGGCTGTCGTGGCTGCACAGCCTCACGACCCAGCACCTGGAGCACCTCGCGGCCGGCGCCACCGCCGAGGCGCTGATCCTCAGCCCGAACGGGCACATCGAGCACCATCTCATCCTGACCGACGACGGGACCGACCTGTGGGCGCACGTAGAGCCCGGCACAGCCGGCGCGCTGGTTGAATTCCTGGAATCGATGCGGTTCATGCTGCGCGTCGGGCCAGCCGACGTCAGCGACGAGTTCGCCGTGCTGACGCTGATGGGCCCGCAGGCGGCCGGGGCGGCTGACGCGGCCGACGCCGTCGCGGCCACGGACGCATTCGGGATGGACCTGATCGTCCGCCGGGAGCAGATCCTCGCCGCGGCCGCGGGGCTGCAGAACCGCGGGGCAGTGCTCGCGGGCACGTGGGCGTACGAGGCGCTGCGGATCGCCGGCCACCGGCCCCGGTTCGGACTGGATACCGATCACCGGACGATCCCGCACGAGGTGGGCTGGATCGAGACCGCCGTGCACCTGTCCAAAGGCTGCTACCGCGGCCAGGAGACCGTGGCCCGGGTGCACAACCTCGGCCACCCGCCGCGCCGCCTCGTCTTCCTGCACCTGGACGGGAGCGAAGACCGGCTGCCCGCGCACGGCGACCCGGTCACGCTCGCGGAAGGCGGCGGGTACATCGGGTTCGTCGGGTCCGCCGCGCGGCACTACGAGCTCGGGCCGATCGCGCTGGCCCTGGTCAAGCGGACGGTCCCGGTCGACGCCACGCTGCTGGCCGCGGGCCTGCCCGCCACGCAGGAGGTCATCGTGCCGCCGGACGCCGGAGCGAACGTCACCGTCGCCCTCCGGGGGGCCCGGGGGGTCGCCCCCCCGGGGTAGCGTGCCGGGAGGCCGGGGGTCGTCCCCCGGGTAGCACTGCGGGGGGTCCGGGGAGTCGCCCGGGCTGACCCTGCGGGGGTCCGGGGTCGTCCCCCCGGGGCCGACACAGTGGCGGACCCAGGCGGATCTGGCCCGGCCGCCCGAGTAACCTTGGCCGGCAGGAACAACGCCGTCCCGCCGTGCCCGGGAGGTCATCCGACATGCTGCGCCGCGCGCTGCTGGCCGCGTCGGCCAGCGAACGGCTCCGTCACGTGGTCACCACCGCCCCGCTGACGCGGGGCGTCGTCGCCAGGTTCGTGGCCGGCGATACCGCCGATGACGCGCTGGCCGTGACGCGCCGCCTGCTGGACGACGGCTTGCTGGTCACCCTGGACTACCTCGGCGAGGACACCGTCGACCCGCAGCAGGCCGCGGCGGTCACCGCTGAGTACATGCGGCTGCTCGGGCGGCTGGGCGCGGCCGGGATGTCCGCCGGCGGCCGGGCGGAGGTCTCGGTCAAGCTGACCGCGGTCGGCCTCGACCTGGCCGAGCACGGCGAGAAGACGGCCCGCGAGAACATCGCCCGGATCTGCGCGGCCGCCCGCCACGCCGGCACCACGGTCACGCTGGACGCCGAGGAGCACACCAGGGTCGAGTCCACGCTGCGGATCGTGGCTCAGCTCCGGCCGGAGTTCCCCGACCTCGGCTGCGTGATCCAGTCCTACCTGCGCCGCAGCCCGGACGACTGCCGGGCGCTGGCGGCCGAGGGATCGCGGGTCCGGCTGTGCAAGGGCGCCTACAACGCCGCGGCGGACGTCGCGTTCACGTCCCGGGCGGAGGTGGACCGGTGCTACGCGCGCTGCTTGCGGGTGCTGCTGGACGGGCCGGGTTACCCGATGATCGCCACTCACGACCCGCGGCTGATCACCATCGCCGGCGCGCTGGCCACGCTGGCGGACCGCCCCCCGGCCGGCTTCGAGTACCAGATGCTGTACGGCATCCGGCCCGCCGAGCAGCGGCGCCTGGCCGGCGCCGGGGCCCGGATGCGCGTCTACGTCCCCTACGGCAGCGACTGGTACGGCTACCTCGTCCGGCGGCTGGCGGAACGTCCGGCCAACCTGGCCTTCTTCCTCCGCTCGCTGGCCTCGCGCGGCTGACGGGCCCGCCATCCCCGGTAGGCTCGCGGGATGATCGCTGTCCTGGGTACCGGGAAGATGGGCGAGGCCCTCATGTCCGGGCTGCTGCGCGCCGGGGTGGTGGCGCCGTCCGGGGTCGTGGCCGCGGTGCGCCGCGACGACCGGGCCAAGGAGCTGCGCGAAGCCTACGGGGTCGAGGTCTTCGGCGCTGCGGAGGCGGCCAGCCGCGCGCAGACCCTTCTGATCACCGTCAAGCCGCAGGACATGGCCGCGCTGCTGAGCGAGATCGCGGCGTGCGTGACCGCCGACAAGCTGGTGATCTCGGTCGCCGCGGGCATCACCACGTCGTTCATTCAGGACTGGCTCGCCGCGGACGTTCCCGTGGTCCGGGTGATGTCGAACACGCCGGTGCTGGTGGACGAGGCGATGAGCGTCATCTCGCCGGGCTCGCATGCGGGGGAGCCGCACCTGAGGCGCGCCGAGGAACTGCTGCGCCCGGTGGGGCGGGTGCTGCGGATTCCGGAGTCTCAGCAGGACGCGGCGACCGCGCTGTCCGGCAGCGGGCCCGCGTACGTCTACTTCCTCGTCGAGGCGATGGTGGACGCGGGGATCCTGCTCGGCATGCCCCGGAGCACCGCGCTGGAAATGGTCCGGCAGGCCGTGTACGGCGCGGCGACCATGCTCCGCGACTCGGGCGAGCATCCGGTGATCTTGCGAGAGGCGGTGACCTCGCCCGGGGGCACGACGATCAACGCGATCCGCGAACTGGAGAAGCACGGGGTGCGGGCGGCGTTCCTGGCCGCGATCGAGGCGGCCAGGGACCGGGGCCGCGAACTCGGCGGCGGCTGAGGTCCCGCCGGGGAATTTGCTCCGCCCCCGTCGCTGAATTGATGCCCCGCGCCGGGGTTGCCCTTTTCCGTACAGGACTTACGCTGGAGACGGGCGTGACTGGTGCGCTGAATCTCGCTAGGCGCACACAGCAAGCCGGAAGAGGGCTATTCATGGCAGCAGACGCAACCTCGCTGAGCGAAGTCAGGTTCCTGACCGTCGCCGAAGTGGCGACGATCATGCGCGTGTCCAAGATGACCGTCTACCGCCTCGTTCACTCTGGTGAGCTGGAGGCGATCCGGGTAGGCCGTTCGTTCCGGGTGCCGGAGCAAGCGGTCAACCAGTATCTGCGGGACGCCTTCGTCGCGGCAAGCTGACCGGCGTTTCAGGGGGCCATCTAACGCCCGGAATGGCGGCCGGATGATGGGGCCGGCCGGTGCCGAGGTAACCTGTGGCGTCGGCGTGTGCCCGGCCGCTGCGCGGCGGGCGTGCGCAGGTGCATGCCCGTAAGCCAGGACGCAGAGCGAGGGTCGATACGTGGGCTCAGTGATCAAGAAGCGCCGCAAGCGCATGGCCAAGAAGAAGCACCGCAAGCTGCTGCGGAAGACGCGCGTTCAGCGCAGGAACAAGAAGTAGCCACGCGAGCCGAAGGGGCGCGGCGCCGCCTGGACTGACGAGCGCCCGGAGGCGAGGGGAAACACAGTGAGCCAGTCCGGGCCGATCGCCGGCGTCGCGGATTACGTCTGGCACCGGATGACCGGCGACGCCCCGGTCGACGAGTCCGGCTTCGACCCCGAGTTCAACACCGACGTGTTCATGCCGCTGTTCCGGCCGCTGTACCACTCGTGGTTCCGGGTCCAGATGCGCGGCCTCGAGTACGTGCCCGGCTCGGGCGCCGCCCTGGTGGTAGCCAACCACTCCGGCGTGCTCCCGTTCGACGCGCTGATGCTGCAGGCCGGCGTGTTCGACGAGCATCCCCAGCACCGGGTCCTGCGGGTGCTCAGCGCGGACCTCGTCTACGAGGTGCCGGTCCTGTCCAGCCTCGCCCGCCGCAGCGGGCACATCCCGGCGGACCCGGAACAGGCCGACCAGGTGCTGGCGGCGGGCCATCTCGTCGGCGTGTTCCCGGAGGGCTTCAAGGGCATCGGCAAGCCGTTCAGCCAGCGGTACCGGCTGCAGCGCTTCGGCCGGGGCGGGTTCGCCGTGACCGCCCGGCGGGCGGGCGTGCCGATCATCCCGTGCGCGATCGTGGGCGCCGAGGAGATCTACCCCATGATCCGGAACGCCCGGTCGGTCGCCCGGCTGCTCGGGCTGCCGTACTTCCCGGTCACGCCGCTGTTCCCGTGGCTCGGCCCGGTGGGAGCGGTCCCGCTTCCGTCCAACTGGATCATCGAGTTCTGCCCGCCGGTGCCGACCGATAATCCCAACGGGTCCGGCGCGGGGCAGGCGGTGTCGTCGCTCGCGGACCACGTGCGGGACATTATCCAGGGCAAGATCGATGAGCTCCTGGTCGAGCGCGGTCCGGCGTTTACCTAGTGTAAGGCGAGAGCTAGCGAGCCGCGCGCCGCCGCTGCACGGCGACGCTGGCGGCCACCCCACCGGCCACGGCTCCCGCGGCCGCGGCGATGGGCAGGGCGATCAGCGTGGCCCGGCGTCCGGAGCGGAAGTCGTATACCGGCCAGCCGCGCTTGCGCGCCTCCGCGCGCAGGCCGAGGTCGGGGTTGACCGCGTTGGGGTGGCCGACGAGCGTCAGCATGGGCATGTCATTCAGCGAATCGCTGTACGCGGAGCAGCGGGCCAGGTCCAGGCCCTCGCGGACGGCCAGGGCCTGGATCGCGGCCGCCTTGGCCTCGCCGTGCAGCAGCCCTCCGACCAGGCGTCCGGTGTACACGCCGTCCCGGGTCTCGGCCACGGTGCCCAGCGCCCCGGTCAGGCCGAGCCTGCGGGACAGGATGCTGGCCAGCTCCACCGGCGTGGCCGTGACCAGCCACACCCGCTGCCCGGCGCGCAGATGGCGCTGGGTCAGCTCCCTGGTACCCGCCCAGATCCGGTCGGCCATGGTCTCGTCGTAGATCTCCTCGCCGAGCCGGACGATGTCCGCCACGCTGTGCCCGGCCACGAAGGCCAGCGCGGCCTCCCGGGCGGCGTCGATGTGGTCGGAGTTCTCCGCGCCGCGCAGCCGGAAGCTCAGCTGCCCCCAGGTCATCCGGGCCAGGTCGCGCGCGCCGAACATCTTGCGGGCGGCGAGGCCGCGGGCGAAGTAGTAGATCGAGGCGCCCCGCATGAGCGTGTTGTCGACGTCGAAGAACGCCCCCGCCTGCGGGTCGGGCACCGGGGGCCGCTGCTCTACCTCGGCGGCCGCAGCCGACGCCTGCCCGGCCAGGGCTGCCTCGTTCCACGGAAGCCGTCTCGACAGCCGCCACATGGGTGTGAGCCTACCGGGGCACGTCCGCGGCGGCCGCGTGACGGCGTGCGGGCCGTTGCGTGACCGGTCAGGGGGCCGGCGCATGACGGGTCAGGGGCTGGTGCGGGGGGCCGCGCGGCGTCGTGCCGGCGGGCGGCGGACCAACGCCGCGGGCGCTCGGTGAGCACTGCGGTCGCAACATTCACGCGCGTCGGGCACCATAGTCAGCAATGTCTGTTCATTTCCTGGCCGCGGCCGTCGGCGTGCTCATCGCCGGCGTGGGCACGGGCCTGCTGGCCAACAGGTGCCTGCGGGCCCTGAGCGTCGCCCTGGCCGCCTGGACGGTCGCGCTGCTGGGGCTCACCGTGTCGCTGGTCGCGCAGGCTCTCGGCTATCGCATCGGCTTCGGGCCGGTCGCCTTCCGGGTCATGGACATCGGCGCCCAGGTGCTCGCGCCGCTGGCGCTCGCACTCGGGCTGGCCGAGGTGGCCGGCAAGAGCATCATCACCAGGTTCGCCGCCCGGCTGCTGCTGACCGCGCTGGGGATCGTGGCCCTGGTCGTCTTCGCCACCGACCCGCTCAGCCCGGCGGCCTTCAGCAAGGCCTGGCCCGCCGCCACGGTCTACTACCAGATCGTCCCCAACAAGCTGCTCGAGTACGTGCTGGCCCCGGCCGTCGCGATCGTCGCGCTGATCGCGGTCGCGGCCACCGCCGTGCGGCCCTCCCGCGACCCGGCGTGGCGGGACGCCGTCCCGCCCGTGGTGGCGGCGGCCGCGGCGGCGCTCCTGCTCTCGATACCCGGCATCGTCGCGGTCGCGAGGCTGTCGGTGCCGCTCGCCTCGCTGTTCACGCCGCTGTGCGTGCTGGCCGCCGTGGCGACCTGGGTGGCGGGCGCCCGGCTCGGCCGCGTGCGGCTCGACGTCCTGCGCGCCGAGGCCCCCGCCGCCCGCGCCGGCGCGAGCGGCGCCGATGAGTGGGAACGGCCGCGCTCCTGGGCCGACGCGACCGGGGACTTCGATCCGGTGGCGGCCGACGACGAGTTCGGGATCTACCGCAACGGCTCCGGCCGGAAGCACGACGACGCCGGCTACGGCGCCGAGCACGCCCAGGACGCCGGGTACCCGGACGGGGCGGCGCGGTACCCGGGCGAGACGGCGGGATACCCGGACGATGCGGGATACCGGGAGAAGGCGGAGCCCGGGCCGGCCGAGCCCGGGCCGGCCGAGCCCGGGCAGGTCCCGTTTCCGCTGTACCGGGACGAGGTCGGGCACCCGGAGACGGCCGGCGCGGCCGCGGCCACGGCTGGCCGAGGGCTCAAGGAGGAGCTCTTCGGCCAGATCGCGATCTACACGCTGCTCGAGGACCGGGTGGAGGACTTCGACCGGCTGATCCGGAAGGTGGTCCGCCAGGTCCGGGAGCACGAGCCGGACACGCTCGTCTACATCGTGCACGCCGTGCCCTCGGCGCCCATGCAGCGGATCCTGTACGAGGTCTACAGCGACCGCGCGGCGTACGAGGCGCACAAGCGGCAGCCCTACGTCCTCGCCTTCGAGGCTGACCGGCGTCCTTACGTGCTAGCGACGAACATCATCGAGCTCGGCCTGCAGCAGGCCAAGGTCTCGCCGCTGCCCTCGGTCGCGGACCTACTGAGCGACACCGGGTTCGACCTGCTCAGCGACACCGGGTTCGGCCAGCCCGGCTTCGGCCCGCGGATGCCCGGCGGCGGGGCTCGTGGCTAGCCCGGCTCACGAGATCACCCTGCTCACCCGGCCGGGCTGTCACCTGTGCGACGACGCGCGGGCGGTGATCGCGAGCGTGGCCGCCGAGCTGGGGGTCTCCTGGCACGAGCGGGACATCACCGAGTCAGAGAGCGATCTGCGGGCCTACGGGGACATGATCCCGGTCACGCTGATCGACGGCGTCCAGCACGATTTCTGGCGGGTCAGCGAGCAGCGGCTGCGCGCGGCGCTGGCCGGCCGGTCCCGGTAAAGCGCGGGCAAAACGCCGGTCAGGGCACCGTGGCGGGGAACTCGCCGACTTTGTGCATCCGTTCACAAGGGCGTAGCGTGACGGCTAGGCCAGCGCGCGGGCGGCGGCCCGCGCGTCCGGCGTCGATCCCTCAGGAGTGCCGGCGCATGTCCCGCAGTTCCACGACCGAAAACGGCCACCACGGCATCCCGGAGGCCACGGTCAACCGGCTCCCGGTGTACCTGCGGGCCCTGTACGCCCTGGCCGACCGCGGCATCGCCACCGTGTCCAGCGAGGAGCTGGCCACGGCGGCCGGGGTCAACTCCGCGAAGCTGCGCAAGGACCTCTCGCACCTGGGCTCGTACGGAACCCGCGGCGTCGGCTACGACGTCGAGTACCTCGTGTACCAGGTCTCCCGGGAGCTCGGGCTCACTCAGGACTGGCCCGTGATCATCGTCGGCGCGGGCAATCTCGGTCACGCGCTCGCCAATTATGGCGGCTTCGCCTCGCGCGGGTTCCGGGTCGCGGCGATCTTCGATACCGACCCGCTCACCGTCGGCACCGAGATCGCGTCCCAGGTGGTCCTGCACGCCGACGAGATCGAGGCCGTGATCGCCAGGCACGGGGTGTCGATCGGCGTGATCGCCACCCCGGCCGCCGCCGCCCAGGGAGTCTGCGAGCGCCTCGTCGCCGCCGGGATCACCAGCATCCTTAACTTTGCCCCTGCGGTACTTAACGTGCCGCCGGGCGTAGATGTGCGTAAAGTCGACCTATCAATCGAATTGCAGATTCTCGCCTTCCACGCCCAGCGGCGCGCCGTGGTTCGCGTCGCGCGTAACGGAGAGCGCGACTGGGGTGACAGCAGCCGGGAGCTGCGGGCGAAGCGCCATGGCGGAGGGGAGCCCGCCCACGTAGGGGACATTCCCATGGAGAGTGAGACCGGGATGCCTACACAGGCGGTAGCGACGTGAGCGTGCTCGCGGTGGGCCTCAGCCACAAGAGCGCGCCCGTGCCGACCCTCGAGCGGGCGGTGGTGATCGGCGACACGCTGGGCAAGCTGCTGCGCGACGTGTTCCATGCCGACGGCGTGGCGGGATCCTTCGTGGTGAGCACCTGTAACCGCGTCGAGGTCTACGCCGAGGTGGAAAAGTTTCACGGCGGCGTGTCCGCGATCTGCGAGCTGCTGGCGCGGCACGCCGGGATTCCGCTGGCCGAGCTCACCCCGCACCTGTACGTGCATTACGAGGACCGCGCCGTCCAGCACCTGCTCTCGGTGGCCTGCGGGCTGGACTCCATGGTGGTCGGGGAGAGCCAGATCCTCGGCCAGGTCCGCCAGGCGCTCCGCATCGCCGGGGAGCAGGGCACGCTCGGCCGGGCCCTGTCCGACCTGGGCTCGCTCGCGCTGCGCGCGGGCAAGCGGGCGCACGCCGAGACCGGGATCGACCGGGCCGGCGCGAGTCTGGTAAGCGTCGGGCTCGAGGACGCGGCGCGGTGCCTGCGCGAGGCCCGGCCGGCCCCGGACACTCCGGCGGCTCCGGGCGCTGCGAGCGGTCCGGGCGCCGGAACCGCGGCCCTGGCCGGCCTGTCGGTGCTGGTGGTCGGCGCGGGCTCGATGAGCTCGCTCGCGGTGGCCACCGCGGCCCGGATGGGGGCGGCCCGCCTCGTGGTGGCCAACCGGTCGGCCGGCCGCGCGGAGGAGCTGGCGGCCTCCGTGCCGGCCACGGTGCCGTCCGCGGCGGCCGAGCTTTCCCGGCTGCCGGCCGAGGTCGCCGCCGCCGACCTGGTCGTCTCCTGCACCGGAGCGCCCGGTCACGTGATCACCGCGGGCACGGTGGCGGCCGCGCTGGCGTCGCGGCGCGGGCCGCTGGTCCTGCTGGACCTCGCGCTGCCGCGGGACGTTGATCCGGCCGCGGCGGCGCTGCCCGGCGTGAGCGTTATCGGCCTGGATGAGGTCCGCCAGGACCCGCACCGAGGAGCGCACGAGGAAGACGTGGCCGCGGTCCGGCGGATCGTGGCCGAGGAGCTCGCGGCGCAGGTGTCGGCGGACCGCGCGGCCCGGGTCGCTCCCACCGTGGTCGCGCTGCGGGCCAAGGCCGCCGGGGTGGTGGACGCGGAGCTGGCCCGGCTGACCGGCCGCGTGCCGGGCCTGGACGCCCGGGCCCGCCGCGAGATCGCCCAGTCCATGCGGCGGATCGCCGATAAGCTGCTGCACGCGCCCACGGTCCGGGTCAAGGAGCTGGCGGGCTCCCCGGGCGGCGACTCCTACGAGGCGGTGCTGCGAGTGCTCTTCGACCTCGATCCCGACGCGGTACAGGCGGTGACCCGCGCGGACGCCGTCGCGCCGGGCTGGCCGGGGCAGGAGGTGCCCACGTGACCGCCGGGGCGCGGGGCGCGCCGCGGCTGCGGCTCGGCACCCGCAAGAGCCCGATGGCCATCGCCCAGACCCAGCAGGTCGCGCGCCTGATCACGGAGCGGACCGGGTGCGAGGTGGAGCTGGCCGGGATCACCACGTTCGGGGACGTGAGCCGCGCCCAGCTGGCCCAGATCGGCGGGACCGGCGTGTTCGTCAGCGCCCTGCGGGCGAGCCTGCTGGCCGGCGACATCGACGTCGCGGTGCACTCGCTCAAGGACCTGCCGGTCGCACAGCCGGACGGCATCGAGCTGGCCGCGGTGCCCAGCCGGGACGACCCGAGGGATGCCCTCGCCGCCCGGGACGGCGCCAAGCTCGCCGACCTGCCGCCGGGCGCGAGGATCGGCACCGGGTCGCCGCGCCGGGCGGCTCAGCTGCTGCTGATGCGGCCCGACGTGCGTCCCGTCCCGGTTCGCGGCAACGCGGGCACCCGGCTGGCCCGGGTCGCGTCCGGCGAGGTCGACGCGGTGCTGCTGGCGTACGCGGGCCTGGCCAGGATCGGCCGGCTCGACGTGGTGACCCAGGTCTTCGAGCCGGACGAGATGCTGCCCGCGCCGGGCCAGGGGGCCCTCGCGGTGGAATGCCGCTCCGGCCAGCCGGAGCTGACCGCGCTGCTCGCGTCCGCGGAGGACGCGGCCACCCGCGCGGCCGTCACGGCCGAGCGCAGCCTGCTGGCCGCGCTCGAGGCGGGTTGCAGCGCCCCGGTCGGCGGGTATGCCGCTGTGGCGGACGGACTGCGGCTGCACGCGGTCGTGGTCGCCCCCGGCGGGGAGACGGCCCTGCGGGCAAGCG
>CAWIDQ010000094.1:0-27114 GCA_963834695.1 uncultured Actinomycetota bacterium
AGCAGCACGGCAAGACCGGACTCGTCCAGCACCGGGATGCCCAGGGCCAGCGCCCTTTCGTACTTGGCGCCCGGAGCGGCGCCCGCCACCACGAAGCTGGTCTTCTTCGACACCGAGCCGGTGACCTTCCCGCCCTGGCGCAGGTGACCGCCTCGGCCGCCTCGTCCCTGGTCATCTCTGCCAGCGTGCCGGTGAGCACCACGGTGACCCCGGCCAGCGGCCCGGCCGCCGCCGCGGTGTCCCCCAGCGTGAAGCCCGCGAAGTCGGGATCGGCCATCCGCACGCCGGCCTCGCGCCACTTGGCCACGATCGCCTGGTGCCAGTCGACAGCGAACCAGTCGACGATGGACCCGGCGATCGTCGGGCCGACCTCGTCGACCAGCATCAGGGTTGCCGCCGACGCCTGCGCGATCGCCTCGAGCGAGCCGAACGCGGCGGCGAGCGCCCTGGCCGCCGTCGGGCCGACGTGCCTGATCGACAGCGCGACAAGCACCCGCCACAGCGGCCGCCGCCGTGCCTCGTCCAGGTTGCGTAGCAGGCTGGCGGCGTTGGCGGTCAGCTCGCCGCCGATCGTGACGAAGAACGGGCTGGTGGCCAGCTTCTCGGCGGTCAGCGCGAACACGTCGCCCTCGTCGGCCACCAGCCCGCAGTCCAGCAGGGCGATGGCCGCCTCGTAGCCGAGCACCTCGATGTCCAGCGCGCCGCGGCTGGCTAGGTGGAATAGCCGCTCGCGCAGCTGCGCCGGGCAGGACCGGGCGTTCGGGCAGCGCCAGTCCACGCTGACCTTCCCGTCCTCCCCCGTGTCTCGGGCCAGCGTCGTGCCGCACTCCGGGCAGACGGCGGGGAACTCGAACGCGCGCTCCGCGCCGGACCGCAGGTCCGTGACCGGCGCGACCACCTCGGGAATCACGTCGCCGGCCTTGCGCAGCACCACCATGTCGCCGATCAGCACGCCCTTGCGGGCCAGCTCGTCCGCGTTGTGCAAGGTGGCCCGGTCCACGGTCGAGCCGCTGACCTTGATCGGCTCCATCACCGCGAACGGCGTCACCCGGCCTGTTCGCCCCACGTTGACCCGGATGTCCAGCAGCCGGGTGGTGACCTCCTCGGGCGGGTACTTGTAGGCGATCGCCCAGCGCGGCGCCCGGCTCGTCGCCCCGAGCGCGCGCTGCACCTCGAGCCGGTCGAGCTTGACCACCACCCCGTCGATCTCGTACGCCGGGTCGTGCCGGTGCTCGGCGTAGTGGTGGATGTACACGCGGACCTCATCCAGCGTGTCGACGACCCGGTACACGTCGCTGACCGGCAGCCCCCATTCACGCAGCCGCTCGTACCAGCCCGACTGCGTCGTGGGCACGCTGTCGCCCGCGGCCTCGTCCTCCGGCGCGGGCATGCTCTCCGCGCCCGCGCCGGGCACGGCCAGTCCGTGCACGATCAGGCTGAGCGGCCGGGTCGCGGTGACCCGCGGGTCCTTCTGCCGCAGGGACCCGGCCGCGGTGTTCCGCGGGTTCACGTACAGCGGCTTGCCCGCCTCGGCCTGCCGCTCGTTCAGCTCGTGGAACGCGGCCACCGGCATGTAGACCTCGCCGCGCACCTCCAGGGTCTGCGGCCAGCCCGACCCGGCCAGCCGGGCCGGGGCCGCGGCGATCGTCCGGATGTTCGGCGTAACGTCCTCGCCGGTGATCCCGTCGCCCCTGGTCGCGGCGCGGGCCAGGGCCCCATCCCGGTAGACCAGCGCGACCGCCAGGCCGTCGATCTTCAGCTCGCACAGGTAGGGGCCCACGGGGGCGTCCGGCCCGGCCAGCCGCTCGGTGCGCGCCGCCCAGGCGTCAAGCTCCTCCGCCGAGAACGCGTTGTCCAGGCTGAGCAGCCGCTCCAGATGCTCGACCGGAGCGAAGTCGGTAGAGATCACGTCACCGACCTTCTGGGTCGGCGAGTCCGGCGTGCGCAGCTCGGGGTAGGTGTCCTCGAGCCCGCGCAGCTCGCGCATGAGCGCGTCGTACTCCGCGTCGGAGACGATCGGCGAGTCGAGCACGTGGTAGCGGTGGTTGTGCTCGGTGATCTCGATGACCAGCCCGGCGTGGCGCTGCCGGGCCGCCGGGTCCGCCACGGGCGGCTCGCTCACGCTCTGTACCTTGCGCCTCTCCGGCTCGCTCACGCTCTGTACGCTGCGCCTCTCCGGCTCGCTCACGCTCTGTTCTCTGCGCCTCTCCGGCTCGCTCACGCCGCGCCTTCGTCGATCAGCTCGGGCAGCTGCCGCGCCGCCTCGCGGCAGCGGGCGAGCGCGGCCCGCGCCCCGGCCTGCGAGGCGTCGGCCAGCCCGCAGGCGGGCGTGAGCACCACCTGCCGGTCCAGCCCCCCGGCCGCGATCCCCATCCGGTGCCAGAGCTCCAGTACGCGCGCACCAGGTTCCCTCGGCGGGGGCGGTACACCCGGGGCGGACCGTTGCGGAATCTGGACAACGCCGGCCAGGATGCCGAGCCCGGCCTCGACGACCTCGGCCAGCTCGTCCTGCTCTTCCTCGCTGTGCAGCAGGCTCAGGTCGAATCCGACCGCGTGCGCCCCTGCCTCTTTAATAATCCGCAACGGGAGGTGGCGGGCGCAGCAGTGCACCAGGCCGAACGCGGTCGTGGCGCCCAACACGGCGCGCAGGCCGTCGCAGGTCACGGTGGCGTCGACGGCGCCGACCCGGTTCAGCCCGCTCGCGGTGGGCACCGACCCCGCCAGCACGGCGGGCAGCGCCGGCTCGTCCAGCTGCAGCAGCACCGTGGCGCCGGGGATCCGGCTGCGTATCTCGGCCACGTGCGCGGCTGCCCCCTCGGCCAGCGACGCGGTCAGGTCGGCCACCGCGCCGGGGTCGGCCAGCGCCGGGTCCTGGCTGCGGCTCAGCTCGATCGTGGCGGCGAGCGTCCACGGGCCGCAGACCTGGACCTTGAACGGCCCGGTCCAGCCGTCGGCCGCCTCGTGCACCGCGTCCAGGTCCCGGGCCAGCAGCTCGGCCGCCCGGCGCTGGTCACGGCCGGGCCGGGCGGCCAGCTTCCAGCCGCTGGGCGTGGTTTCGACGGGGATGTCCACGAGCAGCGCCGCGGTGCGGCCGGTCAGGTCGGCCCCTACGCCGCGGGCGGGCAGCTCCGGCAGGTGAGGAAGGTCGGGCAGCTCGCCGAGGATCACGGCGAGCGCCTCGGCCGGGTCGGTGCCCGGCATCGAGCCGACCCCGGTGGCGCTGCCGGCTGGCCAGGGGTACGACGGTGCCTCTTCGCTCACGTGCCGAGCCTAGCGGGCCCCGCCGACGCCGCGACCGCGTGATTCGCTCAGCTAGGCCAGGTCAGGGGCCGGGCAGCCCCGCGGCCCGGACATGAGCTACGGCCGTGCCACGCCCCCGGTAGTGGCACGGCCGCAGCGGCTCGTTGCGGGCGCCTTATGCGATCACTCCCACGGGTACCGGTACCGCCCGGAGTACTCCACCGGATCATCATCCGGGTGCTTGGGCCTCGGGCTGTCGTCCCCGGGACGGCGGACGTACAGGCCGGTCAGGAGCCGCCCAGCCTGCGTCATGCGGTCAGGAGCCTCGCGGCTCAGCCTCGCCCTGCGGTCTTCCCTCCGGCTGGCCAGGCTGACCAGGCAGATCACCCCCGTGATCATCCCGAAGGTGAAGATCACGCCAATCGCTAGGATGTCTACGGTTGTCATAGCTGATCCCCCTTTCTTTCGATCAGCGGTGACTCCGCGGCTCCGATCCGGGTGCGCCGACCCGACGGGCGTCGCCGAGAGGTGACCCGGCAGCTGGGTTCATAAGACTCATCTGGCAAGCCTGGGTGCACCCGAGCACCTGGACTGCTAGGCTGAGTCCCATGAGCCCTCCTGTCCAAGCCATCCCAACCTTTGGTACCATGCTTACATCTCATGAGCTGGATGGCAATGGGGTTAAGTCCAATTATCTTGATGACTCGGATGACAGGAATGATGCTCTTGAGCCCACTGGCTCCTCTCATTGGCGTGGTTGGTATGTCTTGGAGGTCACGTGCCTGATCCGATGTACCGGCAGATCGCCGAGGACCTGCGCGAGCAGATCGAGTCCGGCGCGCTCGGCCCGGGGCAGCCAGCTGCCGACCGAGCTCGAGCTCAGGGAAAGGTACGACGCCTCACGGAACACCGTCCGGGACGCGGTGAAGTGGCTCATGAACCGGGCCTGGTAGAGACCCGCCCCGGCCAGGGAACGTTCGTCGTCGAGAAGATCGACCCCTTCGTCACGCCGATCCTGCTCCACCGAACTGGAGACCGGGTTCGGCGGCGAGAGCACCGCCTACGCTTCCGAGGTGTCGGCCCGGCGCAGGAAGCCGAAACGACTCACGCCCGCGGGTCGAGATTCAGCAGGCCACGGGCGTAATTGCGAGCGAGCTTCAGCTCGCGGACGGCTCAGCGGTCGTCAGCCGGCATCAGCAGCGCTACATCGACGGCACGCCTTTTCGCTGCAGACCTCCTTCTACCCGATGAGCTTGTCGAGCAAGGTGCCGCTGCGGCTCATCCAGGCGGAGAACATTAAGACGGGCGCGGTTCGCTACCTCGAGGAGACGCTGGGCATCAAGCAGGTCGGCTGGCGCGACAAGATCACCGTCGCGCCCGCCCGACGCGAACGAGGCGGCGTTCTTCAAGCTGCCCGAGGACGGCCGCGTGGCGGTGTTCGAGATCCTCGAGACAGGCTTCGACGAGCAAGGCCAGCCCGTCCGGCTCACGGTCAGCATCTACCCCACGGACCGAAATCAGTTCGCCGTGGATGTCGGCGACGTACCCGACGAGGCGGAAACCGGCTAGCGAGTCCAGGTGTCTGCCCGGCGGCGGAAGCTGCCGGGCGTTGGCGGTATGCGCAGGCTTCCGTGGACCAGGCTCACGGGGATCACGAGACGAGGAGTCACGGGAACGCCGTGCTGCTGATGACCAGGTCGAGGAGGGAGGTGTGATGGCCAAGTACCACGCGCGCCCGTCGGCGCAGTACCGCTACGAGCACTACGACCCCCGCTGAAGGGGACCGGACAGTGCTTGCGGAACTTGGCGGCTGACAGACCCGGAGGAGGTGTCATGGCCAAGTACCACGCGCGCCCGTCGGCGCAGTACCGCTATGAGCACTACGACCCCCGCTGAACCGCGCATGACGCGCTAACCGGCTGAGTCTGACGCGCGCCCGGGAGGGCGCCCGACAGGAAGTCAGTCATGCGCTGCCGGCGCTGTTCCCTGCTTGACCGCGGCACAGCGCCGGCAGCGGAAGAGTTACCGGGCTACAGGGTCCGGTGAGACGGGAAGGGCGGGAGGGGCGGCGGCAAAGCGCGTCGGGCAGCGTACGGACCAACGTCGCGCATCGGCGAGTATGGAGCTATGCCGGACTGGCCGATAGCACTTCGTCGCGCCACGGGCGATGACCTATGGGTCATAGTCCTCCTCATGGAGGAAGCCGCCGAGTGGTTACGGCGGGACAAGGGCACGGATCAGTGGGCTGGGCCCTGGCCGAACCGGGCCGGGCGGGACAGCAGGATCCTGGCCTCGCTGAGCCAGGGCAAGACCTGGATCGGCTGGGACGCGCGAATCCGGCCGCGACGATCACGGCCGATCCCGACGAGGATCCCTACTGGCCCGATGATCTCCGCCGCGAGCCGGCGGTCTATGTTCACCGCCTGGTCGTCCGGCGCCGCTACACGGGAGTCGGGCTCGGCGCCGCGCTGCTCGACTGGGCCGGCTGGACCGCCCGCCGCGACCACGGCGCCCAGTGGATCCGGGTCAGCGCCTGGACCACCAACGCCGGCCTGCACGGCTACTACCGCAGCCAGGGCTTTGGGCCGTGCGGGTTTCACGCCGACGACGGCTACCCGTCGAGGGCCCGCTTCCAGAAGCCGACCGCGCCGGTCCCAGCCTCCGGGCCGGGCCTGTTCAGGGTGTCCTGGACGCCAGGCCCGCGCGGGTGATCGTGGCGCTGCCGAGGACGGTGTCGCCGTCGTAGAGGACCGCGGCCTGCCCGGCAGCCACGCCCCGGGCCGGCTCGTTAAGGCTGATCCTGAGGGTGTCGCCGTCCAGGCGGGCGCTCGCCGGGTGGGAGTGCCCGTGGGCGCGCAGCTGGACCAGGCAGTCGATCGTGCCCTCCGGCGGGCGGCAGCCGCTCCAGACCGGCCGCTGCGCCTCGATCTCATCCGCGCCGAGCGCCTCCACCGGGCCCACGGTCACCGTGTTCGACACCGGCTCGATGTCCAGGACGTAGCGGGGTCGGCCGTCGGGGGTCGGCGTGCCGATGCCCAGCCCCTTGCGCTGGCCGACCGTGAAGCCGTAGCTGCCGTTGTGGCGGCCGACGACCCGGCCGTCGGCGTCGACGATACGGCCGGGGGCGGCGCCGAGCCTGCCCTCGAGAAACTTCCTGGTGTCCCCGTCGGCGATGAAGCAGACGTCGTGGCTGTCCGGCTTGTCGGCCACGGCGAGCCCGCGCTCGGCCGCCTCCTTCCGCACCTGATCCTTGGTCGAGCCGCCGAGCGGGAACATCGCCCGGGCCAGCTGCTCGCCGGTCAGCACCGCGAGAACGTACGACTGGTCCTTGGCCGGGTCCACGCTGCGGGCGAGCCGCTGCCCGCCGTCCGCGGGCACCAGGCGGGCATGGTGGCCGGTGCAGACCGCGTCGAAGCCCAGCGCCACTGCCCGGTCCAGCACGGCCGCGAACTTGATCTTCTCGTTGCACCGCAGGCAGGGATTCGGCGTGTGCCCGCGCGCGTACTCGGCCACGAAGTCCTGCACCACATCGCGGTCGAACTGCTCGGCCAGGTCCCAGACGTAGAACGGGATGCGGATCACGTCGGCAGCGCGGCGCGCGTCCCTGGCGTCCTCCAGCGTGCAGCAGCCGCGGGCGCCGGTCCGGTAGGAACTCGGGTTCGGCGACAGCGCGAGATGGACGCCAGTCACGTCGTGACCGGCGTCGGCGGCCCGGGCAGCGGCCACCGCGGAGTCAACCCCGCCGGACATCGCGGCGAGCACGCGTAGTCGGTTCATCGGTACGAGGGTATTCGGCCCGCCGGGGTGGCCGGCCGGAATGGTGACCGACGGGGGGGTGCCGGCCGCGGTCCCCGGGCAGGGTGATCACCATGACACAGCCAGCCGACCCCGCCGGGAGCACGAGAACCCTCAGCGACCACGACTTCGCGGCGCCCATCGACGACCGCTACTTCGAGGACTACATCCCCGGAGCCGTCTACGAGTACGGGTCCGTCACGGTGACCGAGACGGAGATTCTCGACTTCGCCCGGAAGTTCGACCCGCAGCCCATCCACACCGACCCGGAGTTCGCTGCTCAGGGGCCGTTCCACGGCCTAATAGCCAGCGGATGGCACACGGCCGGGATCATGATGCGCATGTTGGTCGATCACTACCTTTCCCGGGTGGCCAGCCTTGCCTCCCCGGGCCTCGACGAGCTCCGCTGGCCAGCGCCGGTGCGGCCGGGCGATTCGCGGCGGCTGCGGGCCACCGTGGCCGAGGCCCGCCGCTCGCGATCCAAGCCGGATCGCGGCCTGGTCCGGACTCAGTCCGAGCTGATCAACCAGAACGATGAGGTCGTCCTGCGGGTCACCGCCATGAACATCATCCGCGCCCGCGAGCCGACCTAACCTGCGGCGCTGTGACGCGGCCCCGGCCTGCCACCGCCGCGGCGCGGTCCCGGGAAACTTGTTCACCGGGCGCTGTCCCCCTGACTCCCATCGAACAAGTTTCGGGTTGGGCGGGCAGGCTCAGCGGGCGGCGGCCCGGCGGGCCCGCTCCACGGCCTCGCCGATGACCGCGCCCAAGGCGTCCACGTCCGACTGGGTGCTGGAGTGGCCCAGCGAGAACCGCAACGACCCGCGGGCCCGCGCCTCATCGGCTCCCAGCGCGAGCAGCACGTGGCTGGGCTGCGCCACGCCCGCCGTGCAGGCGGAACCGGTCGAGCAGGCGATGCCCTTGGCGTCGAGCAGCATCAGCAGCGCGTCGCCCTCACAGCCAGGGAACGAGAAGTGGGCGTTGCCTGGCAGTCGGCCCGGTCCGGGCGGCGCGCCGTTCAGCACCGCATCGGGCACGGCCGCCAGGACCTGCGCGATCAGGTCGTCCCGCAGCGCGGCCAGCCGCTTGGCCTGGTCGCTGCGGCGCTCGGCGGCGATTTCCACGGCGACCGCGAAGGCCCGGATCGCCGGGGCGTCCAGGGTGCCCGACCGCACGTCGCGTTCCTGCCCGCCGCCGTGCAGTACCGGCACTGGGTCGGTGCCCCGGGCCAGCAGCAGCGCTCCCGCCCCGACCGGCCCGCCGATCTTGTGCGCGGTGACGGTGAGCGCGGCGGCGCCGCTCTCGGCCAGGCTGACCGGCAGCGGCCGGCGGCCTGGACCGCGTCGCTGTGGAACGGGATCCGGTACTCGCGGGTCACGGCGGCCAGGTCGGCCACCGGCTGCACCGTCCCGACCTCGTTGTTGGCCCACATGACGCTGACCAGGGCGACCGCGTCGGCGTCCCGCTCGATGGCCTCGCACAACGCCTCCGGGCCGATCCGGCCGGCGCCGTCCGGCGCCAGCCAGCCCACGTCAGCCCCCTCGTGGTCGTGTAGCCACAGCGCGCTGTCGAGGACCGCGTGGTGCTCGATCGTCGCGGTCAGCACGCGCCGCCGCCGAGGATCCGCGGCGTGCCGGGCCCAGAAGAGCCCCTTGACGGCCAGGTTGTCCGCCTCCGTCCCGCCGCTGGTGAACACCACCTCGCTGGGGCGGGCGCCGTAGGCCGCCGCGACCTGCTCCCGGGACTCCTCGACGATCCGGCGCGCCCGGCGGCCGGCGTTGTGCAGGGACGAGGGGTTGCCGAGCTGCGCGAGCTCCTCGGTCATCGCGTCGAGGGCCTCGGGCAGCATCGGCGTGGTCGCCGCGTGATCCAGGTAGACGGGGGAAGCCGACGCCGGCGCCCGGCGGCCACCACTGGCATCGAGGTGTCCCATGATGGCCAGCCTAGCCGCGGAAGGCGGGCCGGTCGCCGCCTGAACGCGGGCCCTGGTCAGCCCTGACCCCGCTTCTGGATCTCCTCGGTCAGCTGCGGGACGACCTGGAACAGATCCCCCACCACGCCAAAGTCGGCGAGCTCGAAAATCGGGGCCTCGGCGTCCTTGTTGATCACCATGATGGTCTTGGACGTCTGCATGCCGGCCCGGTGCTGGATCGCCCCGGAGATGCCCACCGCCAGGTACAGCTGGGGGGACACGGTCTTCCCCGTCTGGCCGACCTGGAACTGGTGCGGGTACCAGCCCGCGTCGGTAGCGGCGCGGGAGGCGCCCACCGCGGCCCCGAGCGAGTCAGCCAGCTTCTCGATCAGCGCGAAGTTCTCCGCGCTACCCACCCCGCGGCCGCCGGAGACCACGATCGACGCCTCGGTCAGCTCGGGCCGTTCGCTGCGCTCCTGCTCCACCCGCTCCGTGATCCGTGCGCTCTTCGCGGCGTCGCTGACATCGATGCTGACGTTCTCAAGCCGCGCGGCACCCGGGCCGGCTCCGGCGCGACCGCGTTCGGGCGCACGGCCACGATCGGCGTCCCGGTCCGGACCTTGGACTGGACGATGATCGCGCCGCCGAAGATCGACTGCTCGGCGATCAGGCCCTCGGTCAGGTCAACCGCGTCGGTGATCAGCCCGGACCCGGTCTTCACCGCCAGCCGGGCCGCGACCTCCCGGCCCTCGGCGGTGCTGGCCACCAGCACCGCGCCGGGCGACTTGTCCGCGGTCAGGGCGGCCAGCAGCTCCGCCTGGGGCGCGGCCACGTAGTCGTCGAACTCCTCGCCGGCCGCGACGTACACCGTCTCGGCCCCGAACTCGGCCAGCCGCTCCCGGCCCGCGTCCGCGCCCGGTCCGGCCCAGACGACCGACGGCTCGCCGAACCGGCGCGCCAGGGTCAGCAGCTCGCAGGTGACCTTCTTGACCGACTCGCCGGAGTGCTCGGCGAGGACCAGGATCTCAGCCATGTGTTCGGGCCTCCGGGCTCAGATGAATTTCTGCGCAGCGAGGAACTCGGCGGCCTTGACGCCGCCGTCGCCTTCGTCCTTGACGACCGTCCCAGCCTGCCGGGGCGGGCGGCTGGCGAAGCTGACCACCTCGGTAGCCGCCCCGGCCAGGCCGACCTGTCCGGGGTCGATCCCGATGTCGGCCAGGCTCAGCGTTTCGACCGGCTTCTTCTTCGCCGCCATGATCCCCTTGAACGACGGGTAGCGCGGCTCGTTGATCTTCTCGACCACGCTGACCACCGCGGGCAGGCTGGCCTGCACCCGGTCGTAGCCGTAGTCGGCCTGCCGGTCGATGGCGATGGCCGTCCCGTCGATATCCACCTTGCTGGCCAGCGACAGCTGCGGCACGCCGAGGCGCTCGGCCAGCATCGCCGCCATCACGCCCATCCGGGCGTCGGTGGACTCCGAGCCCAGGATCACCAGGTCGAACCCGATCCGGCCGAGCACCGCGGCGAGCGCCGCCGAGGTCGCCAGCGCGTCCGACCCGTGCAGCGCGTCGTCGATCAGGTGCACCGCCTTGTCCGCGCCCATCGACAGGGCCTTGCGGATGGACTCGCTCGCCTTCCCCGGGCCCATGGACAAGATGGTCACCTCGCCGCCGTGCGCCTCGACCAGGCGCAGGCCCTCCTCGATCGCGTACTCGTCCAGCTCGTTGATAACCGCGTCGGCGGCGTCGCGGTCCAGGGTCGAGTCGGGCCGCAGCTTCCGCTCCGAATACGTGTCGGGAACCTGCTTCATGCAGACGACGATGTTCATGACCGGCGGCCGACCTCCCTCTGCTGACATGCGGCCCGGCACCGTGTCGCGCAGCGCCGGCGCCACCGAGCGCAAGGTTAAGCCTGCCAAACCTCGCCCGCAGCCGCACCCCCGGGTGCCTGGCAGATCCTCTCGCCCAAGGTTACTTGCCGGTAGCCAAGTCGGCCAAAACGGCGCCGCGCGCACGTCGCCGTGCCCGCCTGGCCTCAGCCGCGTCGCTCCGCGAACGCCACCACCTTGGCCAGCAGCATCGCCCGCGTCATCGGGCCGACGCCGCCGGGCACCGGGGCGAGCCACCCGGCCACCTCGGCCACTGAAGGATCGACGTCGCCGACCAGCCCGGCGTCCGTGCGGGTGATGCCCACATCGACGACCACGGCGCCGGGCCTGATCATCTCCGCGGTCAGCAGCCGGGGGCGCCCGGCCGCCACGATCACTATGTCGGCGTTCTTGGTGTGCGCGGCGAGGTCCTTGGTGCCCGTGTGGCAGAGTGCCACGGTGGCGTTCTCGCTGCGCCGGGTCAGCATCAGGCCGAGCGTGCGCCCGACGGTTATCCCGCGGCCGATCACGGTGACCTCGGCCCCATTCAGCGGGATGTCATAGCGCCGGAGCAGCTCGATGATCCCCTCCGGAGTACCGGGCACCGGCCCGGGCTCGCCGAGCACCAGCTTGCCGAGGTTGAGCGGGTGCAGCCCGTCCGCGTCCTTGTCCGGGTCCACCCGGTGCAGCACCCGCTGCGCGTCGAGCCCCTCCGGCAGCGGCAGCTGGACCAGGAAGCCGGTGCAGGCCGGGTCGCCGTTCAGCTCGTCCACGACCGCCTCGACCTCGTCCTGGGCCGCATCGGCGGGCAGTTCCCGGCTGATGCTGGCGATGCCGACCTGCGCGCTGTCCCGGTGCTTGCCCCTGACGTAGGCCCGGCTGCCCGGGTCGTCCCCGACCAGCACCGTGCCCAGGCCCGGCGTGATGCCGCGCCCGGCCAGCTCGGCCACCCGGCGGGTGAGGTCCTCCCTGACCGCGAGGGCCACGGCCCTGCCGTCCAGGATGCGTGCGGTCATCTGGACCTCCGGAGGAAACCCCGGCCTTGAGGCCGGGGAGGAATCCGGTGCCCTGCCGAGCAGGGCAGGGTTTTGTCGGCATGGTCTGGCAGGCTGTCAGCGTGCGGACGGCGTACCGGTGCCAGGCCTATCCCGATGCAGCGCAGCAGGCGATGCTGAACCGCACCTTCGGCTGCGTCCGCGTGGTATGGAACACCATCCTGGCGGCACGCCAGGAGCGGTATGCCACCGAGCGCCAGGGCATGTCGTATGGCCAGGCATCGGCTGCGCTGACGGCGATGAAGCAAGACCCCGGAGCGGGCCTGGCTGAACGAGGTGTCCTGTGTCCCGCTGCAGCAGGCCCTGCGCCACCAGCAGCAGGCGTTCGCCGCGTTCTTCGCCAAAAGGGCCCGCTATCCGCGGTTTAAGTCCCGCCAGGGCCGCCAGGCGGCCGAGTACACCCGGTCGGCATTCACCATGCGCGACGGCCAGCTGCGCCTGGCTAAGACACCGGGCCTGCTGGCGTTCGTGTGGTCGTGGCCTGGCATCGACCTGACCGGGCTGGACCCTACGACCGTGTTCGTCGCGAAAGAGCCCGACAGCCGCTGGTACGTGACGTTCGCTGTTGATGCCGAGCCACCGGAGCCGCTGCCCGCGGCGGGCCGCGCTGTGGGCGTGGACCTGGGCGTGCGCGACTTCGCGGTGACCACCGACGGCGACCGGGTCGCTAACCCCCGTCACCTGCAGCGCAGGGCTCGCAACCTGGCCCGCTACCAGCGGCGGCTGGCCCGGTGCCAGCGCGGCTCGGCCAACCGGGCCAAGGCGAAGGCCAAGGTAGCCCGGGCCCACCGGAAAGTCCGCAACGCCCGCCGCGACTTCCTGCACCGCACCACCACTCAGCTGGTCCGCGGCAACGACCTGATCGCGATCGAGGACCTCAATGTCTCGGGCATGGTCCGCAACCGGCGCCTGGCCCGGGCGATCAGCGATTGCGGGTGGGGCGAGTTCCGGCGCCAGCTGGAGTACAAGTGCCAGCGAGCTGGCCGCCGCCTGGTCGTGACCGGCCGCTGGTACCCCAGCACGAAGATGTGCTCGGCCTGCGGGTTCGTGCTCGCCGGGCTTCCCCTGAAGGTCCGGGCGTGGCGATGCCCGTCCTGCCGCGCCCTGCACGACCGGGACCTCAACGCGGCGAAGAACATCCTTGCGGCAGGTCTTGCCGCAGCCCGGGGCTCCCCGGGCTATGCCTGCGGAGCTGATGTCAGACACCGGAAGACCCCTCCGGTGCAGTCGGCCGTGAAACAGGAACCCCAGCCCGCGAGGGCTGGAATCCCCGTCTTTCAAAGCGGGGAGTAGTGAACGGTGCCCTATCCGTAGTGTTGTTGCTGCTGTGGGACCCGACCGATTCTGCCAGGCCCGGCCGGGTCCCAGGGCGGCGGCATCGGGCCGTTGGCCCATGGAACAGGACCAGCCAGTGAGCCCAGCGCGATGAGAAGGAGGGCACGATGGCACTCACGAATCTCGAGGTGATCTCGGTCCCGGTCAGCGACCAGGACCGGGCCAAGAGCTTCTACACCGAGAAACTGGGCTTCTCGGTCGAGATGGATAGCTCGTTCGCCGACGGCGGCATGCGCTGGGTGGCGTTGCGCCCGCCCGGCAGCGGGACCGCGATCACGCTGGTGACCTGGTTCGACACCATGCAGGCCGGCTCGCTCAAGGGCTCGGTGCTCGGCTGCGACGACTTGGAAGAGACCCTCGTCGAGCTGACCGCCCGAGGCGTCACCTTCGCCGAGGACGAGATCCAGGAGGCGCCGTGGGGGCGCTGGAAGACCTTCGACGACCCGGACGGCAACAGCTGGGTCCTCCAGCAGAACAACCCGGCCTTCCCCGGCTGACACGCCGCCCCCGGCTTCATTTCACGCGTTCCGGAGCGCGTGACGAGGCCATGAACAAGCCATAACGGGACGGCGCGGGCGGGCGGGCGAGGCGGCGAAGGCCAGCCAGCGGGCGCCCAGGCGGTGCGGAGTCAGTCGAAGAGGTGGCGCACGCCGGTGAGGTAGAGAGTGATCCCTGCTTCCTGGGCCGCGGCGATAACCTCCTCGTCGCGGATCGACCCGCCGGGCTCGGCCACGCCGCGCACGCCCGCCTCGGCGAGCACCAGCAGGCCGTCGGCGAACGGGAAGTACGCGTCGCTGGCCGCCACCGACCCCCGGGCCCGCGGCCCGGCCCGGGAAACGGCCAGCCGGGCCGAATCGACCCGGTTGACCTGCCCCATGCCGATGCCGACCGTGGCCTGGCCGGAGGCGAGCAGGATCGCGTTGGACTTGACGGCGCGGCACGCCCCGCCAGGCGAAGGCCAGGTCGCGCACGGTGGCGGCGTCGGCCGCGGGCCGGCGGCGAGCTTCCAGTTCGCCGGCTCGTCGGCCGGCTCGGCGATCCGGTCCGCGGACTGCACCAGGAGCCCCCCGCTGACCTGGCGCCACTCCAGCCCAGGGGCCCGGTCCGGGGCCGGGCAGCGCAGCACCCTCAGGTTCTTCCGGCGGAGCAGGATCTCCAGCGCTTCCGGCTCGAACCCGGGCGCCACCAGCACGTCGGTGAGGATCTCGGCGATCTGCGCGGCGAGCGCGGCGGTCACCGTGCCGTTGGCGGCGATCACGCCGCCGTACGCGGACACCGGATCGCAGGCGTGCGCTTTGCGGTGCGCCTCGGCCAGGTCGGAGCCGACGGCGATCCCGCACGGATTCGAGTGCTTCACGATCGTCACGCACGGCGCGGCGAAGTCGTAGGCGGCCCGCCGGGCGGCGTCCGCGTCGACGTAGTTGTTGTACGACATCTCCTTGCCGTGCAGCTGCTCGGCGCCTGCTATCCCGTCGGCCGGGGCGCCGCCGGGCGCGCCGCGCCGGTACAGGGCGGCCCGCTGGTGCGGGTTCTCGCCATACCTGAGCAGCTCGCTGCGGGACCAGAGGCCGCCGATCACGTCAGGCAGGCCCGTGTCGCGCGCGGTCTCGTCCGGCGCGTAGGCCGAGGCGAACCAGGAGGCGACCGCGTCGTCGTAGGCGGCCGTGTGGGCGTAGGCGCGGGCCGCCAGGCGGCGCCGCTGCTCCAGCGTGAAGCCGCCGCCGGCCACGGCCTCCGTCACCGCCGGGTACTGGGAAGGGTCGGTGACCACGGCCACCCGCGCGTGGTTCTTCGCCGCCGCGCGGACCATCGCCGGCCCGCCGACGTCGATCTGCTCGATGCAGTCCGCCGGTGCCGCGCCGCTCGCCACGGTCTGCTCGAACGGGTACAGGTTGGACACCAGCAGCTGGAACGCCGCGACCGCCAGCCGCTCGAGCTGCTCGGCGTGCCCCGGGACGGAGGGGTCGGCCAGCAGCCCGGCGTGAACGGCCGGATGCAGGGTCTTGACCCGGCCATCCAGGCACTCGGGAAACCCGGTGACGTCCTCAACCCTGGTCACCGGCAGGTCCGCGGCCGCGATCACCGCCGCCGTGCTACCAGTGGAGACCATCTCGACGCCCGCCTCATGCAGGGCCCGGGCCAGGCCTTCCAGGCCGCTCTTGTCGTAGACGCTGATCAGGGCGCGGGTAATGGCCACCTTGGTCACGGTCCGATCCTCACCTTCCGGCCCTGGACGGACCATCCGTCGCGGGCCATCCGGCCCACCGTGCCCACGAGCAGCGCGCGTTCGGTGACCTTGATCCGCTCGTGCAGGACTGCCTCGTCGTCGTCATCCATAACGGGCACGGCCGCCTGCGCGACAATCGGGCCGCTGTCGGTTCCCGCGTCGACCAGGAACACGGTGCACCCCGAGACCTTCACGCCGTAGTCCAGCGTGTCTTTCACGCCATGCATGCCGGGGAACGACGGTAGCAAGGCGGGATGGGTATTGATAACCCGCCCGCCGAAGGCGGCCAGGAACTCGGCCCCGACCAGCTTCATGAACCCCGCGAGGACGATCAGGTCGGGCTCGAACCCGGCGCAGGCAGCGGTGAGGGCCAGGTCCCAGTCCTCCCGGGCCGGGAAATCCCGGACCCGGAGCGTGAACGTCGCGATCCCCGCGGCCTGGGCCCGGGCCAGCGCGGCGATGCCGTCGCGGTCCGCGCCCACCGCGACCACCCGCGCGCCGTAGGATTCGCTGGCGCACGCGTCCAGCAGGGCCTGCAGGTTGGTTCCCGCGCCCGACACCAGCACTACCAGGCGCGATCGCATGCGCCCACGATAAGGCCCAGCGCGGCCATGACCCTCGATGGCCGCCGGAGGTGGTGGAATAGGGGGATCGCATCGCATCAACGCATGACCGTCAGAGAGGACCCGGCCCTGTCAGCAGACCCGAGCCAGCGGTCGCCGCTCGGTTCCCCCGACCAGCCGGAGGGGAAGGAGCAGCCGCCGGGGCTGCCGCCGCTGGGTTCCCCCGACCAGCCCGAAGGGAAGGGAGAGCTGCCGGGGCTGCCCCCGCCGCACTTCCCCCGGCAGCCGGACGGTCAGGGCCTGGCTCCGGCCCCGGGGGGCTCCCCGCCGCCCGCCCCGTGGAACGCACCGCCGTCCCCGCCGGGTCCCGGGCCCGGCGCGCCGCCGGACGCCCCGCCGGAGACGGGTCGCCGGTGGGGTGACGGGCGCCCGCCCGGCAGCCCACCGGGACCGGGCCGGCCGCTCCGGCCGCCAGAATCGGCCGTGCGCCAGCGCGCGGTGGCCGCGGTCCTGCTCAGCGTGCTGAGCCTGCTCGCCCTGCTCGGTGTCGGCACCAACTTCCACCGGGGCATCTACCTCGTCATCTTCTCCTTTCTCGTGGGCCTGTCCGCGGGTCTGGTTCGGGGTGACGGCGAGCCCGGCGGGCCCGGCGGTCGGTCACCATGCGTCCCCGGGGCGCGGTCGCCGGAACGGTGCTCGGCATCATCGGCGCCGTGCTCAGCGCCGTCCTGCTGATCGCGTTCGCCGCGTTCTGGCCGCAGCTGAATACCTTCTCCCGCTGCCTCGACGCCGCCAACACGCCCAGCGCGCAGCAGGCCTGCCTGGACCAGCTGCACCGGTCGGTGCCGGGCTAGGCGCCGCTAGGGCAGCGATGCGGGCCCGTGCGGTACCCCGGCCCGCGCGTCGCCGGGACCCTGGTCCGCGGTTCCCGCCCACGGGTTGACGTAGATCGTGTGCCCGTCATCGGCCGCCTCACCCGGGTCCGGGCCTGGAAGCGGAGCCACCGGGGGCGGGGGTTCCGGCTGCGCCGTGGCCCGCCGCCTGGCGGTGGTGGCGCGCCGACGCAGCCAGTTCGTGGCGCCGGCGGTCACCGCGGCCGCCACGCCGACCTCCAGCGACGCCACCACGCCGACCTGCCAGCCGGACGGGCCGACCGCCGCAAGGCGGCCGCTGCCCAGCGGCCCGCCCGCGAACGCGGCCAGGATGGCCAGCACGCACCCGGTCAGAACCCCGCAGGCGAACCCCCACAACGGCGCGGTCTCCAGCGCGAGCACGGGCGCGGCACGCGTCATCAGCAGCCCGCCGAAAGCGCCCGCCAGGTAGGGCACGACCAGCACGGCCGCGGACAGCAGGGGCGGGACCGACGGATGCACCCCGGGCGGCAGCGCCGCGAGCATGGGGAACGCCGGGAGGGAGCCGAGCGCGGAGCCGGTCGGCGCGACCACCGTCCCGGTTCCGACCGCGAATCCGGGCCGAGCATGAACGAGATCGCCCAGATCACGGCGTTGGGTACGTAGGCCAGCTGGGCGAGCAGCAGCAGCACGGCTCCCACCGCCCCCGGGGCCAGGATCGCGTCGGCCGCCTTGAACTCCGTAAAGTGCAGGGCGAGCGAGACGCAAGCGACCAGGCTCCCGGCCGCCGTGAGGACCGCCAGCGCTCCGGCCGTACCCACGGTCAGCGAGCGGAGCCGGTGGCCGAGCAGGCCCGGCCAGCTGCCGCCACGGCGCCAGGGCGCGGGCGCCACCGAGGCCGCCCGCGGTCAGCGCGAGCAGGAACGGGCATATCACGGCCTCCGGAAGCGAGGGCGTCGCCCGCGCCGAGCTGCTGGCCAGGGCGAGCGCCGCCGCCACCATGGCGTACGGAACGGCCAGGGCCAGGGCGGCGTAGCCGACGTGGCCGAGCCTGCGGACCCCCCCGGTGCGCACCACCCAGCGGCCCGCCCGCCACAGCAGCGCGCCGGGCAGCAGGACCAGCCCCAGCGGCAGCATCCCGATCCGGCCGACGCCGGGCAGGGTGAAGCCCACATGATGCCCGATCAGCCACAACAGCGCGGCCGTGCGCAGCACGCCGGGCAGGCCGAGCCCGGAGTGCGGGGCCGCGATGAAACCGGCCAGCGCGAGCAGGATCAGCACGGCGAGCCCGGTCCCCGCGGCCGCGCAGGCGGCGATCGCCCCGGTCACGGCGAGCGGGCGGCTCGCGTCCGACGGGACGGGGCTTGCCTCGCCGCCCGCGCCGGACCGCGGCGTGCCAGCCGTCAGCCGAGTCATCACACGACCAGCCTGGCGGCTGGCGCGACGTTAGGCGCGGAGGCGCGCCGTGGTCAGCGGCCGCGCGAGGCGCGCCGTGGGGTCAGCGGCCGGCGCGGAGGCGCGCCGTGAGGTCAGCGTTACGCACGCGGACGCGCCGTGGGCAGCCGCCGGGGCGCCGTGAGGTCAGCGGCCCTGCACGACCTCACGGACCAGGTCGGCGGTCTCGCTGGGGGTCCGGCCCACCCGGACCCCGACCTTCTCCAGGGCTTCCTTCTTGGCCTGGGCCGTGCCCGCCGATCCGGAGATGATCGCCCCGGCGTGTCCCATCGTCTTGCCCTCGGGCGCGGTGAAGCCGGCGACATAGGCGACCACGGGCTTGGAGACGTTGCGCTCGATGAAGGCGGCCGCGCGCTCCTCGGCGTCACCGCCGATCTCCCCGATCATCACGATCGCGTCGGTCTCGGGGTCGTCCTGGAACGCCCGCAGGCAGTCAATGTGCGTGGTCCCGATGATCGGGTCGCCGCCGATTCCCACCGCGGTGGAGAAGCCGATGTCGCTGAGCTCGTACATCATCTGGTAGGTCAGCGTGCCCGACTTCGACACCAGGCCGATCCGCCCCTCCGTGGTGATGTCGGCCGGGATGATCCCGGCGTTCGACTTGCCGGGGGAGGCCACGCCCGGGCAGTTCGGGCCGATGATGCGGGAGGCGTTCCCCTGCGCGCTCGCGTACGCCCAGAACTGCGCGGTGTCGTGCACCGGGATGCCCTCGGTGATCACGATGACGAGCGGCATCTCGGCGTCCACCGCCTCGATCACCGCGTCCTTGGTGCCGGCCGGGGGCACGAAGACCACGCTGACGTCCGCGCCGGTACCCGCCATCGCGTCGGCGACCGTGCCGAACACCGGGAGCTCGGTCCCGGCGAGCTCGATCGTCTGGCCGGCCTTGCGCGGGTTGGTCCCGCCCACCACCTGGGTGCCCGCCCGGAGCATCCGGGCCCCGTGCCTGCGCCCCTCGGACCCGGTGATGCCCTGCACGACGATCCGGCTCTGCGCGGTCAGGAAGATCGCCATCTCATGCTCCCGTCGCGGCCGCAGCGGCCAGCTCGGCGGCGCGGCGCGCCGCGTCGTCCATGGTCCCGACCTGCTCGACCACGTCGATCTCGGCCTCGTCGAGTATCCGCCGCCCCTCGGCGGCGTTGTTCCCGTCGAGGCGGACCACGATCGGCCGGTTCACCTGCTCGCCGCGGTCGGCGAGCATCCCGATCGCGGACACGATCCCGTTCGCCACCGCGTCGCACGAGGTGATGCCGCCGAAGACGTTGACGAGCACGCTGCGGACCGACGGGTCGGACAGCACGATCTCCAGGCCGTTCGCCATCACCTCGGCGGAGGCGCCGCCGCCGATGTCGAGGAAGTTGGCCGCCGATCCCGCCGAATTCCTGGCCCGCGTAGGCGACCACGTCGAGCGTGGACATGACCAGGCCGGCGCCGTTACCGATGATGCCCACCTGGCCGTCGAGCTTGACGTAGTTGAGGTGCTTGGCCTTGGCTCGCGCCTCAAGCGGGTCCGCGGCACTGGGATCGGCGAACTTGGCCCAGTTGTGCCGGAACGCCGCGTTGTCGTCCAGGCTGACCTTCGCGTCCAGGGCGATCACCCGCCCGTCTCCGGTCAGCACCAGCGGGTTCACCTCGACCAGTGTGGCGTCCTCGCCGGTGAACACGTCCCACAGCCGCACGGCGAGCTCGGCCGCGCCGGCCCGTGCTTCTTCGGGAAGCCTGCCCGCGGCGATGATCTCGGCGGCCTTGGCCGCGTCCACGCCAGCGAGGGGGCTGACCGGGATCTTGGCCAGCGCCTCGGGCTTGGTGACGGCGACTTCCTCGATCTCGACACCACCCTCGACCGAGCACATCGACAGGAACGTGCGGTCGGCCCGGTCCACCAGGAAGGACAGGTAGTACTCCTGCGCGATGTCGATGTCCTCGGCCACCAGCACCGAGTGCACGGTGTGGCCCTTGATGTCCATGCCGAGGATCTGCTCTGCCTTGGCCTGGACCTCATCCGGGTTGCTGGCGAGCTTCACGCCGCCCGCCTTGCCGCGGCCCCCGACCTTGACCTGGGCCTTGATGACCACTCCCCGCTTGCCGGCCGCGATGAGCTCGGCCGCGGCGGCGCGAGCCTCCTCCGGCGTGGTGGCCACCTTCCCCTGCTGGGTCGGAACGCCATGCTGAGCGAAAAGCTGCTTCCCCTGGTACTCAAACAGGTCCACTCGGGTCCGTCCTCGGTGTGCGGCGCTGCCGATGTCTTCGGCAAGCCTGCGCACGCAGCCTAGTGCGGCCCGGGCGTGCCGGACCCACCTGGGTGGCTAGCCGACCGTCTCCTGGCGCTCCTGGTGGCCGAGATTCGACCGGACCCAGTCCACGATCTCGGTCGTCGCCGCGCCCGGCGTGAAGATCTTCGCCACTCCCATCCGCTCCAGCTCGGCGATGTCCGCGTCCGGGATGATGCCGCCGCCGAACACGATGATGTCGGTGGCGTCGCGTTCGGCCAGCAGCTCGAGGACCCGCCGGAACTGGGTCATGTGCGCGCCGGACAGGACCGAGAGCCCGATGGCGTCGGCGTCTTCCTGAAGCGCGGCGGCCACGATCTGTTCGGGGGTCTGGTGCAGCCCGGTGTAAATGACCTCCACCCCGGCGTCGCGCAGGGCCCGGGCCACGACCTTCGCGCCACGGTCATGGCCGTCCAGGCCCGGCTTGGCGATGACCACGCGGATGCTGCTCATGAATCCCTCCACCGGACGCGGCCTGCGGCGCTGGCCGCCTACTGGGCAGGGTAGCGCCGGTGGCAGAGTGTTCGGCATGGAGCTGGTGATCCCGGTCGGCGGGGGCGACGTCTGGGCGGAGGACACCGGCGGGGACGGCGCGCCGCTGGCGCTGATGCACCCGGGCTGGGGAGACTCCACGATCTGGGACCCGGTGCTCGGCCGGCTGCCCGCGCGCCGCTTCCGGGTGATCAGGTACGACGCCCGCGGCTACGGCCGGTCCCCGGCTTCGGTGGTCCCCTACACCCAGCTCGGCGACCTGGTGGCGGTCCTCGATCATCTCCGCGTGCCGCGGGCGGCGATAGCGGCCCACAGCGGCGCGGGGGGACCGGCGATCGGGCTCGCCCTGGCCCGGCCGGAACGGGTCAGCGCGCTGGTTCTCGTCGCGCCGGGCGTCCACGACTACCCCTGGCCGCAGGACGACCCCTATGGCCAGCAGTTCGAGGCCCTGTTCGCCGCGGGTGACCGCGACGGCCTCGCAGAGCTCGGGCTGCGGACGTGGGCCGCGGCCGGCGCGGACCTGGCCGCGCGGGCGCAGATCCGCAGCGCGGTCACCGCGTTCTTCGCCCGCGGCGACCTCGAGCTTCCCGACCCGCCCGCCTACGCCAGGCTCGGCGAGATCAGCGCCCCGTCGGTGCTGGCGGTGGGCGACCTCGAGTACCCGATGGTGCGCGAGGCCGCGGAGCAGATCGCCCGAGCCATCCCCGGCGGCCAGATGATCGTCGTGCCCGGGGCCGATCACCTGCTGCCGCTGCGCGCGCCCGGCCTCCTCGCGGACCTGATCAGCGACACGGCCAGGCAGGCAGCGGGCTGAGCCGCCGCGCCGGGCTCAGAGCTTCTCGATCGGCGCGTAGCGCAGCACCAGGTGCTTGATCCCGTAGTCTCCGCCGAAATCGATCTTGGCCTCGGGGTCGTCGCCGCGACCCTCTACCGACAGCACCGTGCCGAGCCCGTAGGCGTCGTGGTTCACCCGGTCGCCCGGCGCCAGCGACGGCACCGGCCGGTTCCCGGGGGCCAGCACGCCGGGCCTGCGGGCCAGCCGCTCGGAGGCGGGCGGCGCGGCGGCCGTCGCGTCCCGGCGCCACTCGATCAGCGCCTCGGGAATCTCGGACAGGAACCGGGACTGCTTGTGGTAGCCCGGCCGCCCCCACCAGGTCCGCGCCACCGCGCGGGTCAGGTACAGCCGCTGCTCGGCGCGGGTGATCCCGACGTAGGCCAGCCGCCGCTCCTCGGCGAGCTCGCGCTCGTCGCCGCTCGACCGCTCGTGCGGGAAGACGTTCTCCTCCAGCCCGGTCAGGAACACCACCGGGAACTCCAGGCCCTTGGCGGTGTGCAGGGTCATCAGCGTCACCAGGCCGCCGTGGTCCTCGCCGTCGGGGATCTGGTCGGCGTCGGCGACCAGCGACACCTGCTCGAGGAAGTCCGGCAGCGTCCCGCCGGGATTGCGGCCGTCATACTCCCGCGCGACCGAGACCAGTTCCTTGAGGTTCTCGATCCGGCTCTCGTCCTGCAGGTCTGACGAGTTCTCCAGCTCGGCCAGGTACCCGGACCGGTCGAGCACGGCCTCGGCCAGCTCGCCGACCGGGCTGCCGGCCTCTGCGCTCTCCCGGAGCCCGCCGATCAGCGCGCCGAACGCCTCGATGGCCCGGGCCGACCGGGCGGCCAGGTCCGGGATGTCGGCCGCGCGGGCCAGGGCCCGGGCGAAGCTGATCTTCTGCCGCGCGGCGAACGCCACCACGCACTCCTCGGCCCGCTCGCCGATGCCCCGCCGGGGCACGTTCAGCACCCGCCGCAGCGACACCTCGTCGTGGGCGTTGGCGATCAGCCGCAGGTAGGCGAGCAGGTCGCGGACCTCGCGCCGCTCGTAGAACCGGACTCCGCCGACGACCTTGTACGGCAGCCCGGCCCGGATGAAGACCTCCTCGAACACCCGGGACTGGGCGTTGGTCCGGTAGAACACCGCCACCTGCCCGGGGATGGCCAGCCCCTCGTCGGCGAGCCGGTCCACCTCCTCGGCCACGAACGCCGCCTCGTCGTGCTCGCTGTCGGCCACGTAGCCGGTGATCGGCGGCCCGTCGCCCGCCTCGGACCACAGCTTCTTCGGCACCCGGCCGGGGTTGCGGGCGACCACGGCGTTGGCCGCGGCCAGGATGTTCTGGGTGGAGCGGTAGTTCTGCTCGAGCAGGATGACCTGGGCACCGGGAAAATCGCGCTCGAACTCCTCGATGTTCCGGATCGTGGCGCCGCGGAAGGCGTAGATGGACTGGTCGGCGTCGCCGACCACGCAGAGCTCGGCGGGCGGGCTGGGCGCGGCGGGCTCGCCGCCCCGGTCCGCGCCCGGGAGCTGCGCTCCGGCCAACTCGGTGACCAGGACGTACTGTGCGTGGTTGGTGTCCTGGTACTCGTCGACCAGCAGGTGCCGGAACCTGGCCCGGTACTCGGCGGCCACGTCGGGGAACGCCTGCAGCAGGTTGACCGTCACCATGATCAGGTCGTCGAAGTCCATGGCGCCGGCCGCGACCAGCCGACGCTGGTACTCGGCGTACGCCTCGGCCAGCGTCTTCTCCCGGTACCCGGTGGCGCGGGCGGCGAGCGTCTCGTAGTCGATGAGGTCGTTCTTGAGGTTGGAGACCTGGGCGGCGATCGCCTTCGGCGGGAAGTACTTGACGTCCAGGTCCAGCTCGCGGCAGACCAGCGTCATCAGCCGCTGTGAGTCGGCCTGGTCGTAGATCGAGAACGAGGAGGGGTAGCCGAACCGCCTGGCCTCGCGGCGCAGGATCCGCACGCAGGCGGCGTGGAACGTCAGCAGCCACATGGCCCGCGCCCGCGAGCCGGTGAGCGCCGCCGCGCGCGCGGCCATCTCGCCCGCGGCCTTGTTGGTGAACGTGATGGCCAGGATCTCGCTCGGGGCGACGCCGCGCTCCCCCAGGAGGTAGGCGATCCGGTGGGCCAGCACCCGGGTCTTGCCCGAGCCCGCGCCGGCCACGATGAGCAGCGGGCTGCCCTCGTGCACGACGGCAGCACGCTGCTGCGGGTTCAGCCCGTCCAGGAGGGAGTCGGCGGCGGTCGCGGTCACGGCCCCAGCGTAGGCGCTGGGGCCGACGTCCGTGGCTAACGCGGCTACTCGTCGGGGACCAGGGTGGGCGTGGACCGGGTGAGGGTCCTCCCCTTGAAGTACGCGGGCTGGACGATCCGCAGGATGACGAAGATGATCAGCCCGATGAGCGCGGACAGGAACACGATCACGAACACGCCGCCGATCTGCCAGCCGAGGCCCGGCACCGTGAACATGGTGTAGCTGTTCTCGGTCGCGACGTCAAAGTCCTGCCACATGCTGAAGCCGCCCAGCCCCCACAGGATCAGCCCGCCGAGCAGCGGGATGATGCCCCGCACCCACAGGTGGCGCGCGCTGCTCGTCAGCGTCGCGCGGTAGTACCAGACGCAGGAGAAGGCGGTCAGCCCGTAGTAGAACGCGATGTAGACGCCGCAGGCGGTCACCGCGTCGTAGATCACGTTGCCGCCGGACAGGTAGTTCATGCCCGCGTACAGCACGATCGAGATGCCGCCCATGACCAGCGTGGACACGGTCGGGGTCAGGTAGCGCGGGTGCATTTTCGCGAACGCGGCCGGCAGGGCCTTGTAGGTGGCCATCGACAGCGTGGTCCGCGCCGTGGGCAGGATCGTGGTCTGGGTGGACGCGGCGGCCGAGGACAGCACCATGAGGATCAGCAGGTGGCTGAGGAAGCTGCCGAACCCGCTGGTGCCGAAGACCGAGGAGCCGAGGACGGAGATCACGTCACCCACGTGAGCCGGGTTGGCCAGGCCGATGCCGGCGGTGCCGATCCCGGCAAACGCCTGCGCGGCGAAGATCACCACCGCGTAGGTGACGAGCAGGATGATCGTGGACAGGATGGCGGCCCGGCCCGGGGTCTTGCTGGGGTCCTTGGTCTCCTCGTTGACCGACAGGGCGGTGTCCCAGCCCCAGTAGATGAACACCATCAGGATCAGCCCGGAGGCGAACGAGCTGAACGGCATGCCGAAGGGGTTCAGCCAGGAGGCGCTGGGCGTCAGCGAGACGGCCGGGTGGTGCCCGGTCCCGACCCGCACCAGCGCGACGACGGAGAAGATCAGCAGCATGCCGATCTCGATCGACAGCAGCGCCTTCTGGAAGTTGGCCGAGACCTCGATGCCGCGGTAGCAGATGTAGGTCATGGACACGATCCACAGCACGCCGGTGAGCAGCACCCAGCTGCTGGCCGGGTTGTCGCCGATGCCGTGGGCGTTGAAGAGCAGGAAGATGTACTGGCCGGCCACCTGAGCCAGGCTGGCCATGACCAGGACGTCGGCGGCGACGATCGCCCAGCCGCCGGTCCACCCCCAGCCGGGGTTGAACGCTCTGGTGGCCCACGTGAACGTGGTGCCGCAGTCCGGGTCGGCCTTGTTCAGCTCGTTGTAGCCGATCGAGGCGAAGATCATCGGGATGAACGCCGCGACGGCGATGGCCGGGGACTTGAGCCCGACGGCGACGACGATGAGCCCGAGCGTCGCGGCCAGGCTGTAGGCGGGGGCGACCGACGCGGTCGCGATCACGGTACTGGAGATCAGCCCGAGGGCACCTGACTTGAGGCCCTTCTCGGCGATCTGCTCACCGGGCTGGGTTTGGATGGCGGCCATGGCTCACCCCTCCTGGCAGCGACCCGGCCGTGCCGGGTCGGACGCGGGCCCGGACTCTGCGCCCCGCTAAGTCCGGTAGCGATGATTTAAGCATCTTGATTGTGCGCAAGGTAAGCACCTAGATTGTGCGCAAGCACCCTGGTGCGACGGTTCTAGCATGAATCGCCCACGACGGCAACGATTTCAGTTGTAACAGGTGTGTATCACCGCTGGTCCCATCCGTGCCAGAGCTGGCCTGGTCTAGGATCGGCTGCATGAGCATCCGCCGGGTACTTCTGGTGGGCGCCGGGGGCGTTGGCACGGCATTTGCCCGGATTGCCGCCCGCCGCCGGTTCGCCGACCTGGTCATCGCCGACTACGACCTGAGCCGGGCCCAGCGCGCCGCCGAGGCGGCGCCCGACCGGTACACCGCCGTCCAGCTTGACGCGCGCGACGAGCAGGCCACCGCGGCCCTGCTGGCCTCCTACGGCTGCGACGCGCTGATGAACGCCACCGACCCCCGCTTCGTGATGCCGCTGTTCCGCGCCGCGCTCCAGGCGGGCACGCTCTACCTGGACATGGCCATGTCGCTGTCTCATCCCAACCAGGATGAGCCCTACGCCAGGACCGGTGTCAAGCTCGGGGACGACCAGTTCGCCCTGGCCGGGCAGTGGGAAGAACGCGGGCTGCTGGCCCTGGTGGGCATCGGCGTGGAGCCGGGCCTGTCCGACGTGTTCGCCCGGCACGCGGCCGACACGATGTTCAGCGAGATCGACGAGGCCGGCGTCAGGGACGGCGCCAACCTGACCGTGGCCGGCTACGACTTCGCCCCCACCTTCTCCATCTGGACCACGATCGAGGAGTGCCTCAACCCGCCGGTGATCTGGGAGACGGGCCGGGGCTGGTTCACGCACCGCACCGTTCAGCGAGCCCGAGACGTTCGTGTTCCCGGCCGGCATCGGCCCGGTCGAGTGCGTCAACGTGGAGCACGAGGAAGTGCTGCTCATCCCCCGCTGGGTGGAGGCCCGGCGGGTGACGTTCAAGTACGGCCTCGGCGAGGAATTCATCGGCGTGCTGCGGACCCTGCACATGCTCGCGCTGGATTCCGACCGAACCGGTCAGGGTCGACCACGTCGAGTGTCGCCCCGCGACGTGGTCGCAGCCTGCCTCCCGGACCCGGCCACGCTCGGCGACAGGATGACCGGCCTGACCTGTGCCGGGACCTGGGTGACCGGGACCGGCAAGGACGGGCGCCGCGCGAGGTCTACCTCCACCACGTCGTCGACAACGCGTGGTCCATGGGCGAGTACGGATCGCAGGCCGTCGTCTGGCAGACCGCCGTCAACCCGGTGGTCGCGCTCGAGTTGATCGACTCCGGCGCCTGGTCCGGGTCCGGCGT
>CAWIDQ010000095.1:0-60136 GCA_963834695.1 uncultured Actinomycetota bacterium
TCCCCCGCGTGATCCGTGTGCATGGCCGTTTACCTGGGGTTTTCGGTGTGGTGGTGGGGTGTACTGACTACGCGGTCCCGAGGCGGTGGGAGACGCCGAGCAGTTCGAGGGCTGTCGTTGCAGTGGGGTGGGGGTGGTGGTGGTGGTGAATGCGGCATGTCGTCGGTGGGTTGGATCTGGTTGGCGCAGATGGTGGCCAGGTCGGCGAGCAGGCTGGTGAAGCTGTGCACCGGGGTGTTGCTCGGGGGTGCGTTTGCGGGCGGCTTTGGCCAGCGCGGCGTCGGAGCGTTGGGCCGCGGCGACGGGGTTGGTGCGTTTGGCGGCGGCGGCGGGTTTGTCGTGGTCGCGAAACAGGATCGGGGCCAGGGCTTGTTTCATGTGCCAGCTGATGTAGTAGGACAGCATCCGCAAAAACATGTGGGCGCGGACCCGGTCGGCGAGCCGGTGGCGGATGGGGCGTACGTCGAGTTCGGTGTTGAGGGTGCGGAAGAACCGTTCGACGTCTTCGAGTCCCTTGTAGCGCAACACCACATCGTCGCGGTGGAGGGCGGCTTCGGGCAGGCTGGTGCGCAGCACGTAGATGCCGTCGAGGGCGGCTTCGGCGGCGATGGCGTCCTGGTTGCGGGCGAAACTGAAGGAGTCGTCGGTGATGCTGATGTGGAAGTGTTTGGCCATCTTGTAGTGGTTGATCACCTTGCCGACGCGCAGCGCGATCTTGTCTGGGCCGCGTAGCGGGCGGCGTGCTCGCGGCGGTGGCGGCGGCGATGGTTTGGCCAGTTGTTTTTCGGTGGCGGCCAACAGGATCTTGGCGTTTGCGGGTGCGCTCGTTCGGCCAGGGCGGGGTTGCGGCAGCACACCAGCCGCTCACCGGGATAGTCCGGGGAGTTGATCTCGACGAGGTCGTGCTCGTCGAACAGGGACAGCTGCAGCGCGTCGTCCGCGACGAGGGCCTTGATCTGTGGGGCGCGCAGCGCGGTGATCCAGTCCAGGCCGGCCGGGCGCAGCTCGTCGGGGATGCGCGCGCTGGTGAGCATGCCCCGATCCCCGACCAAACACACCCGGGACAGTCCGAAGCGCTTTTTGAGTTTGGTGATCTGGGCGGCCAGGGTTTTCGGGTCGGCGGTGTTGCCGTCGAACACCTCGATCGCGATCGGTACGCCGGCGGTCGAGCTCAGCAGCCCGTAGACGATCTGCAGCCGGCCTTTGACCCCGTCGCGGGCGTGCCCGATCTTGCCCAGCGGGCAGGTGCGGCCCTCAAACGCCGCCGAGGACACGTCATAGAGCACCAGGGTGCCGTCGGCCAGATGCCGCGCGGCCAGCGCGTTTTCGATGGCGTCCTGCGCGGGCAGCACCCAGTCCATCGCCGCATACAGGTCGTCCTCGTCACAGCCGGCCAGCCCGAGCACCTGCACCCAGGGAGCTGGTGGCGGTCGCGGTGCGCAGCCCGCGCGCGATGGCCAGCTTGGAGCCCGGCGCGATCACCTGGGCCACCAGCATCGCGGTCACCAGATCGCGCTGCCGTGAGGGTGTCGGGTCGATCAGCTCCTCCAGCCCCAGCGCCCGCGCGGTGCCCAGCACCGCGGCGACATGCCCGTGCGGCAGGCTGCGGGTGATCTCGAACGCCTCGGCCACGATCCAGCGCCGGCGGCAGGCCCTTCAGCACCCGTGACAGGGTCGTCGACCTTTGTGCTCGGGCCAGCGCGACAGGTTGGCCAGGGTGCGGGTTCTTCACCTTGCCGTCCTCGCGGTAGCTTTCCCGCAGCAGCACCGCCGGCGGTGACCCCCGGTTCGGCACCCGCGCCACGTACATGACGACAACGATACCGGCACATCCGGCGTATGAGCAGTGCAACACGCCGATATCACCGCCAACGACGTGATCTACATGACTACGCTATCTCTCGTGGAGGAGCGCAGTTCACCTGGTCGCGACACCATCGCCGGGTTGATCAGAGCCTCATCAGGGGGAACTTCGGCCTAGCCACTGGCTGGCGAGCAGGGCCAGTTCGACCTGCAGGCGGTCCTCGCTGACCCGGTGGCCGAGGCTGTCGGTGGCCTTGCGCACCCGGTACTGGACGGTGTTCTTGTGCATGGTCAACCGCTCCGCGGTGGCCTTGAAGCTGCCCCCCTCCTCCAGGAAGACCCGGAGGGTGTCGCGCAGCGCCGCGTTGTACTCGTCGTCGGCGGCCAGGGCCCCCAGGGTCTCGGCGACCCAGGCTCGGACGAGTTCGATCGAGCCCGACATCAGGGCCAGCGGCGCCACGTCGGCGAAGCTGGTCAGGAACCGGCCTGACGGTCCCGCGGCCAGCGCCACCGCGTGCGCTCCCAGGGCCTGCTGGTGGGTGCGGCGGAAGCCGGAGACGCCAGAGCCGACCGCGCCGAGGGCAAACCGGATCCCGGCGTCGGCCCCGGCGGGACGAGCGCTCAACGCCTGGGCGGGGAAGCAGTCCTTGCCGCCTAGCGGCAGCCAGGCCCAGGCGCTGGACTCATCCTGCGGCAGGAAGATCGGCCGCCCCTCGCAGCCTGCCCGGCGAGCTACCTTCGCGGTCGCCTGCTCGAGCCCGGCGAGAACGCCGCCGCCGGCTCCGGCTCGCCGGCCCAGCACACCACCCCGACGTGGTGCTGCCGAAGCCGGTAGCCCAGGACCGCCTCCGAGGAGTCCAGGTCAACCCGCTCGTCCTTCAGCAGCGCCCGCACGCGGGCCGCGCGGGCGGCGCTGAGGTTCCGGAGCCAGTTCTCCTTCTCGGTCTCGTAAGCGGACACCACCTCCTCGGACACCTGGGTCGATATAGGCCGCAGTGACCTCAGCGATCCGCAGCCCGCCCGCGGTGACGATCGACGCGTTGTCGGTGCTCCGCCCGAGTTGCGCCAGGCACCACTCCTGGAACCGGGCCGCCCCGATCCGGTAGGCGCGCAGCAGCGCGGCAATGGGCACGCCGCGCTGCGCCAGCCGGCGCGCGTACTCCTGCGCCGCGGCGGGGGCGTGCACGTTCTCCACGGAGATGTCGTGCTGAAGGACATGGAGCAGGGTAGCGACGTTTTCCCCGACGCTGGCTTCCAGCAGCGCCAGCACCCGGCCGTCGCTGCGCAGTTCCGAGATTTCCTGGACGAGCAGGTCGTAGATCTCCGCAGACAGTTCCTCGGCGCGGGGGGTGAGCGCATCGGAGACTGCCGCAGCGCACTGGGCGACGGACGGGCTTGACCTGTCCACCGACGAATCGTACGCCCCGGCTCCGCGGCTGCCCAGCCGCAGCACGTATGTGCGCGGGACACCACCGGGGATGGCGGCTTCGTGACGCGGGCCCAGTGCCGTGACCGGGCCGTGACCTTACCGTCAGATGGAACGGAAGGTATCGCCATGATCGCAGCCGCCCTTCCGGGCCTGGATGCCGCGGACCGCAGTGGGTTACCGCCGCCACGGCGCGGGCCCCCGAACGCGGTCACGCCGCAGGGCATCGAACTGCGGCATTTGCGCTACTTCATAGCCGTAGCGGAGACCGGCACGTTCACCGGCGCCGCGGAGCGTCTGTATATCGCGCAACCGACGCTGAGCCAGCAGATCCGGCGGCTGGAGGAGATGGTGGGCGCGCCGCTGCTACGGCGCGGCCGTGAGGGCGTGCGGCTGACCGAAGCGGGCGCCGTGCTGCTGGAGGAATCCCGGGCCGTCCTGTCGCTGGTCGATCACGGGGTGGGCCGGGCCCGGCAGGCGGCCGGCCTGGGACGGCCGCGGCTGCGGTTCGTCGTGCCCCCGTACCTGCCGGAAACCCTGGCGGTGGAAACCGCCTCGCGGCTGCGGGCCACGGCCGATGCCGCCGGGATCGACGTGGCCTGGATGGAGATGGCGCTCGATGCGGAGTTCTCGCCGATCCGCCAGCGCCGGGCCGATGCTGGCCTGGGCTGGACGACGAAGGCCGAGGACCTGCTGCCGGCCCCGCTGGATGTCATGTGCCTGGGGGAATTCGAACCTGACGCGTGGATCCCCTCCGAGCACCCGGCGGCCTCCCGCGGGTCCATCGGCCTCGATGAGCTGGCTCACATGGCCATCGTCCACGGGCCGCGCCGGTTCAGCCCGGTGACGCATGATGCCTGGCTGGCCGTCCTGCGGGCGCACAATCCGCGCTTCGAGTTCAGCGACCCGCCGTTCCGGAACTCGCTGCCGATGACCCTCGCCTTCGCGGCGACCGGGAACCGGCCCACCGCGGTGCTGACGGGCCCGCGCCATCGCATAGGAGCCGAGCCCGGCGGGCCGGCCGATCAGGCGAGCGGCACCTACGAGATGGTTCCCGTCCTCGTCGAACAGCATCCGCTAGTGGCCACGGCGAGCCTGGTATGGAGCGGCGATCTGCCGCGAGAGCTCCAGCAACTGCTCTTCGACACGGCCGACGGCATCGCTTCCTGACCCGCGGCCGGCTCTGGCGCTACGGTCCGGCCGATAGCGGCCCTCCATAGCGCGGGGCAATGTCACCAGAGCCATCACCGCATTTACTACGGCGAGATGGCCAGAGTGGACTGGTTAACGACCGGCGATCCGCCGCTCATCCGTCTCGGAAAGGGGCTGGGCCAATTGGGCAGAGCAAAAGATATCCGCGATGCGGTGGAAGCGGAGCTCACCTTCGACCCGCTCGTCGACACGACGGACATCACCGTCCGGAACCTGGACGGGGACGTGGCACTCAACGGCACCGTGCCGAGTTATCCGCAGTACCTGCAGGCCGCCGCGGCCGCGCAGCGCGTCAGCGGCGTGCAGAACGTGCACAACCACCTTGAGGTCGCGCTGCCGGAGGACGACTACCGTGACGATGCGATGCTGACCACGGCGGCGAACAACGCGCTGGCGCAGAACGTGACCGTGCCGGACGGGGTCGAGGCGACCGCCCGCGACGGCAACGTGAAGCTGACCGGTACCGTGCGGTACGGCGCGCAGCGCGACGCAGCCGAACTTGCGGTGGCCGGGCTGACCGGTGTCCGCAACGTCAGGGACGACATCGAGATCGGCTACGACGCCGACTCCGCCGACGTCACCGTGCTCGTCCACGACGCGCTGGACCGTTACGCACTGATCCCCGACGACAGCGACGTCCTGGTGGAAGCGGCGGGGAACACGGTGACGCTGACCGGCCACGTCCGTTCCTGGGCCGAGCACGACGCGGTGATCGACGCCGCCTGGATGGCGAGCGGGGTCTCCTACGTCCGCGACTTCATCGACATCAGCGGCTGATCGCGAGCACTTGGCGCCGGCTTGCTGCCACGGCTGGGCGGGCTGACCCGCGACGGCGCGCCTCCGGCTGAACATGAACAGGAAGCCCTCCGGGCCGCCCGACCGATGATCAGAAGCCCGCGGCTATGTCTCTATTGACGGCAGGTATTGGCGGATAGCGCCCGTTCCGGCGCTCAATGGTGTCGGTGCCCTATTAGCTGGTACGAAAGGAATGCCGTCAATGTTCAGATCAGCATCATCTACGCTCAAATCGTCTTCGACCTCAATGATCCTGCTCGGCGTCCTCGCCATCATCGTCGGGATCATCGCGCTGGCCTGGCCCACCGTGACGGTGCTGGCGCTGGTCTACCTGTTCGCGATCTACGCTTTCGTCGACGCGGTCCTGCAGGGCGCGCGGGCGTTCAGCAGCCGCACCGCCGGCCCGGTGTTCGGCCACCTGTTCCTGGCCGTGATCGACGTGGCCGCCGGGGTGATTGCCCTGGCCTGGCCCGGGCCCACCGCGTTCGTGCTGGTGCTGATCGTGGGGATCTGGGCGTTCGTGGGCGGCTTCTTCGAGATCTTCGCCGCGTTCCAGAGTGGTGAGACCGCCGGGACCCGCACGCTGTTCATCCTGGGCGGGCTGATATCCGTCCTGTTCGGCGTGGTGCTGTTCGCCCGTCCCGGTGTGGGCGCGGTCACCCTGGCGCTGCTGTTCGGCTTGTTCACCCTGATCTACGGCGTCTCGCAGATCGTGATGGGCATCCATGTGCGCCAGGCCGGGCAGACCCTGCACTCGGTCATGGAGAAGGACCCGGTCTGAGCTCAGCCCAGAGCACCTTGGCGAGCCCGTTCTCAGTCTGGCACCTGCTGAATCGGTTATCCGATTGCCGAGGCGGATTGGGCCCGGTCGCGCAGGATGTGCTTCTGGATCTTGCCGGTGGAGGTCTTGGGCAGCGGCCCGAATACCACCTTCTTGGGCGCCTTGAAGTGGGCCAGGTTGGCCCGGCAGTGCTCGATCAGCTCGGCCTCGGTGGCCTCCGCGCCCGGCTTGAGCTCCACGAAGGCCAGCGGCGTCTCGCCCCACCTGGGGTCGGGCTGGGCGACCACGCCGGCCACGGCGACGGCGGGGTGGCGGTAGAGCACGTCCTCGACCTCGAGCGAGGAGATGTTCTCCCCACCGGAGATGATCACGTCCTTGGCCCGGTCCTTGATCTTCACGTAGCCGTCGGGCTCGATGACGCCCAGGTCCCCGGAATGGAACCAGCCGCCCTCAAAGGCGTCCTGCGTGGCCGCCGGGTTCTTCAGGTACCCCTTCATGGTGATGTTTCCCCGGAAAACGATCTCTCCGATGGTCTGGCCGTCGGCGGCGACCGGGTGGCTGGTCTTCTCGTCGATAACGGTCATCGCGTCTTGCAGCGGGTAGCGCACGCCCTGCCGGCCGTTGCGCTGCGCCCGCTCCGCGGCGTCCAGGTCGTCCCATTCCTCGTGCTTGGCGCACACCGCGGCGGGCCCGTAGGTCTCGGTCAGCCCGTAGACGTGGGTCAGGTCGAACCCGAGCCGGTCCATTCCCTCGATCATCGCCGCGGGCGGCGCGGCCGCGGCCACCATGGCCGAGACCCGGCCGATGCCCTCGCGCAACTCCGCCGGAGCGTCGATCAGCGTGCTGTGCACCACCGGCGCGCCGCAGTAGTGGGTCACGCCCTCCGAGCGCATCAGCCGGAAGATCTCGGCGGCGTCGACCCGGCGCAGGCACACGTTCGTGCCCACGCAGGCCGCGACCGTCCACGGGAAGCACCAGCCGTTGCAGTGGAACATCGGCAGCGTCCACAGGTAAACGCTGTGCCGGGGCATGCCCCAGGTCAGGATGTTCCCCACCGCGTTCAGGTGCGCGCCGCGGTGGTGGTAGACCACGCCCTTAGGGTTGCCCGTGGTCCCCGACGTGTAGTTGAGCGAGATGGCCTGCCACTCGTCGGCCGGCTCGACCCGCTCGTACTCCGGGGAGGCGCGGGCCAGCAGCTCCTCGTATTCGACCTCGCCCAGCCGGTCTCCCGCTCCGGTGTACTCGGGGTCGTCGATGTCGATCACCAGCGGCCTGGCCTCGCACTGCCGTAGCGCCCCGGCCACGGCCGGGGAGAACTCCCGGTCGGTGATCAGCACCCGGGCCTGCGCGTGATCCAGGATGAAGCCGATGGTCGCCGCGTCCAGCCGGGTGTTGATCGTATTCAGCACCGCGCCGGTCATCGGGATCCCGAAGTGGGCCTCGACCATCTCGGGCGTGTTCGCCGCGACTACCGACACCGTGTCGCCCCGGCCGATTCCCCGTGCGGCCAGCGCCGAGGCTAGCCGGCGGCACCGCTCGCGCGTCTGCGCCCAGGTAAACCGCCGTCCGCCGTGGACCACGGCCGGGTGGTCGGGATAGATGTCGGCGCTCCAGTCCAGGAACGTCAGCGGCGTCAGCGGCGCGTAGTTCGCGGCGTTCGCCTCCAGGCCCGTCACGTACAAGTCACTCACGAGGCCTCCCCCTCTGAGACCAGCCAGCAGGGTTACCGGCCGAGGTCAACCGCCACTAGCTGCGAGCATAGAACGCGGCTCAGCTCCGGGTCATCGTGATCATGGCCCAGGCGCCGAGGTTGACGCGGTGGCTGAACAGGACGCCGTCCGCCTCGCCGGCCACCCGCGATCCAGGAACAAGCCCGGCCGGCGGCCCACCCAGCTGCACCGAGGAATCCCCGGTCACCACGCCGCCTTCCGCCGTAGCCGTTATGGCCCTCCTAGTCTGACAGCAAAAGAGTTAACCTTCGCTAGAACACGTTTCAGTTCCCTGGCGACCGGCCCCGCGGGCGGCAGCGCGCCGCGGCGGGGAGTCCGCGGGCCGATCACCGGATAGGAGGCCGTCGTGGCCATTCCGGCGGCCGACCGGTCGCACGGGGAGAAGCGCAAGATGACCGTGAGCGAGCGCAGCGTTCCCGCGCTGACCGCGGCGCTGCAGGAGTGGCTGGCCGGCCGGCCGGGCGCACCGGGCCGCCCGGCGGTCAGCCGGGTCGGCCTGCCGGACAACGGCGGCTTGTCGAGCACGTCGGTGCTGTTCGAGGCCAGCTGGCCCGGGGGCCCGCTGGATTGCGGCCGCTACGTCGCGCGGATGGCGCCCGAGCCGAGCGCGATGCCGGTGTTCCCCCGCTACGACCTGCCCCTGCAGTTCGAGGTGATCAGCCGGGTGGCCGCGTGCTGCGACATCCCGCTACCGGCGCTGCGGTGGAACGAGCCGGGCGGCGGCGCGCTCGGCACCCCATTCTTCGTCATGGACCAGGTCGACGGCCGGATCCCGCTGGACAATCCGCCCTACGTGTTCACCGGCTGGCTGCTGGACGCCGCGCCGGCCGAACGCGCGCGGCTGCAGCGGGCCAGCGTCGCGATCCTGGCTAAGCTGCACGCGATTCGCGAGCCCGCGGCCAAGTTCCCCGCGCTGCGCCCCCCGCCCGGCGCGGACGCGCTGCGTTGGCACGTCGCCCGGCAGCGCGACTACTACCGCTGGGCGCTGGCCGGGGACGGCCTCCGGGTGCCGATCATCGAGCGGAGCCTGGACTGGCTGGAGGAGCACTGGCCGCGCGATCCCGGGCCCGACGTGCTGTGCTGGGGTGACGCCCGCATCGGCAACGTCATCTACCAGGGCTTCGAGCCGGCCGCCGTGCTCGACTGGGAGATGGCCGCGCTCGGTCCCCGCGAGCTCGACGTGGGCTGGTTCGTGTTCCTGCACCGGTTCTTCCAGGACATCGCGGAGTTCTTCGACGTCCAGGGCCTGCCCGACTTCCTGCGCCGCTCCGACGTGGAGCGGTGCTACCGGGAACTGACCGGCTGGCCGTTGCGGGACATGGACTTCTACCTGACCTACGCTGCGCTGCAGCACGCGATCATCATGGCCAGGATCAAGCGGCGGATGATCCACTTCGGGGAGGATGAGGTGCCCGCCGATCCGGACGACTACGTGATGCACCGGGCGAGCCTGGAGCAGCTGCTCGCCGGAACCTACCGATGGGACTGAACCGAGTGCCGACTCCGCTCGACGAGTACCCGATCCACCAGACGCCGCTGCCGATGGACCGCGTGGCCAGCAGCGACCGCAACTTCTACGACCGCTGCTACTTCAACGCCTACGACCGGACCGGCGAGATCTTCCTGGTCACCGGGCTCGGGGTGTACCCGAACCTGGGCGTGATCGACGCGTACGCGGCCGCGCGGCGCGGCGACCGCCAGTGGAGCGTGCGCTTCTCCGGCGCCCTGACCGAGCGCAGCCTCGACCAGCAGGTCGGCGGCTACCGGATCGAGGTCGTGGAGCCGTTGCGGCGCCTGAACCTGAGCTGCGAGTCACCGGACGGGAGTGTCGACTTCGACCTGCGCTGGACCGGGGCGTTCCCGGCAGTGCAGGAAGAGCCGCACCTGCTGCTGGGCGGGCGCCGGCCGGTCCTGGACGCCTCCCGATTCTCCCAGGCCGGGGACTGGACCGGGCGGCTGCGGGTGGGGGATGTGGAGTTCGCGGTCACCAGCGACCGGTGGGCCGGGATCCGGGACCGCTCCTGGGGGATCAGGCCGGTGGGCGAGCCGGAGCCGGCGGGCCGGTCGGCTGCCGAGCCCATGGCGGGATTCTGGTGGGTGTACGCGCCGCTGCGGTTCGCATCCTCCGCGCTGATCGTGATCTTGCAGGAGGACCCGGACGGCTACCGGACGCTGAACGACGCCCGGCGGGTCTGGCCGGACGGCCGGGTGGAGCAGCTCGGCTGGCCGCAGCTGAGCATCGGCTACCGGCCCGGCACTCGGCATCCGGAGTCGGCCCGGATCTGCCTGACGCAACGGGACGGTGCGCCGCTGACCGTGGACCTGCAGACCGTCACCTCGGTGCCGCTGCACGTGGGCGCGGGGTACACCGGCGACCCGGACTGGTCGCACGGCCGGTGGATGGGCCGGGAGTGGAGCAGCTCGGCCGTCTACGATCTGTCCGATCCGGCCGTGGCCGCCCGGATGCCGTTTGGCGTGACCGATCACCTGGTCCGGGCCCGGCTCGGCGCCGAGGAGGGCTGGGGGATGTTCGAGCACGCCAGCATGGGCCGGCATGACCCGACCGGCTTCCGGGACTGGTCCTCGGTCAGCAGCTGAGGGCGCGGTCCCGGCCGCCTCTGGCGGACACCGCGGCCGGGCTCAGGACGGAGGGCCGGGTTGCTGCAGGATCAGCACGACCGAGATGATCAGCAGCACGGAACCGAACGCGACCAGGGCGTAGCGCACGCTGTTTAGCTGGAACGAGCTGCCGATGCCCACCAGGAACAGCACGGCGGCCAGGAAGACCGTGATCCGGACGTAGTTGTCGCTGGTCGTTGCCGCGTCGTTCCCGGAATTGAACTCCGCGGTGGCCTCGTTGTCGAGCGCGTTGGCCTGGGCCTGGGCCGGCAGCTTGTACTGGGGCATGTAGGTCGGGCCGGGCGGGGCATGCGGATTGTGCAGCGGGTCGGTCGCCATCCACGCGTTGAACGCGACCAGGAACTGCGGCCGGAACCGGTGCACCGCGATCGCCTCTTTCTGCGGGCTGTTCAAGGTGAAGGCGATGAACCAGGCGTTGAAGGTCGAGGCGTCGAAGTTGCGGAGCGAGATCGCGGTGAGGTCGTCCCGGGTAGCGAGGTTGCGCAGCGTCGACGACTGGGCGATATCGATGCGCGACGCGGTGCCCCACTTCGACGCCGAGTAGCCGGCCCAGGCGGCCGTGATCGTGACCAGCGCCAGCAGCACGGCCTCGCCGATCTGCACGATCCGGGAATGGCGGCCGGCGGACTTCTCGCCTGTCTCTTCCTTCTCGGCATGTTCATGCGCCGCCTCGCCGTGCTCATGCAGCTTCTTGCCGGCCTCGATCGGGTTCAGTCCCTCGGGCATCAGCGCTCCCCCGCTCTCCGGTTAGGCGGCGCCCCTGGCGTCGGCTCAGCCTCCGCCCGATGGCATCCCTGACTCAGGCGACTCCCGCGTGGGTTACGGGCCGTCACCATACGAATCTAGCCACCGGGAGGCGGGCCGTCGCCGCCTGGTTCCCCCAGCGCCGCCGCGGAGGCAGACGAGGTCATCGGGCCGTCCTCGTGATGGAGGCGGCGTCATCCCCTCCGGGTGATGTGTGCTTCGGCGCCGCGCCCCAGGATGGGCCACTGGGGCTGGCGGACAGAGAGCAACGCGGACGGGCATGGAAACGGCAGCATCCGGCGCAGGGCCAGCGGATCTCAGGGCCAGCGGACACAAGACGATGACGGTGCAGCAGCCCGAAGGTCCAGGCGTTGAAGGAGTCCAGAGCCTTGAGGTGCGCTGGATCCTCCCGGGACGGCTGGAGACCACGATGACCGAGTGGTTCGGCCGGTTCCCGGCCGCGCTGGAGTCACGGGAGGATTCCTATCTCCGCGATCCGCGCATGCGCGGTCTTTCGGTGAAGATCCGCGGCGGCAGGGCATTTGAGGTGAAGCTTTACCGCGGGAGCCCCGGAGCCCTTGATGTGGCCGGGCGTGCCCACGGCCGGATGGAGTCCTGGCAGAAATGGTCGTTTCCGGTTGACCGGCCCGGCCCGGGCACCGCGGCCCCGGCCAGTTGGCTGCCGGTGCGCAAGAGGCGCAGGATCATCCGGTTCCCCCCAGCCGGCGGGCGCGGCCAGGCAGGCCTGCCGGAGCCAGGCGACCGGCGCGGATGCGGGGTAGAACTCACCGAGATCGGGATGGGTGGAAAGGACTGGTGGAGCCTGGGCTTCGAAGCGGCCGGCCCCGCCGCGCCAGCTTGCTGCGCCGGGACCTCGAGGCCGCCGCCGCGCTCGTGTTCGCCGTTGACCTGCCCGCGGCCCGGGAACTCGGCACGGATGACTCCAGGTCTTACGCGGAGTGGCTTGGCGGCCAGCTCGGTGCCGGAAGTGATGCAGATGCCTGAACGCTGGTCCTGGCCGGGGCGGCGACCCAGAGCAACCGGCACCGCTATCTGAGACAGCCCCGCGCGGTGATATAGATGGCGTAAGAACTCGCGGGCAGGCAGGTGTCCGTTCCGATCTGCCGCTGCGACACGGTCACAATCCACTACACCCGGGCTGGCCATTCGGCCACCGCGACGGTCACGCTGGCCGCGCAGCCGTAAACACGCCCGCCCGAGAGCACTCCTGACCCGATGGCCCGCGGATAAGGCTACGTGGCTGGCGGCCTCACAGCGCGCCGATCAGGTAGGCGAGAAGTATCACCACGAAGACGTAGAGGAGGTAGAGGTTGACGTCCCCGGACTGCAGCGGGCGCACCGTGTCGGCCAGCCATTCCACCGCTCGGATCACCGGCTGGTACAGGTACCGCAGGAAGACCGGGGTCACCTCGGTCTCGTAGTGCACCGGCCCGGACCGGCCGGCCGGGTCGTCGGACGCCCGGTCCAGCGACACCGACGGCCGGTACAGGGCGTCGAAGGTGACCCGGGTGGGCGCGGAGAACGTCATGGCCGAGTACTGCATCCGGGGCTGGAACGCGACCATCCCGCCGTCCCAGACCGGCACGATGGCCGAGCCCGCGCGCGGCCGGCCCGCGAGGTAGATGAGAACCGGCACGATGGTCACGGCGGTCAGGAACACCGCGAGGTAGGTGGGCGAGAACGCGGAGAAGTTGGTGTGCGCCGGGATGACGGTGAGATTGCCCGGCAGGAGCACCGGCCGGAGCGCCACGCCGGTGACGGTCTGCACCGCGCGGGACAGCGCGAGCAGCACCAGCGGGGCGCCGATGGCCAGCGCCACGCACGCCAGCGCCAGCAGCCCCGGCCCGGCGACCGGCTGGCCCTGCTCCCGGGCCTCGGCGGCCCGGCGGGTGCGGGGCATGCCCAGGAACGGGATGCCGTACCCGTGGACGAACGCGTAGATGGCCAGCCCCGACGTCAGGCCGAGGGTGGCGGCGGCGACCACGATCAGGATCCCGATCAGGTGGCTGCCGGTGCGGAACCCCTGGAACAGCCCCTGGAAGATCAGCCACTCGCTGACGAAGCCGTTCAGCGGCGGGAGCGCGGCGATGCCCAGCGTCCCGGTCAGGGTGATGACCGCACTGCGGGGAAGCCGGTGGATCAGGCCGCCCAGCCGGTCCATGTCCCGGGTGCCGGTCGTGTGCTCGACCACCCCGGCCTCCAGGAACAGCAGGGTCTTGTACGTGCCGTGATTGAGCACGTGGTAGAGCCCGGCCATCAGCAGGAACGCCCAGAGGTCCCGCTGCCCGTAGGAGCCGAACTCCAGGGCCGCGCCGAAGGCGGTGACGATGATCCCGGTGTTCTCGATCGTGGAGAAGGCCAGGAACCGCTTGAGGTCACGCTCGTTCAAGGCGTACAGGATGCCGATGGCGGCGGTGACCGCGCCGGCGGCCATGGTCAGCAGCCCCAGCCACGCCGCCCCGGTGGGCAGCAGCCGGAACGCGAACAGCGCGATGCCGTAGGCGCCGAGCGTCACCACCAGCCCGGACAGGAACGCCGACCCGTCGGCGGGCGCGACCGGGTGGGCCTCGGGCAGCCACACGTGCAGCGGGACCAGCCCGGCCTTGAACCCGAACCCGGTCAGCGCGAGCAGGTAGGCGGTGTCCCGCCAGGCCGGGGAGACGAGGTGGGCGCGCGCCGCGATCACGTCGAGCTGCATCGAGTGCGTCTTGGTGGCCAGGATCACGAAGGCGGCGATGATCAGCACGAACCCGGTCTCGGACAGCGCGAGGAACCAGAACGCCCCGCTGGCCACGGTCTCGCGGCGAGGGTGGCGCAGGATCAGCAGGTAGCACAGCAGCGCGACCGACTCCCAGGCCACCAAGAACGTCACCATGTTCCCGGCGACGAATACCGCCAGCGCCGCGACCAGCGCGAGGTTGTACACGGCCAGGTACAACCCGGTGTCCGCGCTCGCCTGGTGGTAGCGGGGCGCGTAGGCGGCCAGGGCGACCGCGACCAGCCCGAGCAGGGCCACGAACACCCCGGCCAGGCTGCTGGCCTGCAGCTGCATCGTGCCCACGACCACGGCTCCGCCCAGCGAGACCACGCGGGAGTTCCCCCCCAGCAGCGAGGACACCCCGCCCGCGATCGCGGCCACGCCGCCGAGCGCCGACAGCGCGCACGCGGCCCGCAGCGCGGCCCGGGTGCGGCCGCCGAGGAGCGCCACGGCGACGGCCAGCCCCCACCCGGCGGCGGCAGCATAGAGCCACGTCAGGGAGCTCACCCAGCTACCTCAGACGGAGAGTCGGCGATGAAGGTCAGGCTGGCCACCTTCTCCGCCAGCCGGTCCACCGCCACCAGCAGTCCCTGCAGCAGGGCCAGCGGGCTGGGCGGGCAGCCGGGGATCCACACGTCGACCGGGAGGATCTCGCCGACCCCGCCGTGGGTGAACGCGTCCGCCGGATAGACGCCGCCCAGGGCGCACGCGCCGGTGGCGACCACGATCTTGGGGCCCGGCATCGCCTCGAAGGTCTTGCGCGCGGCGACGTCGAACGCCCGGATCATCGGCCCGGTCACCATCAGCAGGTCCGCGTGGCGCGGGGCGGGGGTGAAGAAGAAGCCCAGCCGGTGCAGATCGTAGTGGGGCGCGGCGAGCAGCCGGATCTCCTGCTCACACACGGCGCACGATCCGGTGTCCAGGGTGCGGATGTGCAGGCTACGGCCGAACTGGCGGGCGACCCGCTCCCGCAACTGCGCCGCGGCCTGGCGTTCCTGCGCCGTGTCATCGGTCATGGACGGCCTCCTGGGGCAGCGGGATGTGCTTGACCAGGCCGGCGCGCGCGGTCGCGGCGAGCTCGAACTCCCCGCTCGCGGTGACCGCCTCGGGAGCCGCCTCCCGGCACCGTCCGCAGGCGGTGCAGGCGCCCACGTCGAAGATCAGCGCGTCATCCTCCCGGCGCAGCGCCCGGCTGGGGCAGACCCGGGCGAGCCGGTCGGCGAGATCGGCGCTCAGGAGCTGCGCGCGGAACGCCGGCGGCGTGGGCAGGCTCGCGGCCGAGGGATCGGGCCGCGCCGGGTACCGGGTCGTGACGATCCCGCGGCGCAGGCCCCGGGCGAACCACAACGGCATGGGTGATCACCTCGCCTTAGCGTGCGGTCCCGGCCACGGTCAGCCAGAAGCTGGCCTCGATGATCGGGATGTCGGTGAAGACGTTCTGCGACCGGGCGGCGTCGTCGAACCCGCGCCAGTTGCGGACCGAGGCCGGCCGCAGCCGGGCCCGGACAATCTGCCCCGCGTCGTCGAGCATGACCCAGGCGAGCGCCTCGCCGCGGGATGACTCGGCCCAGCCCAGCCCGCGGCCCCCGCCCGGGGGAAGGACCGCCGTCCCGGCCTCGGTGCCCGCGTCGAGGAGATCGGTGATGAGCCGGACCGACTCCGCCGCCTCGTCGAGCATGACCTGGAACCGGGCCAGCACGTCGCCGCTGCCGCGGACCGCCAGCACGGGCGGGTGCCCGAGGTAGGGAGCGGTCGGCTGGTCCACACGGGTGTCGATGGCCACTCCGGCGGCCCGGGCGACCGGCCCGACCAGGCCGAGGCGGCGGGCCTGCTCGTCGGTGATGATCCCGGCTGCTTCCAGCCGGTCCATGAAGGAGTTCGTGGACAGTAGCGCGTCCGCGGCGCGGCGCAGCTCGCCGTAGGCGGCGGGCAGCCCGCTGCGCAGGGCCGGCACGTCGGGGGCGCGGCGCGCCCCGCCCGCCTCGATCACGCCGAACAGGTACCGGTGGCCGAACGCGGCGGCGCCCAGCCGCAGCAGCCGCTCCAGCGCGATCTCGGCGGCGGACTGGCCGACGGAAAGCCCGGTCGACTGGCACAGCGCCGCGATCGCGGCCGCGTGGTTGTACAGGCGTTCCAGCTCCAGCGCGACCGCCCGGGTCCGCTGCGCGGCCGGCGGCGGGTCGGCGCCCAGCGCGGCTTCGACCGCTGCGGCGAACGACCAGGCGACGGCGACGGCGGACAGGCCCTCGGTGCGCTCGACGTAGAACAAGGCATCGGCGGGGGTGCGGCCGCGCAGCCGCCACTCGAGCCCACGATGCTTGTGCCAGGTGAACAGGTACAGATCGACGACTTCCTCGCCGCTGGTCACCAGCCCGTAGTACAGCGATTCCACGGAGACCTGGCGGACCGGGCCGAACGGGAACTCGAACGCGTGCCCTCCCACGGTGTGCGGGGCGCGGATTTCGGCCGGCTCGGCCGGTGGCCGGTGGCCGAGGCGGGGAAAATCCGGCCCGGCGTGCGGCGGCAGGACGATCCGGTTGAGCGGCTTGCCGGTGGCGGGCCGGACGCCGAACTGCTCGTAGATCTCGCATTCCTCGTTGAAGGCAGCTGGTGCGATGTCCGATAGCGCGGGGTACTCGGCCCCGGGGATGCTGGTCTCGGTGATGAGATACTTCCGCTCGGCGTCCAGCGCCCAGACCAGGTGCAACGTCACCTGGTCGCCGTCGGCCGCGAACAGGTCGGCGAGCCTGGCCCCGGCGCCGGCCAGGTGCTGCACCGCGGCCTCCAGGTGGCCGACCGGCACGTCCACCGCGACCGCGTTCCCTTCGTCCCGGTATGCCGCGCCACCGACTACTCCGAGAAGGCTGGCGAGAGTCTCGGGGGCTTCGGGCCGGAGGGCGGTCATCAGATCACCGCCATCGAGTGCAGGATCGCGGTGTTCAGGCCCGCCGGGATCCACAGGCCCAAGACGAGCAGCGTCACCAGCCCGGCCACCAGCGGGATCGCGCCGGCCCAGCGGGCCGCCTGCCCGCGGTACGGGTCCGGGGGCGTGGCCGCCTCGCCCGTGACCATGCCGGTGGTGGTCCGGGCGAACGCGATGAACGCCACCGCGAGCAGGGCCAGCAGGAGCAGCGGCAGGACCGGGCTGGATCCGGCGAACCCGGCCCGGACGATGGTCAGCTCGGACAGGAACAGGCCGAACGGCGGCGACCCGAGCACCGCCAGCGAACCGAGCAGCAGCGCCCCGCCGGTCACCGGGACCGCTGCCAGCAGCCCCCGCACCTGCGCCGCCTCCCGGGCCCGGTACCGCAGGGCCACATCGCCGGTGTCCAGGAACAGCACGGCCTTGGCGATGGCGTGGTTGAGCGTGTGCAGCAGCGCGCCGTACAGCCCGAGCACCCCGCCGAACCCCAGCGCGACCGCGATGATCCCCATGTGCTCGACCGAGGAGTACGCGAACAGCCGCTTGAAGTTCCCGCGCCGGACCATGAACAGCACGCCGATCACGACCGAGGCGAACCCGAACGTGAGCAGCACCGCGCGGGGGAACCCGGTGCCGAGCCTGGCCTGCGCGATGGCCAGGAACCGGATGATCGCGTACATGCCGGTGTTGAGCAGGGCCGCCGACAGCATCGCGCTGGCCGGGCTGGGCGCCTCGGCGTGCGCGTCCGGTAGCCAGGTATGCATCGGCGCGAGCCCCACCTTGGTGCCGTAGCCCACCACCGCCAGCAGGAAGGCCAGCCGCAATGGCTGCGGCGCCAGCACGGCGGCGTGCGCGAACAGGTACGGCCAGGTCAGCCGCTCGTTCGAGGTGAGATGCAGCGCGCTGCCGGCGTAGAACAGGAACAGCGTGCCCACCAGCGCGATCGTGACGCCGAGCGAGCTGATGATCACGTACTTCCAGGCCGCCTCCAGTGAGCGGGCCCTGCCTTCCAGCCCGACCAGGGCCGCGCTAGCCAGCGTGCTGGCCTCCACCAGGACAAACAGCAGCCCGAGGTTGCCGGTCTGCAGCGAGGCCAGCATGAGGGAGGCGAACAGCCCGAAGAAGATGAAGTACAGCCGTACCTGGAAGGTGGTCAGCGTGCCGGCGTCCTCCTCGGCTGAGAGGTAGGCGACCGAGCCGAACGCGGCGAGCACCGTCACCCCGGTCACCGTGATCAGGAAGAAGCCGCTCAGGGCATCCACGTACAGGAACCCGGCCCAGCCGGTCAGCGGCGCGTGGTGGACCAGCGTGGCCAGCAGCGCGATGGCCGAGGCCAGCGAGACGAGCCCGCCTGCGACGCTCGCCGCCCCGGCGGCGCGCGCCCGGGCTCGCAGGACCGCCGCGATCGGGCCGGCCAGGGGGCCGATCACGATGAGGATGGCCAGGGCGGTCATCCGCGCAGCCCTCGCAGCTCGGCCGTGCTCGCCTCGGCTAGCTGGCGGGTGATCCCGGACACGAACACGAGCATGATCAGGACTCCTGCCGCGATGTCGAGGAAGATCCCGGCCTCGACGATGAACGGGAACGTGGCCACGAGAGTGATGGCACCCAGGAAGACGCCATTCTCGGCGATCAGCCAGCCGATGAGCTGGGCGACCGTGTGCCGGCGGACCACCATCTCCAGCGCGCCGAGCAGTATCACCGCGGTCGACAACGGCACCACCGCGGCCGCCACGACCCCGTGCGGGAGCAGCTGGGGCCGGATGACCAGGTAGGCGAATGCGGTCAGGGCCCCGCCGGCGATGAGCGTGGTGGACAAGCCCAGCCAGATCGCGCTGTCCCGGCCGAGGGCCAGCCGCCGCAGCAGCAGCCGCCGGGTCACCACCGGGATCCCGATGCCCTTGATGGCCAGGGTGAGCCCGGCCAGGATCCACAGTGCCACGCTGTGGAACGTCCACGCGGCCACGCCGGCCGCGAACGACAGCATCACCGACTGGGCCCCGTAGTAGGCGACGTACCGGTTGAACAGCTTCGACCCCAGGCAGGCGAACGCCAGCAGCAGGATCACCACGCCGGACAGGTCGAGCAGGATCCCGGCGGCGCTGGTGGCGGACAGCTTCTCCACGTGCGTCACACTCCGATCACGTAGGAGGTCGCGACGCCGAGCAGCGCGAGCAGGAACGCCGCGCCGAGGAACTCCGCGATCCGGAAGAAGCGCAGCTTGGCGAAGGAGGTGTCCACGACCACGATGGCCAGGCCGCACAGCGCGAGCTTGCCGAGCAGGACGGGGATGGCGAGCAGGGCGCTGGGCAGGTCCGTGGAGGTGCCCAGGCCCCACGGGATCACGAACACGTTCATGAACACCGTCGACAGCAGGAAGAACTTCATCCAGCTGCCCCACTTGACCAGCGCGTACTCCCGGCCGGAGTACTCCAGCACCCGCCCTTCCTCGATCATCGAGATCTCGGTGCTCACTCCCGGGTTCTCGATCGGGATGCGCCCGTTCTCCACCAGCACGATCATGAAGAACGCCACCAGCCCCAGCAGGTGGGTCGGCAGCACCAGCGCGTACGGGGAGCCGGCGATCGCGTGGTTCATCAGGTACGGGTTGTCCGACGCGGAAACCGCGCCCACGGTGAAGAAGACCAGGATCAGCGCGGGCTCGGCCATGCTCCCGATCCAGCTCGCCCGGCTGGCTCCGAGGCCGCCGTACGGGCTGGCGGTATCCAGCCCGGCCAGCGAGATCACGAAGCCGGCCAGCGCGAGCACGAACGCGCCGCCGATCAGATCGGCCATGAAGGCCAGCGGCAGCGGGTCATTGGTGATCACCGGGACGATCGCCGAGACCGTCAGGTAACAGGCAAACGCCACGAACGGCGCACCGCGGAAGACCCACGACGCCTGATCGCTCACCGCGCTGCCCTTGCGCAGCAGTTTGATCAGGTCCCGGTAGGGCTGCAGGACGCTCGGCCCGCGCTTGGACTGCACGACGGCCTCGGCGCGGGTGATCGCCCCGGCGTAGAGCGGGGCCAGGGTGAGGACGACCAGGCTTTGCAGCACCTGGATCAGGTATGGCAAACCAACCTCCGCCTGTTCAGTCCGGCTTGCGCCGGGTCTGCGAAACAGGTAGAGGCCATCAGCCGCGCCCGAGTGGCGCGGCGCTACGCGAGCCTCATCGCGTGCTGTCTTTACCGTATCATCGCGGGCCGGCCGGGAGCGCCAGCGGTACGCTGGGCCGCGGCGATGGGGCTCGCCCTGAACGCGGCTGGTGCCGCTAACGGTCCCTGATCCGGCGGAACCGGCCGATGGGAGCCCCCGTAGATGCCCAGCGCCACCCCTCTCCCGCGCGGCCCGTCGACGCTGGCGCTCGGCAGCGCGGCCGAGCTGCTGACCCGGCCCGGCTGCCCGGCGTGCCGTTACGTCGCGGAAGCCGGCGACCGGTATCTGGCCTGGTTCGCGCTGGAGGCCCACGGTGACCCGGTCACCATCACCCGCCTGTGTGCCTCGCTGGGCACGTGCGGCCGGCACACCCGCGCCCTCATGGGCCAGCCGGGCGCCGCGGCCAGGCTCACCGCCGTGTACCGGTACCTGCTGCAGGCCGCCGAAGGGCGGCTGGCCGGGCCGGGCAGGCAACGGCTGGCCGCCTGCCCGGCCTGCGAGCACGACCAGGACGCGGCCGGGCGCGCGCTGGACACGCTGCTCGGCGAGCTGCCCGACGCCGGGGTCCGGGGACGGTACCAGGAGCTGGGCGGGTTGTGCTGGCCGCACGTACGGGCCGCGGCCGACGTGCGCGGCCATCGCCGCGCTGCGGCCTGGATCGCACAGGTGGCGGCCGCCAGCACCGCAGATCGCCGGGCGGGCCTCGACGTGCTGGCCGGCGGCCCGGATCATGACGCGGAGCTGCGGGCCAGGCTGCGCGCCGCCTTGCCGCCCGATGGGCGTCTGGAGCCCGGGACCTGCCGGGCCTGCCTCGCCGCGGCCCGCGCCGAGCTAACCGAGCTGACCGTGCTGGTGCGGTCTGCCGGATCTGGGGATGCGCCCCGCCTGGAACTCTGCCTGTGCCCGGCACATGTTCGTGACGCGGCGCTCGCCAGCGGCAGCGACGCGGCCACCTTCACCGACTGGCAGGCGGAATGCCAGGCGCTCGGCCTGGCCCGGCTGGCACAGCCATCAGCCTGGCGCCGGGGCGGCGGCGCCCGCGCCGGATGGCTGCGCGCCCGGCCCGCTCCGGCCACGGACCATGGCTGCCCGGTGTGCCACGCCCAGGAGCAGGCGGCACGGCAGGAACTGCGCGGGTACCGGGGCAGGCCGCCGGCCGCCCTGGCCCACGTCGGCGCGCCGCCGCTGTGCGTACGCCACGTGTTGGCCCTGCGCGCCGCCGACCCGGCCGCCGCGACAGCAGCGGCGGCCGCGTCCGCCGCGCACGCGGGCGCGCTGATCGAGGAGCTCACCGAGGCGTTCCGCAAGGGCACCTGGACGTTCCGCCACGAAAGCCGCGGCACGGAGATGACCGCCTGGCGGCGCGCGGCCGCGTTCCTCGACGGCGGCGTCTTCGGCGGATGCCCGCCCGCGTGAGGACCGCCTCGCGGCGTGATCACCGTCCCGCGCGGCGCTGTCGCAGCAGGACTTCGCGGATCACGTCCTCGGCGCGGGAGTGGGTCCAGGTGCCCACCCAGATCCGGAACGTCGACGAGGGCCTCGTTCGGCCCGGCCGGCCCAGCCGGGCCGCGTAGGCGGCGATGTCCGCGTCCCGGAGCGTGTCCAGCAGCAGGACCAGCTCGCTGGCGTCGGCGTCGATGAGAACCGCCCACGTCTCGGCGTCCAGACCGTTGCCGATCCCGCCGGGCGGTAGCCAGTAGGACCGGGGTACCCCGGACCAGGATGATGAGGGATACGACGCGGCCATGCGTCATCGGTTCGTGGACACAGCGGCCGGTGTCGTGCCGGCGGCGCGGAAGATGCGCCGGTAGGAGTCTTCGCCGTAGCTGGTTGGCAACGGCCTGCCCTCGAGGAGCTTGAAGGTGCGCCGCCCGTCCGGTTCCCGTTCGGCGCGGAGGAAGAGCGCAGCGTCGAGCTGCTGGGAGTAGAAGCCGTGCGCGAGCTCGTACGTGTGGGTGACGAAGAAGACCTTGATCTGCTTGTCGAGCATCGCGCGGATGACCTGCTGCGCGATCTCGGAGCCTTCGCGCTCGTTGGTCGAGGCGAATGACTCGTTGCAGAGCAGGATCGAGTGGGGCACGATCTGGTCGGCGATCTGGCTCATGCGTCTGAGCTCCTCGTCGAGCTTGCCACCCTCCATCGTGGTGTCCTCTTCACGTTTGTAGTGCGTGAAGACGCCCGCTGCAGATGCTGGCCCGGAACGACCGGGCGCCGACGAACATGCCCGTCTGCATCATCAGCTGGGCGAGGCCGAGGCTGCGCAGCAGCGTCGACTTGCCGCCCTGGTTAGCGCCGGTGATCATCACGAGCGACTTGCCGTCGGCGTCCAGCTCGTTCCCGACGACCCGGTCCTGGACGTGGAGCGTCAGGCAGACGTCGTAGAGGCCGAGCGTGCTGAGCGCGAGCTGGTCATCGGCGAGCGGTTCGGGGAAGCAGGTGGGCTCGCCTTTCTGTTCCAGCCGCTCGTGCAGGTTGAGGCAGCCGAGGTAGAAGGCGAGCTCGAGCCGGAGCATGCTGAAGAAGCTCTTGATGTGATCGGCGGCCTGCGCGACCGCGTTGGCGACGAGATTGATCCCTCTTCCGCGGATATCTTCCAGCGCCTTGAAGCCGGCCTCGTCGCGCGGTGCGATCGTGAAGCTGTAGCCGGGCGTGCGGTTCCCGAACGGCAGCCGCTCGGTCCAGCGCTGCTCGCGCAGCCTGCGGACGACGTAGCCGCGGCCCTTGTCGCCCTGGCCGAGCCTGGCGCTCTCCAGTACGCCGCGGTTGAATCCCAGCTCGCGTAGATGCTGCTCGACCGTCTGGAGGTAGTCGTCGGCGAGCTCCTCCTGAAGCATCGCGAAGAAGCGTCTGAACCCTTCCGAGCGGAAGTTTTGCGCCTGCTCGTCCGCGATCTGCCGCAGTCGCTTGAGGACGTCCACGTGCAGAGTCAGTATCCGTACCGACCGGTGCAGGGTCGAATCGGGCCTGTCACTGAGCCAGAAACCGCCGTCGGCCTTCCGTTCGTTTTCGAGCGCCTCGATCGCGAGCTCGTAGAGCTGCCGGATGATCGCGGGCCGCTCGAGGCAGTCCGTGAGCACCCGCTGCCGGTACATGATCGTCTCGGCGTCGTGCAGGCTCGACAGGACCGCTCGCTTGGCCGTCTCGAACAGGAACTCGTCCCCGCCCGCCATCGCGCTCCAGAGCGTGCTCAGCTCCAAGTCCTGGGCCAGCGCGTCGTCGAGTCCTGGCGGGCGGGGGCGGGGCCGATTTCTGCCTGCGCTCGCGATCGCGCCTGACGTTGCTGAGCGCGAACAGGTTGCCGCTCAGCATCGCGTTGAACATTTCGTCGCGCAGCGCGGGCTTGACGTCGAAGTCGCGGTCGGGGTGCAGCAGGAAGACCTTCATGACCCGATCCGTTCCATCAGGCGCTCGTAGCTGAGCCCGTACTTCTCGGCGATCGCCCAGGCGTAGGCGCGGCCGTCGGCGGGCTTGCGGATGACCTTGAACGTCCGCTCGGCCGGGTTGTCGGGCACGATCTGGCTCACCATGCTCACCGTCGCCTCGCTGAGCGAGGCGATCTCGTCGACGAAGGTGACGTACACGCCGAGGCAGCCCAGTCTCGAGGATCTGCCGCATCACCTCGGTGCCGACGAACAGCGCATCGCTGAGGCTGGTCGAGTTGAAGCTCTCGTTCATGACGATGACACTGTCCGAGGTCGCCCGCTCAAGGATCTCGTGGACCCGGACGAGCTCGTCGTCGAACTTGCCGCGGAGCGTTTCGATGTCCTCCTCCCGCTCGAAGTGCGTGAAGATCCGGTCGGGCAGGAAGAGCCGCGCTTCGCGGCCGGGGACGAGCAGGCCGAGACTGGCGAGGTAGTGCAGCTGCCCGAAGGTGCGGGCGAACGTCGTCTTGCCGCCGTTGTTCGGCCCGGTGACGACGAACATCCGCTCCGGCGCCGCCAGGTAGAAGTCGTTGCCGACGACGACGCCGCCCTCGGGCACCAGCTTGTTGGCCAGCGCGATATCGAACGTCTCGCTCGGCGGCGATCTCCTGTCGAACGGGCCGACACGTGCGGATAGCAGAACGGCAGGCCCGCGCCCCTGAGGCGCTCGACCATCTCGAGGTAGGCGAGGTAGAACTGCACCTCGCGGTCGAATCTGCCGATCGTCGCGTCGAGGTAATCGCGGTGGCGGACGCAGAAATCCGCGCGAGCCCGGAACACGTCGGGGTACAGCTGGGCGACACCATCGAGGATCTTGGCCTCGACGTGGTCCATCTCGGCGTAATCGGGCAGCCTCGCCAGGTGGCTCCGCACCGCCCCCTGCTGGAACCTGGCGAATGTCTCCTCGACCTCGGCACTGTAGTCCGCCTCGCCCGCGTACTTGCTGACGGTGACCCGCGCCCCGTTGATCCGGACCGCGTACCGCACCCTGGCCAGCGCGTCCTTCAGCGCCTTTGTCCCCGCCGCGAGCGAGGTGAACCGCTCGGAAGCGGCATACCCGTCGAGGTAGTCGCGCAGCCCCCGGAGCCCGCGCGAGCTTGGCGCACGCTCCGCTAGGTCCTCTGCGAGTGAGCGGACGGCCTCGCAGTAGATCTCGACCGCATCCAGAAACCAGGACTGCTTCTGAAGCTGGTAGTGGAGCTTCTCGACCTGGGCCAGGTGCTCGCGCATCAACCGCATCGACCCCGCGAACTTCCTGATCGGCTCGAGCACCTCGGCCTTCTCGAGATCGCGCAGCACCTCGTGCCGGTAGCGCACGGCCGCGACCTGGTGCAGGGGGGCGAAGAAGAACGGCTTCAGCTTGTACTGCTCCCGCCCGGCGGTCATCGACGCCAGCACCTGATCGAGATTCAGGTCAACGAAAAAGTCCGGCTCACTCAGCTCATCGACGCCGGCGCCACTCGCCGGGTGCTCAAAGAGGATGCTCTGGAAACCCGCCACCATCAGCTTCCACCGATCCCTGCTCGGTAGAAGCCATCAGCCACTGCGGCGGTTTCCGGCGGGCTTTCATCGCCTGTGCTGGATCATACCGGACACGTTCCAAGAGCGTCCGACCGTCGTCTGGCCGTCGACCATGCCTTTCGGGCCGCCGTCGTCGCCGGCAACTGGCAGGTGGCGGCAATGAGGCCGACTGGCCCTCGCCGGGACCGCGCCGCTCGTGCCAACCCCGGTAGCGTCAGCGGCGGGCAGGCAGCCCGTAGGGCAGCCCTGGATAGGCGGCGGCGATCTCGAGCAGGCGGTTGTACTTGGCGACTCGTTCTCCCCGGGCCGGTGCGCCGGTCTTCAGTTCCCCGGCCCCGGAGCCGGTGGCGAGGTCGGCGATGAACGTGTCGGTGGTCTCGCCGGACCGGTGGGAGACGAACTGCGCGTACCCGCCGCGGCGACAGGTCGCGATCGCTTCGAGGGTCTCGGTGACCGTGCCGATCTGGTTGACCTTGATCAGTGCCGCGTTCCCGATGCCGCGGTCAATGGCCTCGGCGATGATCGCCGGGTTGGTGACGAAGATGTCGTCACCAACCAGCTGGACCCGCTCTCCCAGCCGGGTGGTGAGCTCGGCCCAGCCATCCCAGTCGTCTTCGGCCAGGCCGTCCTCGATCAGCCATACCGGGAACCGCCGGGTGATCTGCGCGTATCGTTCGATCATCTCGGCGCTGGTCAGCTTCTGCCCGGCCACGTGGTAGCGACCGTCATCGCCGCGGAACTCGCTCGCGGCCGGGTCCATGGCCAGCGCCACCCCGTCCCGCCCGGCGGAATACCCGGCGTCGCCGATCGCGGTGACCAGCAGCGACAGCACCTCCTCCGGCTCGGTCAGCTGCGGGGCGAACCCGCCCTCGTCGCCCAGGCCGGTCGCGTATCCCCGGCCCGCTAGCAGGCTCCGCAGCGCGGTGTACACCTCGGCGCCGGCGCGTACCGCTTCCGGGAACGAGCTCGCGCCGAGCGGCGCGATCATGAACTCCTGGAAGTCCAGGGCGTTCGGCGCGTGCACGCCGCCGTTGACCACGTTGAAGTGCGGTACCGGCAGTCGGGGCTCGACGCCTGCGGGTCTGAGCCAGTCCCACAGCTCGCGGCCCTCGGCAGCAGCCAGCGCGCGAGCGCAGGCCATGGAGGTGCCGACGAGCGCGTTCGCGCCCAGCCGTGCCTTGTTCGGGGTACCGTCCAGCTCGATCAGTGCCGCATCTATAGCGGCCAGGTCGGCCCAGCCCCGCGCGCGCAGCCGGTCGGCGATCTCGCCCCGGACCGCGCCGACCGCGCCGAGTACCCCCAGACCTCCGTACCGGCTGTTGTCGCCGTCCCGGCGCTCGACCGCCTCCCGGCTCCCGGTGGATGCGCCGGACGGTACCCCGGCCACGCCCTGCGTGCTGTCCGCGAGCGTGACGGTCACCTGCAGCGTCGGGCGGCCGCGAGAGTCGAGGATCTCTAGGGCATCAACGTCGGTGACCTGATACGTCCGGGGCGTTGCTAGGGCGGTCATCGGTGTTCCTCCGTGGTGGGTGACGGCATTCCGGTGGCAGGAAGCCCCCATGGTCGCAGCTGATGTGGCATCTGGCGACGGACCAAAGTCACAAGCCCGGGCCTTTAGCCGGGTGGACCTGTCCCCGGCGGGCGCGCGCCGGGGACAGGCGTACGGCGTGTCTATTTCCCAAGCGGCCACACGGGCAGGATCTTGCGCCCGAACGTGCCGACGATGATGTAGCCCGCGGCGTGGTACCAAGCGAGCGTCGGGGAGCCGCATGTCGGCCGCGGCGAGCATGACTGCGATCAGGTGTCGTCGGCCGGGGCCCTCGGCGCTGGCGCGTGCGGGTCGGCCGCACCGGGTGATGGCCCGCGCCGGGCATCGGCCCGGCCCGGGCGCCACAGGTTGGCCAGGTACGGAGCGTAGAGCCCGCCGCGGTGGCTGAGCAACCTGCGCAAATGGCCGGCCAGCGGCGGCCGGAGGTCGAGCGTCTGGATGCGGTCGACCGGGACGAAGACCGGCCTGAGGCCGGGCTCGCGTTCCGTCGGCTGCCGGTCGGACACCGAAGGAACGACCGAGAACACGATGTCCACGGTGCGCGGGCCGGGTTCGGGCCCGACCACTTCCAGCACGAAGGCGACGCGGGCCGGATCTGCGTGCAAGCCGGTCTCCTCGCGGACCTCACGACGCGCGCACGCCGCCATGCTCTCGCCCGGCCTCGGGGTGCCACCGGGCAGGACCCAGTCGTCGGCACTGCTGTGGGCGCGGTGAAGCAGCAGCACCGACCGGTTCCGGATCACAATGGCTGAGCACCGGAGTTCTATGCCGTCGGGGGCCAATACGGTCCTGTCCTCTCAGTCAGCCGACAGGACCCATTGGCCACCAGGCAATGCGCTCGCGCACCGATGCGCGGCTTCGGCGGGGTCCACCGCCGAGTGGCTCGCCACTGTTGCCAGCATAGGCCACGCGGCCGCGCCGGTTCCGGGACGGGACCGGCGCGCCCCCGGAGGGCGGCGGCCCGCTCGCCAAGGCATCGGCGATGAGCCGGGCGCAGATGCCGAACTCGCGGAGTTCGGCCGAGACCCGGGCCTGGCGCGCGAACGCCGCCGTGTCCCCGCGCGTGAGCGAGTCCCAGCAGAGGCCGTCGGCCACGGCCAGGGCGCGCGCTGCCTCCGCGGCCAGGCTGCTCGGCGGGCTGGTCTCCACCTGGCGCCTCAGGCGGACCACATCCGCGGCCGACTCCTGTCCCGCCGTGACGGCTTCCAGGTGCTGCAGGCATACCGACATCTCTCCGATGAGGTAATCCTCGGTCATGATCAAGACCCGATCCTGGTCACGTCCGGCCCGAGCATGTCCAGCAGCCTGCTGCACGGCCAGGAGGACTGCCGGCGCTCGGTTTGCGCGACGGTCTCCACGAAGCTCGCGGCGCGGTCATCGGGCTGCCCGTGCCACCGCGGGCAGCGTTCATACAGCGGGCAGTCACTGCTGGCCGTGCCGTGCCGCGGGGCACACTTCGGCCTCGACCCGGACCGGAACGCGCGCAGCGCCCGCCACAGCAGCAGGACTTCATCCTCGCTCACCCTGGTCATTAGGCACCTCTGTGATCGTGGCCAAACCAGGGACCGTTAGCGGCTCGTGCCGCGATCCGGGCGAGCCCCATCGCCGCAGCCTGAGTCTTGCCCCCGCCCCGCCCCGAGTCAAGTAACGACCAGCAGGCCCCCAGAAGGGGTGGTGTATCCTCGGGTTGTCACGCGATGAGGCTCGCGTAGCACCCGGATCCCTTGTCCGGGCTGATGGCCTCTACCCGTTACGGCGTCATGCGCCGCGCGCAGGTGGAGGCCTTTTAATGTTGGTGACACAGCCCCCGGTCCCAGCCACTCCAGCCCTGACGATCAGGGCGAGGCGGTGGAGGGGGCGGCGGCCATGAGCCTCAGCGCATGGGAGCAGCAGGCCCTGGACTCGATCAAGGACACGCTCGCCAGCTCCGACCCCGGGCTGGCGCCTGCTGACCGCGTTCAGCCGGCTGGCCTCGGACGAGGAGATGCCGGCCCGCGAGGCGATCCGGGCGGCCCGCCGTCCGAGCCGCAAGCGGCGGCATCGTGCCGGCCAGGTGTCCCGGCACGTGCGCCGGGTGCGCGAGATCCTCGGCTCACGGCGGCCCGCGCTGCTGCTCTGGCTGGCGATAACGGCCGTACTCATCGCGGTCGCGCTGGTCCTCAACAGCGGTAACGCCCCGGCTGCCTGCCCGTACTCGTGGGCCATGGGCTGCACCAACTCGGCTCCGGCGCACGGCTCACCCGCAGGCGCGGGGGCGACGACCGCCGTTCAAGAGCCGCCGTACGCCAACCGGGGCGGGGGCGGGTGAACGGGCGCGCGACCGGCCGCGCCCGGGCCGGCCAGCCGGTGCTGCGCAGCGTGGCGGCGCTCACCGCCCTGGCCGCCGTGACCGCCCGCGCGGAGGACGGCCCGCTCCGGGTTCTTGACCAGGCGGCGATCAGGGCCCTGGAGACCCGGGACCGCCCCGCGGCCGCGGTCCGCGCCGCTCGCGCGGTGAGCGCGCTGGCCGAGCCGGCCTTCGCCTCGGCCGTGCTGGCCGCCTTCGCGGTCGCGGCGGCTCGGCGCGCGGACTGGCGGGCCGCCTGCCTGCCCGGCCTGGTGGTGGCGGGCGGCGCGGTGGCCCGCCGCAGGCTGTCCCGGGCGATCGCGCGCCCGCGGCCGCCCGCGGCCGTGTGGATGACCCAACCCGAGGGCTTCAGCCTGCCGTCGAAGCACACCACGCTCGCGGTCCTGACCGCCGGGGCATGTGCCAGCGGCGCTGGCGTGTGCGGGACCCCCAGGCTCGTGATCCCGCTGCTGGCCGGCGCCGGGGTCGGCGCGAGCCGGGTCTTGCTGGGCGTCCACTGGCCCAGCGATGTCCTGGCCGCCTGGCTGTTCGCCGAAGGCTGGCTCGGACTGGCCGAGTCGGTGCGGCCGGCGCCAGATCGCTCCCCGGAAGGCGGCCCGCGCTAGCGGCCGGGCGCGGTGCGCCGGCGGACGACCAGGATCAGCGGGACGGCGGCGAACCCGGCCGCCACCAGCGCTGCCCCGGCCAGGTACACCCAGAACACGCCCGGTAGGCCGCTGGTGGTCATCTCGGCCGGGCCGGCCGACAACTCGTGCGGCCGCGGGTAGAACGTGCGGGCGACCAGGACCAGCGTCAGCGTGATCGCGCCGGGGATCGCCAGGGAAGCGAAGGCGATCTTGTAGTCGTGGTGGGTGACCGCGAGGATCAGCGCGACCAGTAGCGGGCCGAACATGGCGCCGAACTGGTCGAGCGCCTCGTGCACGCCGAATCCCCGCCCGTAGCCCATCTCCTTGGCCGCGTGCGAGAGCATGGCGTCGCGCGGCGGGTTGCGGGTCGCCGCAGTCCCGGCCCGGCGTGGTGCGGCTTATCCGGCGCCGACCAGCAGGACCGGGATCCGGCTCGCTCGGGCCGCCGCTTCCGCGACGCGGCCGAGCCTGGGGTGCAGGAGGCCGCCGTCGCCGTGCCGACCGAGCACCATGAGGTCGAACCCGTGCTCGGTGGCGTGGTCGCACAGAGCGCGGGCCGCGTCACGGCTTTCCTCGGTGTGCAGGCTGATGCGAACCGGCACGCCGGCGGCGATGGCGGACCGCGCCGCCTCGAACGCCTGGCGTGCGTGACCGCCGCTCGCGTCCTCGCGGCCCTCCCGTCCCGGCTCTTCCTCCAGGCGCGGCGGACGGGACAGGACGGCGAGCGCGATGACCCGCCCCGGCCCATCACCCACGATCGCCGCCGCGGTCCGCAGCGCCGCCACCGCACCCGGTGAGCCGTCCCATCCCACCAGTACCTGGCGGAACGGGTTCGAGACCGACCGATCGCTGAAGGTCTGTCCGGGCGGGGGCATGCGGTCTCCTTTCCAACGTCTGCAGAGGCATTGTGGGGCACGCCTGGACCGCAGGCAAGGAGTCCGGCCGGGCGGGAATCAGGCCAGCGCGGTGACCAGGGCCAGCAGGGCCACCAGCGCGATCAGCATGTACGCGAGATAGGCGTCGAGCCGACCGGACTGCAGTCGCTTGGCGGCGTGCACCAGCGCCATGACCGGGCGCAGCATCGGCCGGTAGACGTAGGTCTCCACGACCTCGACCACGTCCGACGTGTACCCGAGCCGCGGGCCCGGGCGCCCCGGCGTCCCGGCGGCCGGCCCCGCGCCGGGGCGCTGCGGCTCCGCGGGCGCGCCGTCTTCCTGGGCGGGGTCCACGGGGTCCAGGACGCGCACCTCGGCGCGGGTGTGCAGGATCGTGGCCAGGACCCGGCGGGTCGGGTTGGCGAAACCCGTTGCGGTATAGCAGTCCGCGCCTTCCACTCCCGCGGTGGCGCTGCGCCACGCGGGCACCCGCCGTACCCTGGTCAGCCGGGCCCGGCTGACCAGCCACGCGAAGACCAGGACCGCGAGCGCCAGCAGCGGCATAACCACCCACAGCCACGACGGCGAGAGGATGGAGAACGCGCCGAACACCGGCTGCACCACCCAGGGGGACTTCAACGCGCCGGAGGTCACCGCCCGGGGCACCACCGGGGCCAGGCCGGCCGCCACCATGCGGACCACCAGCGGCAGCGCGGCCGCGGTGACCAGGCATCCGGCGGACAAGAGCACGATCGCGGCGCGCCCGAGCCATCCGTACTCCTGGTTCGCGGCCGTCGTCCGGGGCCCGAGTGGCGGCGGGCCGAGCACCACCAGCCCGGTCAGCCGGACGAACGTCACCCCGGCGAAGCCGGCGGTCAGCGCGACCGCCGCCCCGGCCAGCGCGAGCAGCAGCCGGAACCCGAGCCCCGGTATCCGGAACTGCTGCATCAGCGCCTCCAGCAGGAACCACTCGGAGACGAACCCCAGCGTGAGCGGCAGCCCGGCCAGCGTGAGCGAGCCGATGGCCAGCCCGGTGCCGCTCCACGGCAGCCGCCGGGCCGCTCCCCGCAACGGGTCCAGGTCGTCGTCGCCCGGCTCCTCGAAGCCGACGGCCGCGCGCGGCGCGATCACCGCGCTGCTGGTGAACAGCAGCGACTTGGCCGCCGTATGCGCGATGATCTGCAACGTCGCAGCGAGCAGGCCGGCCGCGGCCAGCCGCGGATCCCGCACGGTCATGCCGACCAGGGCGACCCCGTATCCGGCCAGGATCAGGCCACTGTTCTCCACGCTGGAGTACGCGATCACCCGCTGCAGCCCGGGCTGTACCGCCGCGTGGGCGATCCCGAGCAGCGCGGTCGCCCCGGCCAGCACCAGCAGCAGCCCGGTCAGCCAGGCTGGCGGCGCGCCGAGCAGGGCCTCGGTGCGCCACAGGCCGTAGAAGCCGACGTTGACCGCGACCCCGGCCATGACCGCCCGGGCCGGTCCCGGCGCGGCCGCGTACCCGCGCGGCAGCCACACCTGGAACGGGACCAGCCCGACCTTGACCGCGAACCCGGCGATGAGCAGGGCCTGCGCGGTGGCCCGGGCCGCGCCGCCTCCCGCCAGCGCGAACGAGGCCAGGTGCAGCGAGCCGGACCTGACCGCCAGCAGCAGCAGGCCCAGCAGCAGCGCGGCCCCGCTGATCTTGCCGAAGACCAGCGTGGCCAGGGCCCCCGCGGGCCGGCCGGGCCGGCCTCGCTCGAACCCGGCCAGCAGGTAGAACCCGACCGTGACCAGCTCCCACGCGAACAGGAACGTGAACGCGTCCGCGGCCGTGATGATCACCGCGGCCGCGCCGAGCGTGAGCGCGTAACTGGCGCCCAGCCCGCGCCGGCCCACCTCGCCCGGCTGGGTCACCCAGCTCGCGAACGCCAGCGACACCGGCACCGCCGCGCCGAGCGCGATGACCAGGAACAGTCCGGACAGGCGGTCCGCGACCAGCCCTGCAGTGCCTGCGCCGAGCCAGCCGCTGACGGCCAGCCGGGCGGGATGGCCGGCCAGCGCGCCGGCCCGGCCGCCGCCAGGCACGCCGACCCCGCCGCGCCGATCAGGTAGGGACCGCTGCGCAGCCGCGGCCACCGGGCCCCCGCGGCCAGGTCGAACAGGCCGGCCACCGCCAGCAGCCCGAGCCCCGCGGCCAGCACCACGCCGAAGGCGGTCACCGGCTCACCTCCTCGCCGAGCCGGCCGAGCGCGCCCAGCAGCGCGCACAGGATGCTAAAGGGGGGCGGCGGGGAGCCCGGCAGCCACACGTCCACCGCGATCGCGCCGCCCACCCCGTCCGAGGTGGCGTAGGACCCGGCCAGCAGGCCGCCGCCGCACGCGTCGGTGCCGACCGCGATCACGATCTTCGGGTCGGGCATGCCGTCGTAGGTCCGGCGCAGCGGCTCCGCCATCCCGTGCACCCCGGCCCCGGTCACCAGCAGCACGTCCGCGTGCCGGGGGCTGGCGGTGAAGAAGATGCCGAGCCGGTGGATGTCGTACACCGGGTTGAGCAGCGCGGCGATCTCCTGCTCCTCGGCGCCGTCCGACCCGGCGTCCACGTGGCGCAGGTGCACCGAACGCCGCAGCGCCGCGGTCCTGGCCCGCAGCGCGGCCCGCACCGCGGCCAGGTTCTGCTCGGTCTCCGCGATCGCGGGCACCACCAGGCCGTCCCGCACCAGCGCCGCGCTATCCGGACCGCGCGACCAGCCGAACACGTCGGGCCGCGCCGCGACGCAGCGCCCGCACAGGATGCACCGTCCCTGATCGAGCCGGACGGAGCCGTCCGTTAGGGAAATGGCGCTGACGGGGCACAGGGCGGGCAGGCCCGCACTCTCGGCCGGGCGCGGGTCGAGGACGGTGGCCGGGCCGCGCCAGCCGTCGGCGTACGGGTCGGGACGGGCGGGCCAGCGGGTGGTCACCACCCCGTTGCGCAGGCCGCGCAGCACCCAGGGGCTCACCAGGACCTCCGGAGGAAGCCCTGGCCTTCAGGCCAGGGAGGAATCCGGTGCTGCGCGCACCGTGGCGGGGGTTTGTCGGCGGCGCCCGGCATTCTGCTGTGGTGAGGACCGCCTACCGGTGCCGGGCCTATCCGGACGAAGCCCAGCAGCAGGTGCTGGCTCGCGCGTTCGGCTGTGTCCGGGTCGTGTGGAACCGGACCCTGGCCGAACGCCAGCGCCGCTGGCAGCAGGAACACCGGGGCACTACGTATGCCGAGACCGATGCGGCCCTGACCGTGATGAAGAAGGACCCTGAGCTGGCGTGGCTGAACGAGGTGTCCTCCGTCCCGCTGCAGCAGGCTCTGCGTCATCAGCACGGTGCTTTCCAGGCGTTCTTCGGCAAGCGGGCACGCTACCCGCGGTTCAAGTCGCGGCACGGCCGCCAGTCCGCGCACTACACCCGGTCGGCGTTCTCGATGCGCGGTGGCGAGCTGCGGCTGGCCAAGGCGGTCGGCCCACTGGCCTTCGTGTGGTCGTGGCCCGAGGTCGACACCGGCGTACTCGATCCCACCATGGTGATCGTCTCGCGAGAGCCCGACGGGCGCTGGTACGTGACCTTCGCGGTCGACGCTTGTGAGCTTGAGCCTCTGCCCGCGGTCGGCCGGTCGGCCGGCATCGACCTTGGCATGACCAGCTTCCTCGTGATGTCGGACGGCAAGAAGATCGCCAACCCCCGGCATCTGGAGCGGCGGGCCCGCAACCTCGCCCGCTATCAGCGGCGGCTGGCCCGCTGCCAGCGCGGCTCGGCCAACCGGGCCAAGGCGAAGGCCAAGGTTGCCCGGGCCCACCGCAAGGTCCGCAACGCCAGGGCTGACTTCCTGCACCGCACGACCACTCAGCTGATCCGCGACAACGACCTGATCGCGATCGAAGACCTCGCTGTGAAGAACATGGTCCGCAACCGGTGCCTGGCCCGGGCCATTTCGGACTGCGGGTGGGGCGAGTTCCGGCGCCAGCTGGAGTACAAGTGCCAGCGAGCCGGCCGCCGCCTGGTCGTGACCGGCCGCTGGTACCCCACGTCCAAGACGTGCTCGGTCTGCGGCTTCCTGCTCGCCGATCTTCCTCTCCAGGTCCGGGCGTGGCGATGCCCGTCCTGCCGCGCCCGCCACGACCGGGACCTCAACGCGGCCAAGAACATCCTTGCGGCAGGTCTTGCCGCAGCCCGGGGCAACCCGGGCGATGCCTGCGGAGCTGATGTCAGACACCGGAAGACCCCTCCGGTGCAATCGGCCGTGAAACAGGAACCCCGGCTGGTGACGGCCGGAATCCCCGTCGTCCGTGGCGGGGAGTAGTCAAAGGGCCACCCCCGCCACGGACAGGCCGAAGCTGGCCTCGATGAACGGGAAGTCGGTCAGGATGTCGCCCGCGAACACCTCGTGGAACAGCACCAGGTTGTGGAACGAGGCCGACCGGGGGCAGCACCGGGCCAGGCGCCCTCCCTCGGCCCGCACGTCGTAGAGCACCTCGCCCTGCGGCGCCTCCGCCCAGCCGACCGCGCGGCCGTCATCCACCTGGCATTCGGTCCGCAACGGGCCGTGGCCGGCGTCGCCGAGTTCGTCGGCGGCCTGCCGGAGCAGGTGAAACGACTGGCGGACCTCCTCCCACCGCACCCGCAGCCGGGCCAGGGCGTCCCCCGCGGAGTAGTCGCTCACGTCGCCCAGGCCCAGCGCCGGGTAGGCGTCGTAGGGCCGGAACCGGCGGGCGTCGTCGCTGAACCCGGACGCCTTGCCGACCGGGCCGAGCGCGCCGTGCTCGCGGGCGCGCTCCGGGCGCAGCGGGCCGGTGCCCCGCAGCCGGTCCAGGAATGACGCGGTGCCCATCAGCACTGCTGCGTCCCCGGTCACCGCCTTGTCTAGCCGCCCGATTTCGGCCAGGAAATCCGCGCCGCTTATCTCCGGCAGCGCGCTGACCCCGCCGGGGACCACCACGCTGCGGCCGAACCGGCTCCCGCACATCCGGCTCACCAGCCGCGCCGTCCGTTCCTTGTGCACGCCGAACCGGGCGGCGGCCACCGCGAGCCCGGCCGCGTCGGCGAGCCGGACCGCGGCGTCGAGGTGGCTCGCGAGCCGTTCGAGTTCCGCGTGCAGCACCCGGACCAGCGCGGCGGGCCAGGGCACGGCCACGCCCGCGATGCGCTCGAGGGCGTGGCAGTAGGCCAGGGCGTGGGCCACCGAGGCCACCCCCTCGGTGCGCTCGGCGAGCAGCACGCCATCAGCGGCGGACATCCCGTCGAACCGCTTCTCGATCCCGCGGTGCTTGTAGAAGACCCGCATGTTCAGGTGCGGTATGTCCTCGCCGGGCGTCTCCACCAGGTACTCGATCGACTCCATCACCCCGGACCGGACCGGGCCGTGCGGGATCGTGAACAGGCCGGCCCCCATCACGTGACGCGGCACCGAGTGCTCGTCGGGCCAGATCCCGGCCGGCTCCGGGCCGGGCGCGCCGGGCCGCGGCCGCGGCCGGCCCTCGCCACGGCGCGGCAGGATCAGCGGCTCCAGCCGGGGATGACCGGCCGGCACCACGCCGAACAGGTCGTGAATCGCCCGCTCGTACCAGAACGCCGCGCCCAGCACCGGCGTCAGCGCCGGGTACGAGCCCGCGCCGGGCGGCAGGGCCAGGTCCTGGGTGGTGATGTCCTTGGCCCCGGCCAGGTGGGCGGACAGCACCAGCCCCTCGGGACGCTGGGTCGCCATGAGCCCGGCGAACCGGCTGCCGGCCGCGACCTGCCGGGTCACGTTCTCCCACATCCCGGGGGTCATGCCGCGCCCCGCAAGGCGGCGACCGCCCGGCCCAGCAACTCGGTCAGGTCGGCGGGCGGGTGCAGCCCGAGCACCAGCAGCGCCACCAGGCCGGCCACCACCGGCACCACCATCCACGCGCTCGGCTCCCCGCGGGCCAGGGCGGGCTCGCCGGGCCGCTCGCGCCGGGGGGTCAGCAGCATCCGGTTGGTGGCCAGGGACAGTCCGAAGAACGCGACCGTGACCAGCACCACCAGGATCGCGGCGGCCGCGTTGGCGGAGGCGGCCAGCCCGCCGGTGACGATCTCGAACTCGCTGCGGAAGATGCCGAACGGCGGCATCGCCGACAGGGCGAGGATCGCGGCCAGGAACGCCGGACCGCTCCAGGGCAGCAGGTCCAGGCCGCCGGTGACCGAGGAGATCTGCTTGCTGGAGAACTTGCGGACCAGCACGCCGGCCCCCATGAACGCGTTGCCCTTGGCGGCGGCGTGCGCGAGCACGTGCAGCAGCACCCCGGCCAGCGCGACCGGGGCGCCGAAGCTGACCCCGATGGCCAGGATGCCCATGTGCTCCACGCTCGAGTAGGCCAGCAGCCGCTTGTAATCCCGCTGGTCCAGCAGGTACAGCGCGGCCAGCAGCAGCGAGGCCACGCCGAAGGCGAGCAGCACGTCGCGGGGGAAGCCGGGGCCGAGCGTGGCCTGCGCGACCTGGTAGAAGCGCAGGATCGCGTAGAAGCTGACCGCGAGCAGCGACCCCGACAGCAGCGCCGACACCGGGGTCGGCGCCTCCGAGTGCGCGTCCGGCAGCCAGGTGTGCACCGGGAACAGGCCGACCTTGGTCCCGAACCCCAGCACGGCCAGCACGAAGGCCAGCCGGACCACGGTGTGCGGCAGCCGGCCGGCCACGGCCAGCAGCGGGCCGAACGCCAGGTTGTACGAGGGCCCGAGGACCCGCGAGCCCGCGTAGTACAGGAAGATCGTCCCCAGCAGGGCGATGGCCAGCCCGGCCGAGGCGAGCAGGACGTACTTCCACGCGGCCTCGGCGGCGCCGTCGGTGCCCTCCAGCGCGACCAGCAGCGCCGAGACGATCGTGGTCACCTCGATGGCCACCCACAGCAGCGCCAGGTTGCCCATGACCGGCGCGGCCAGCATCGACCACGCGAACAGGTTCAGCCCGGCCCAGAACCGCCGCGCGTAACGTTCGTCCCGGGCCTCGCCGTGCGCGGCGGTGCCCAGGTAGCCGACCGAGTACACCGCCACGCATCCGTACAGGAACGCGCTGGCCAGCAGGAACACCACGCTGAGCGCGTCCACCCGCAGGAATCCCGGCCCGGCCAGGTCGCGGTGCGCAGCGGCCGGGACCAGGGTCAGGACCAGGGCGAAGCTGGCGATCCCCGACGCGGAGGTGACCAGGCCCGCCGCCCGCCCCGGCAGGCACAGCGAGGCGACCGCGGCGACCGCCGGGACGATGAGCAGCGCGATCACGACGGCGGTCATGGCGTCACCCGCGCAGGCTGGTCAGGTCGGTGGTGGACAGCGACTCGGCCCGCCCGTGGTGGATCCGGATCAGCAGGCCGAACACGATCACCGCCACCAGCAGGTCGAACAGCACCGCGACCTCCAGGATCAGCGGCAGGCTCGGCGCCAGGACCAGGGCCGCCAGCGAGATCCCGTTCTCCAGCGAGAACAGCCCGATGGCCTGGGAGATCACGTCCCGGCGGTGGATCATCAGCACGAACGCCACCAGCACCACCGACACCGACACCGACAAGGCGGCCGCCGGCGCCCCGCTGCCCGGGACCGGGATCCGGGCCGCGGCGAAGAACCCGAACGCGGCCAGGGCGGTGGCCAGCAGCACGGTCGCGGCCAGGCCCAGCCCCCCGCTGCCCGCGATGTCGCCGACGTCCACGGGCGGGCCGGCCGGGCCGTCTTCGCGCAGCAGCCGGCGCAGCACCAGCGGGATCACCACCACCTTGAGTGCCGCGGACAGGACCGCCAGCACGTACAGCTCCGGCAGGTGGCGCACCGCGCCCACGACGACCGCGAGCACCGAGATCAGCCCGGCCTGCGCCGCGTAGAGGCGGATCTGATCCCGCACGAGCGCCTGGCGGAGCATGCCGAACTCGGCCAGCAGGATCAGCACCGCGACGACGTTCGCGCCCCCGGTGTAGACGCCGGGCGCCTGCGCCGGATCCATCAGCCACCCCCCAGGTAGAGCGTGAACACGCCGAGCACCGCGAGCAGGAACGCCGCGGCCGCGAACTCGGTGATCTTGAACAGGCGCAGCTTGGCGAACGAGTTGTCGATGACCGCGATCACCACGCCCAGCAGCGCCGCCTTGACGATCAGCGCGGCGATGGCCAGCGCCACCGACCCGGCCCGCTGCGTGGAGGCCAGCCCCCATGGCGCGGCGAACACGTTGACGAAGATCGTGTACAGGATCAGCTGCTTGGCCGCGGACCCCCACTTCAGCAGCGCGTAGTAGGGGCCGGAGTGCTCGAACGGCCGGGCCTCCTCGATCATCCCGAACTCGTTCGTCCCGCTGTGGGTCTCCACCGGGATCCGGCTCGTCTCGTACAGGATCACCATGAACAGGGCCGCCGCGGCCAGCAGGTGCGCGGGACGGATGATCTGCCCGGCCGACGACCGGACCGTGGCGGCCAGCGCGTAGGGCAGGTCGGTGCCGGTCAGCAGGGCCACCGTGAACACCACGAACAGCACCACCGGCTCGGTGATCGCCCCGAAGGTCTTGGCCCGGCTCGCCCCGAGCTGGGCGTACGGGTCGCCGGTCTCCAGCGCCGCGACCGCGACCAGGAAGCTGGCCAGCGACAGGATGAACCCGCCGCCCAGGATGTCCCCCATGTAGCCCAGCGGCAGCGGGTAGCTGGTCAGCACCGGGATCAGCAGCGGCACCGTCAGGTAGCAGGTAAACGCGGCCACCGGCACGGCCAGGAAAACCCAGCTCGCGCCCTCCGGGGCGAGCGCCTCCTTGCGGAACAGCTTGGCCAGGTCGTAGTAGGGCTGCAGGACCCGCGGGCCCCGGCGGCCCTGCAGCCGCGCCTCCACCCGCGCGATCACCCCGGACAGGCCCGGCGCCACGGCCACGATCGTGACCACCTGCAACGCCTGGATGACCGGTATGGGCAGGGAAACGCTCACGACCTGGCCCTGGCGGCTCTGCGGAGGGGGGATGATCCCCCCGGATCATTGCCGGGCGGCCCCGGCGCGTCGTCGTCCATGACAATGGCTCCTACACCTGGTCGGATTCAGGAGTAGAAGCCATCAGCGGGACCGTCCCGCGGTTCGGGCGAGCTTCATCGCCAGCGGCCATTGTGGCCGATGCGGCCCGGCCTCGCAATTCAGGGTCCGCCGAACACCTCCTGGTAGACGTCCTGGCCGTGGCTGGTCGGCAGGGGCTCGCCCTCGGCGAGCCGGAAGGTGCGCCGCCCGTCGGGCTGCCGCTGCGCCCGCAGGAACAGCGCGCGGCCCGCGGGGTCGGCGTAAAAGCCCCGCGCGAGGTCGTGCAGGTGGGTGACGAAGAACACCCTGATCCGGGCGCCGAGCAGCGCGCGGACGATCTCGCGGGCGATCTGCGAGCCCTCCCGCTCGTTGGTGGACGCGAACGACTCGTTGCACAGCAGCAGGGACCCGGGCGTGATGTGCCCGGTGATGTCGCTCATCCGGGCCAGTTCCTCGTCCAGCTTCCCGCTGGTCATGGTGGCGTCTTCCTCCCGCTTGTAGTGGGTGAAGACGCCCGGGCCGACACTGGCCCGCAGCGCGGTGGCGGCCACGAACATCCCGGACTGCATCATCAGCTGGGCCAGGCCGACGCTGCGCAGGAACGTCGACTTCCCGCCCTGGTTCGCCCCGGTGATGATCACGAGCGGCCGGCCGTCGGCGTCTACGTCGTTGCCGACCACCGCCGTCTCGGCGGCCAGCGCCAGGCACGGGTCGTACAGGCCGGCCGCCTGCAGCGCCGCCTCGTCCTGCGGGACCGGGACCGGGAAGCAGGTGGGCTCGCCCAGGTCGGCGAGCCTGCCGTGAGCGTTCAGGGCGCCGATGTAGAACGCGAGCTCGGTGCGCAGCAGGCGGAAGAAGCTGAGGATGTGGTCGACCGACTGGGCCAGGGCGTTGGCGACGTGGTTGATCCCCCGGCCGTGGAGATCGGACAGCGCCGCGTGCCCGGCCTCGTCCCGGTCGCTGATCGTGATGGTGTAGGCCGAGCGGTTCCCGACGCCGATCACCTCGGCCAGCCCGCGCCGCCGGTCGCGCGGCGTGCGGAGCACGTACCCGGTGCCGGCGTTTCCCTCGCCGAGCCCGGCGCTGACCAGGACACCGCCGGCGAACTTGAGCCGCTTGAGGTGGCTGTCGACGATCCCGAAGTAGTCGTCGCTGAGCTCCTCGGCGATCATGGCGAAGAACCGGCTGAACCCGGGGGAGCCGAACTCGCCGGCGTGCGCGTCGGTGACCCGCCGCAGCACCTTGAGCGCGGTGACGAACAGCTGCAGCACCTGCACGCTGCGGCGCAGGATCGGCTCCGGGTCCTTGGCCATCAGCCCCCACCAGATGCGCTTTTCGGCCAGGATCGCCCGCACCGCGATCTCGTAGATGTCCCGCACCACCGCGGGCTGGGCCAGGCAGTCGCGCAGGACCTGCTGCCGGTAGGTGATCGTCTCCGGATCCGTCACGCCGCACACCAGGGCCGTGCTCGCCACGTCGCGCAGGAACTCGTCGCCGTCGGCCATCGCGTTCAGCAGCGTGTTCAGCTCCAGGTCCGAGGCCAGGGCCTCCACGCCGGGCGGGAACTCCTGGCCGGCGTCGAAGTCACGGTCGGCGTGCATGAGGTAGGCCTTCATGACCGCACCCGCCCCCGGAGCTGGTCGTAGGTGAGCCCGTACTTGGCGGCGATGGCCATGGCGTAGGCCAGGCCGTCCGCGGGTTTCCTGACCACCTGGTAGGTCCGTTCGGCCGGGTTGGCCGCCGCCACGGTGGCCACCATGCTGACGCACGCGGCATCCAGGGTGGCGAGCTCGTCCAGGAACGTGACGCAGACGCCGAGCGCCCCGATCCCGATGATCTTCTCCAGCATCTCCTGGCCCAGGAACAGGGCGTCGTCCAGCGTGGTGGAGGTGAAGATCTCGTTCATGACGATGACGCTGCGGGCCGTGGCGTGGTCCAGGATGCCGCGGAAGCGGACCAGGTCGTCCCGCAGCTTCCCGCTCAACGTGGCGAGATCTTCCTCCTTCTCGAAGTGCGTGAACACCTCGTCGCACAGGAACAGCGCGGCGTCGCGGCCGGGCACGGGGCAGCCGAGCCGGGCCAGGTGGTGCAGCTGGCCGAACGTGCGCGCCAGGGTGGTCTTGCCGCCCTGGTTGGGGCCGGTGACCACCAGGATGCGCTCGGGCCCGTCGAGGCGGAAATCGTTGGTGACCACCCGCGCGCCGTCGCTGGCCAGCTTGGCCGCCAGGGCCAGGTCGAACGTGGCGCTGGCGTGCACGTGCTGGGAGCGCGCCGACACCGCCGGGTAGCAGAACTCCAGGCCGGCGGCGCGGATGGGGCGGATGTAGGCGAGGTAGCCGAGGTAGAACTGCACTTCCCGGTCGAACCGCGCGATCACCTCGTCCAGGTAGCCGCGGCGGGCGTCGCAGTAGCCGGCCACGGCGGCGAAGACGTCCGGGTACAGCTTGGCGACCAGGCCCAGCACGTCCGCCTCGACGTGGTTCATGTCCTGGTGGGCGTGGAACCGGATCCGGTAGTCCTTGACCGCGCCCTGCCGGAACTTCTCGAAGACCGCCAGCACCTCCCGGCCGTAGTCGTCCTCGGCGTCGTATCGGCGGACCCGGATCCGGTTTCCCTTGATGTGCAGGCAGTACCTGATGCCGGACAGCTCGCGGAGGAGCTCGGCGTTCTCGGCGGCCAGGGAGGTGAAGCCCGCTGAGCGCACGTAGCCGGCCAAGTACGCGCGGAACTCGCGGAAGCCGCGCGAGGTGACGGCGGCGCCGTCCAGGTCACGCGCCAGGCGGGCGGTAGCGTCGCAGTACACGGCGACCGCTTCCAGGAACCAGCGCTGCTGCTGCAGCGGGTGGTGCAGGAGCCGCGCGGTCGCGAGGTGCTGACGCATGCGCCGCATCCCGGCGGCGAAGGCCGTGACCGGTTCCGCCACGGCCGTGCCGTCCAGGTCGCGGAATACGTCGTGGCGGTAGCGGACCGCGTCCGGATCGTCGAGGGGAGCGTAGAAGAACGGCTTGAGCTGGTAGTCGCCGAGCGCGGCGGTCACGGACTCGGTGACCTGGTCCAGATTCAGGTCGTGGAAGAACGCGGGCTCCGGGCCGGTGTCCAGCCCGGTCGGCGCCGGCGTGTCCCCGAACAGGATGCTGCGGAACTCCTGGGACATCTGAGATGTCTGGGATGATTGGGACAGCTGGGACACCAGAGTTACCCTTCCGGCGCGGGCCGGGCGCCATCATGGCCGCCGGCCGGGGCAGCCTCGGCGGTGACTTCATCCAGCCGGGCGAGCACCTCCCCGAGGGAATGCTGGCGCGCGGCGAGCTCGGTGTCCAGTCGGGCCGCCTCGTCGTCGGTCGCGTCCCGCGCCTGCGCGGCGGTCCGCAGCGCGCTCTCCAGCCGGCCCGTACTGTCGGCGTAGCGGTCCGCCACCGCCCGGATCAGCCGCCGGGTGGCTTCGGCCAGGCGGTACTGCAGGTCCGCGCGCGCCCGCCCGATCTGCTGCGGGACCAGGCGGGCGGCCTCGCGGTGCAGGTACGCCCGGGCCCGGCGCCGCCCGGCCTCGCCGGGAAGCCAGCGGCGGACGGCCCCGGCCAGCAGCTCGGTCTGCCCGGCCTGGTCGGCAGTGAGATAGAAGAACCGCAGGTCCGGTGCCAGGCGCTCGCCCGGCCCGGGAACGGCCAGGCGCAGCCCCAGCAGTTCGGCGGCCGCCTCCCGCACGGCGTCCAGTTCGGCCTCCAGGTCGCGGGTGAGCCGGGCGTCGAGCCGGGCCAAGCCCTGCTCCAGGATCTCGGCCTGCTGCTGCCGCCACGCCTCGGCCTCGGCCACGGCCAGTTCCGCCAGGCGCGCCCGCCCGGCCCGCTCGATCTCGGCCGCGGTGGCCGATCGCAGATCCCCGACCAGCAGCGCCTCCAGCTGGGACCCGACGCGGCCCGCGCAGTCGCGTACGGCGTGCTGCGCCGCCTCGTTGAGCTCGGCGAGCATCCGGGCCGACTCCGCGGTGGCCAGGTCCGCGGCGTCCTGGCGCCGCTCGCCCACCGCGGCCAGCCGCGCCGCGAAGGCCTGCACCCGCTCGGCGGCCGTGCCGGTACGCATCTGGGCGGCATGACGGGCCAGCGTCGCCTCATCGGTCAGCGCCCCCGCGATACGCCGTGCCTGCGCCGTCACCGATACGCGCAGGTCCGAGGCCCGGCCCTGGTCCAGGTAGCCGGCGAAGTCCCGCTCGAACGCGGCAAAGCCCGGGTCGGCCGCGCCGGACAGTGCCGCCCGCGCCGACAGCGGGTAGATGCGGACCGGCCGGCCGACGGCCTCGCCGGACACCCGCGCGGTGAACTCCAGCGCCTCGGCGAGCTCGCTGCTCCCGTTGGGTCCCGCCCGGCCCGGCTGGGCCGGACCCACCTCGGCGCCGTCCAGGGGCGCCAGGTGGTCTTGGCCGGTGCCGTAACCGGCCAGGTAGTCAGCCTTGTTCAGCACCACGAACAGGGTGACCGACAGCTCCGCGACCCGGGCCATCAGCGCGCGCTCGCTGGCCGACAGCGGCGGGTCGGCGGTGAGCACGAACACGGCCGCGTCCATGGTCGGCAGCGCGGCCTCCGCTTCGGTGGTGTTGTGCGCGTAGACCGAGCCGGTCCCGGGCGTGTCCACGAGTTCCACGCCCTGAGCCAGCACCGGCGCGTCGGCCACGACCGTCACCGACGCCAGGCCGCGGCGGTTCCCGGGGTTGCCGCGCTCGGTCACCAGGTCGTCGAGCGCGGACAGCGGGAAGCTTTCCGCCTGGCCGTCCCGGAAAACCGCGCCGACCTCCTCGTCCGGCCCGTACCGGACCGTCGTGGCCAGCGCGGTCAGCGGCGTCACCCCCATCGGGAGCAGCGCCCGGCCGAGCAGCGCGTTGACCAGCGTGCTCTTGCCCCGCTTAGCCTCCCCCGCCACCAGCACCCGCAGCCGCTGCTCGGCCAGCCGGCCGCGCAGCGCCGCCAGCGTGGCGCGGTCGCCGCCGGAGGCCAGGCCGGACAGCCCGTTCAGGGCCGCGAGAAGAGGATCACTGTCATCCAGTCCGCCCACGTGGCCTCCTACCTTCGCAGGCAGGAACCATTGGCGGCCGCGCCGCAGTTGGAGGCGGGTCCCACCGCCGTCGTGCCTTCAGGGTACCCACCGGCCGGCGGCCTGCTCCGCTGGCTCGCCCGGTCGGCCGTAGAGTAGGAAGCGGCGATGGGGCTCGCGAAACCGCCTTTGACGGGCTGATGGCTCCTGTTGAGCGCCGTTACGGCGAGGACAGGAGAATGGCATGTCACTCCGCGAAGCAGCCCGCGAGCCGCCGCTGGCGCCGGCCAGCTTCGGCAGCTTGCTGTATCTGCGGGGGGCTCCGCCCCCGGCAGCCCCCCCGGACCTTACGTCGCCGGATCTCGCGTTCGTCTCCGACCTGTATCTCGACCAGATCGTCGACGGGGTGGCCGGGGACCGGGAGGAGCGCGAGCTGATCGCCGCGCTGCTCTACCAGCCGGTCCGCGACGTCGAGATCCTGCAGTACCGCCACGAAGTCTTCCGGGATCTGGACGACCCGGCCGTGTTCGCCGCGGCCCGGCGATTCGCCGAGCAGATGCGCCAGGTCCGCGTCCACCTGGCCCAGCTGGCCAAGATGCATTCCGGCCAGCAGCGGCAGGGCTGGTTCCTCGACGCGGCGGCGATCTACTGCGACTCGGTCACCGGCCTGGCGCGCGACCTGGAGGGTGCCGCCATCACCTCGCGGGGCCTGCTGGCCTTCCGCGAGTACCTGGCCTCTTACGTGGCCTCGGCCGCGTTCGCCCGGCTCACCTCCGACACCGCCGACCGTCAGCACGACCTGGCGCAGATCACGTACCAGGTCCGGATCAAGGGCCTGCGGGTGCACGTGAGCCGGTACGACGGCGAACCCGACTACAGCGCGGAGATCACCAAGATATTCGAGCGGTTCCAACAGGGCGCGGTCAAGGACTACCGGGTCACCTACCGAGGCTGGCCGGGCATCGATCACGTCGGCGCGCAGATCCTTGACCTGGTCGCCCGGCTGTTCAGCGAGGAGTTCGCCGCCCTGGGCGACTACTGCCGCCAGCACGCCGAGTTCGTGGCCCCGGCCGTCCGCCAGTTCGACCGCGAGCTCCAGTTCTACCTGGCGTTCCGGGACTACATCGAGCCGCTGCGCCCGGCCGGGCTCAGCTTCTGCCTCCCGGAACTGACCACGGACTCGAAGGAGATCTTCGCCACCGAGACCTTCGACCTGGCCCTCGCGGCCAAGCTGACCTCCGCGGGCACCGCCGTGGTCACCAACGAATTCCACCTGACCGACCCCGAGCGCGTCATCGTCGTCTCCGGGCCGAACCAGGGCGGCAAGACGACGTTCGCCCGGACCTTCGGCCAGCTCCACCACCTGGCCGGCACCGGCTGCCCGGTCCCCGGCCGCTCGGCCCGCCTCTTCCTGCCCGACCAGATCCTGACCCACTTCGAGCGCGAGGAGGACATCGCCAACCTGACCGGAAAGCTCGAGAACGACCTCATCAGGATCCGCCACGCGTTGCTGGCCGCCACGCCCAGCAGCATCGTGATCATGAACGAGATCTTCACGTCGACCACGCTGAGCGACGCCCGGTTCCTCGGCGAGAAGGTGCTGACGAAGGTCGTCGAGCTCGACCTGCTCTGCGTCTACGTCACGTTCGTCGACGAGCTCGCCTCGTTCGGGGACACCGTAGTCAGCATGGCCAGCACGATCGTCCCGGAGAACCCGGCGCAGCGCACCTACAAGGTGGTGCGCAAGCCGGCCGACGGCCTGGCCTACGCGCTGGCCATCGCCGGCAAGCACCGCGTCACCTACGAGCAGCTGAGGGGACGGCTCACCTCGTGAAAGCCCATCTGCTGTACCAGGATCGGGACTTCGACGTCGCGGCGGAGCTTCCCCCTGGCCATGAAGACCTGATCCAGGACCTGGAACTGGACACGCTGCTGGCCGCGATGGCGCTCGGCGACCGGTTCCTGTTCGAGATCTCGAAGAAGGTGCTGCTGGCCAGCCTCGTCGACCCGGAGGCCATCCGCTACCGCCAGTGCGTGCTCGCGGACTGCATCGCCGAGCCGGACGTCGTCCGCGAGATGTACGGGATCGCCGTGGCGGCGCTGCAGGACAAGCGCGGGATGTGGGGGTTCTCCTACCTGCAATCTCACTCGATCCTCTCCGGAGCGGTCACCCAGCTCGAGGTGCTGACCGTCCGGCTCAGGGAACTGCGCCGGGTCGCCGACGACCACGCCGGCAAGTTCCGCTCCGAGGGGCTGACCGCGCTGTTTCGCACCCTGCAGCGCGAGCTGGACGACGACTATTTCCAGACACTGGACCACCACCTCAAGCAGCTACGGTTCCCCGGCGGCGAGACGATCAGCGCCCAGCTCGGCCGGGACAACGGCGGGATCAACTTCGTGCTCCGCTCCGGCGGCAACAGGCGAGGCTGGAAAGAGCGCGTCGGGATCGCGCCCCGGTCCAGCTACTCGTTCACGATCCCGCCGCAAGACCACGGCGGGGCCCAGACGCTCTCGGACATCACCGGCCGGGGGATCAACGAGGTGGCCAACGCGGCCGCGCAGTCAGCCGACCACGTGATCAGTTACTTCACCATGCTCCGGGCGGAACTCGGGTTCTACGTGAGCTGCCTCAACCTGCGTGACCAGCTCCTCGCCCGAGGCCAGCCGGTGACGTTCCCGGTTCCCTCCGCATTCCGGCCGTTGCGGCTGTCCTGCGAGGATCTGCGCGATGCCTGCCTGGCGCTGCGAACCGACGGGGTCGTCGGCAACGACGTGGATGCCGACGGCAAGTCGCTGGTGATCATCACCGGGGCCAACTCGGGCGGCAAGTCCACGTTCCTGCGCAGCGCCGGCCTGGCCCAGCTGATGATGCAGTCCGGCATGTTCGTGGCGGCCGGGTCGTTCCGGGCCAGCGTGAGCGCCGGGGTCTTCACCCATTTCATCCGTGAAGAAGACCCCAGCATGGTCAGCGGGCGCCTCGATGAGGAGCTGAGCCGGCTGAGCGGCATCGCCGACCACATCACTCCGCACGGCCTGATCTTGTTCAACGAGTCGTTCGCGGCCACCAACGAGCGGGAAGGATCAGAGATCGGCCGCCAGGTTGTGCGCGCGCTGCTGGAAGCCGGCGTCAGGGTCTTCTTCGTCACCCACCAGTTCGACTTCGCCGACGGCTTTCACCGCCAGCAGGCCGACTCGGCCCTGTTCCTGCGCGCGCCGCGGCAGCCCGACGGGCGGCGGGACTTCAAGCTCATCGTGGCCGAGCCGCTTCCCACCAGCTTCGGGAAGGACGTCTACGACCGCATCGGCGGATGGATGGGGTGACCTGCCCCCAGGCCTACGTCACCGGCCGGGCGGGCTGAGCCAGGCCGCGCAGCATCGTGTCCAGGGTCGCCCGGTAGGTCGCCTCGGGGTCGGGCGTGAGGACCAGGCCGTTCAGCTCCAGGGCCACAGCCCCGTGCACGGTGCTCCAGATCTGCTGGGCGACCTCGTACGGCTGCGCCGCGATGATGGCGCCAGCCGCCGCCGCCATCTCGACGTTGCGGACCAGTTCCCCGAACGCGGCCGCGGCGTGCTCGGTGGCCTTGTCGGAGATGTTCAGGTGCGGTATGGCGTCCTCGAACATGATCGCGTAGAAGTGCCGGTTGGCTAGCGCGAACGACCGGTACCGCAGGCCGCAGACGCGCAGCCGCTCCAGCAGGTCGGGCTCGTCACCGCCGGCGATCGCCGCGCGCAGCCGGTCGAAGCCACGGATAAACAGCGCGTCGACCAGCCCATCCTTGCCGCCGAGGCGGTTGTAGACCCCCATCGGGGCGATGCCCGCCTCCGCCGCGACCGCCCGCACGGTCAGCCCGCCAGGACCGTCCCGGACCAGGACCGCCTCGGCCGCGGAGACCAGCTCGCGCTCGACGTCGGCGCTCGGCGTCCGCGGTCGCCGCTGGCCGTACCCCGCGCAGAACTCATGAGGGCCATCATCTCGCGCCCCGGGGTTGACATCTGTAGAACGTCATTACATAGTTATAGCACAACGTTCTATAAGGAGGCTCCGATGACCACCGCCATCACGTCCCGGTCCCAGGCGACCAGCCGCCGCTGGTGGATCCTGGCGGTCCTGTGCCTCAGCGTGCTGCTCACCGTGGTCGACAACACGATCGTCAACGTGGCCCTGCCGACGATCAGCCGCACGCTGTCCGCCTCGACCCAGGACCTGCAGTGGATCGTGGACGCCTACACGCTCGTGTTCGCCGGCCTGCTGATCGTCGGCGGCAACCTCGGCGATCGGCTTGGCCGGCGCCGCGTGCTGCAGGCCGGGCTGGCGCTGTTCGCGGTCACGTCGGTGGCGGCCGCGCTGTCCCGGACCACCGGCGAGCTGATCGCCAGCCGCGCGGCCATGGGCGTCGCGGCCGCGCTCATCTACCCGGCGACGCTCGCGCTGCTCACGAACGTGTTCACCGACGCGCGCGAGCGCGCCACCGCCATCGGCATCTGGTCGGGCGTGTCCGGCCTGGCCGTCGCGATCGGGCCGGTGACCGGCGGCCTGCTGCTGCGGCACTTCTCCTGGAACTCGGTCTTCTACGTCAACGTGCCCCTCGTGATCATCGCGCTGGTGGCCGGGATGCGGCTGCTGCCCGAGTCGCGCGACCCGAAGGCGGGCCGGTTCGACCCGCTGGGCGCGGTGGCGTCCATCGCCGGCGTCGGCCTGCTGGTCTGGACCGTCATCGAGGCCCCGCGGCACGGCTGGGCCTCGGTGACCACGATCGCCGGGTTCGCCGGCTCGCTGGTGATCCTCGCGGCCTTCGTCGGCTGGCAGCTGCGCCGCCCGGACCCCATGCTCAACGTGCGGCTCTTCCGCAACCCGCGGTTCACCGCGGCCAGCGGGGCCATCGCCCTGGCCTTCTTCGGCCTGTTCGGCTTCATCTTCCTCATCACCCAGTACTTCCAGGTGGTGCTCTCCTACGACCCGCTGCGCGCCGGAGTGGCCACCCTGCCGTTCGCCGTGGTGACCGGGCTGCTGTCACCGGCCGCGATCGCGCTGATGAAGCGCGTCGGCACCAAGGCGGTCGTCACCACCGGCCTGGCCCTGATGAGCTCGGGCTTCGTGGTCGCCGCGGGAACGTCGGCCGACTCCGCCTACTGGGGCCGGATCATCACGGCGATGGTCCTGATCGCGGCCGGGCTCGCGCTGACCGCCAGCCCGGCGACCGAGGCCATCATGGGCGCGCTGCCGCCCGGCCAGGCCGGCGTCGGCTCGGCCGTCAACGACACGACCCGCGAACTCGGCGGCACGCTTGGCGTGGCCATCGTCGGGTCGGTGATGAGCTCGGCCTACAGCAGTCACGTGCTGGCCGCGCTGACCAAGATCGGCGCGCCCGGCCGCCCTGACCTCCGCCGCGCAGCAGTCCGTGGCCGCTGGGATGCACGCCGCCGCGTACCTGCCGCCGGGACTGCGCGGCGTGGCGGCGGCGGCCGCGCGCCAGGCGTTCGTGGCGGGCCTGCACGACGGCTCGCTGGTGGCGGCGGGCGCGACCGCGCTGGCCGCCCTGGCCACGCTGGCCTTCCTTCCGGCCCGCGTCCGCCCGTCGGCCGCTGCCCGGCCGGCCCCGGCGCAGTCCCAGGCAGCCGGGCCGGAGGCGTCCGGACGGCACGCCGCACCGCGGCCCGCCGCGATGCGGGCTCGTTAGGACGGGAGCAGCAGAGGCGCTCACCGAGGCCGGGCCGGGCTAGCACCGGGCCCGGCCTCGGGCGTGCCCTACGCGCCCGGCGGCAGGGCCGGGACTCAGTTGCCTCACCCTGTGATGGATGATGCCGGTGATCCGGCCTCAGGGGCATTATGATCTTCCCTGGGGCGGAGCTGCTAGCGTGCCGCTCCGGATCCTGCGGGCCGCGAAGGAGGAGGCATGTCACTCGCCGATTCGTCCTACCCGATGGCGGGCGTGTTCTGGTCGGTGTTCATTTTCTTTCTGTGGCTGATCTGGATCTGGATCCTGATCTGGATCTTCATCGACATCTTCCGCAGCCGCGACCTGTCCGGCTGGGGCAAGGCGCTGTGGTTCTTGTTCATCCTGTTCATTCCGCTCGTCGGCGTGCTGGTCTACCTGATCGTCCGCGGCGGCTCGATGCACGAGCGGGCCCTGCAGCAAGCGCAACAGGAGGATCAGGCCGCCCGCGAGTACATCCAGGAGGCGGCGGGCACGTCGGGCCAGGAGAACGCGGCGGACGAGCTGACCAAGCTCGCCGACCTGCGCGACCGGGGCGTCATCTCCGCCGACGAGTTCGAGCGCGAGAAGGCCAAGGTCCTGGCGTCGTAGCCAGTGACTAACTGACTCGGTGTCCGTCGACGGTCAGCCGTTGACGTCGCTCCTGGTAGCCGGTTGTCCCGTCGTGACCGCCGTCTGGCCGGCCGAAGAAGTAGGCAGGCGCCTGGCCGAAGGAGGCGGGAAAGTCCGCGACATATTGGTACTGGACGACCGCGTGGCATCCGAGAACTGTGGCGAGATCACGGATCTGCGATGGCAAGGCATTGTGCGGTAGCTTCAGCACCACGAGACGGGCGCCCTCGAGGCCCAGCCTGACGAGTTCTTCCACGTCTACCGCGAGATTCTCGAGCAGGAACGGCCGGGTCAGATCGTATCGGTAGGTACCTCGCCAGGGCGGATCGAGATTGACGACCGAGAATCTCCGGCCCGTATTGACGGCGGAGGCCAGCGTCGCGGGCCCGTCGGCCAGACGGTATTCGACGACGCTCGCCAAACCGGCGAGCGCCATGTTGTGCACCGCGACGTCGACCGTCGTGCGATCGTTGTCGACCGCCTGGACGCGGCAGCCCGCTTTCGCGTAGGAGTACGTCATCTGGCCAACGCCGGCGAATATGTCAAGCACGCTGCGGTCTTCTTCTTGGCCGCCGCCATCAAGACCTGACAGGAGTTCAAGGGCTGTACGGGCGACTTCCTCGGCGCACGCGTGCGGAGTCGTCTCCCGCAGGGCGCGCTGCGTCATCAGGTACCCGGACAAGAGCGCCTCGTTGACCGGCAAGCCGAACAGGTAGCGCAGGTAGCCGGGAGCGCCGAACTTCGACCCCATGGCGTGGCAGTAGGCCAGAACCGCGTCCGCCTGCTCGCCCGACACGATGACATCCCGCCCGGCCTCATCAGGAATCAGGCCGAACGGCAGCATCAGATCCTGCCGCGCGTCGTCCGGGGCGCCGGGCACTGGCTCTGGCGCCACGCTCAGCTGCCACGCCTGCTGAGGATGATCAGGACGATGACTATCGCGCCGACCAGGATCACCCCGCCGCCAATAACCATTTCCCTCCCGGGTACCCACTCGTCAAGCCGGTCCGCGAACTGCGTGGCCGCCTGCTCAGCAGCCATTCTGCGCCCGCAGGCCCCGATGGCGGGGCATCGGGGCCGCTGCGGCCGAGACGAGCCGAGTCGATCAATTCGGCCGAGAAGGGCTCTTATACGGTGGCAGTCATGCATCGCCCGGCGTACCGCACCGTAGACGTCGATGGCTTGTCCGTCTTCTATCGCGAGGCTGGCCCGGCCGACGCACCCGCGATCTTGCTGCTGCACGGGTTTCCCTCCTCGTCGCGCATGTGGCAGCCGCTGCTGGACCGGCTCGCGGACGGGTTCCGCCTCGTTGCCCCGGACTACCCCGGGTTCGGGCACAGCGATGCGCGCGGCCGCACCGAGTTCGCGTACACCTTCGACCACCTGGCCGCGGTCGTCGGCCGGTTCACCGAGGTTCTCGGCCTGGCCCGCTACACCCTCGTCGTCCAGGACTACGGCGGCCCGGTGGGATTCCGGCTCGCGATCGCCCATCCCGAGCGGCTCGAGACGCTCATCGTCCAGAACGCCGTCGTCCACGAAGCCGGACTCGGCCCGTTGTGGGTGAGCCGGCGTGCCTTCTGGGCGGACCGCCAGGCCCATGAGGCGGCGCTGCGCGAGAGCTTCTTCTCCCGGGAGACGACACGCCAGCGCCACGTCGGGACCAGCCCGAATGTCGAGAACTACGACCCGGACCTGTGGACCGATGAGCTCGCCTTCCTGAGCCAGCCCGGCCAGCACGACATCCAGAGCGACCTGTTCTACGACTACCGCACCAATGTCGCGAGCTACGGCGCCTGGCAGGACTGGCTTCGCGAGCACCGGCCGCCGCTGCTGGTCCTATGGGGCCGGTACGACCCGTCGTTCCAAGTCGAAGAGGCCGAGGCCTACCGCCGGGACCGGCCAGACGCCGAGATACACGTGCTCAACGCCGGCCACTTCGCCCTCGACGAACAGCCCCAGTTGATCGCGGACTTGATCCGGGACTTCCTGCAGCGCCAGAAAAGGGCCTGAGCGTCTGCTCCCGTGCTTAGGTGGCGGCCCGCAGCGGTAGGGTTCTGGGCCAGCGGGACACGGCAGCCGGCCGGGGCGGGTAACCTCTGACGGCCGTGGCGGCAGAGATCGTGTACCCGGGAGCGGCGATGAAGGCGCTGGTTAAGGCAGAAGCGGGGCCTGGCCTCAGGCTTGAGGACGTGCCGGTCCCTGCCTTGGGCCGGGACGACGTTCTGATCCGTGTGCTCAGGACCGGTGTCTGCGGTACGGACCTGCACATCTATGACTGGGACGGCTGGGCGCAGGCGAACGTGCCTGCGCCGCTGGTTATCGGCCACGAGTTCGTCGGCGAGGTCGTGGATATCGGGTCCGACGTGCACGACCTGCGCCTGGGTGACCTGGTGAGCGGTGAGGGCCACCTGGTCTGCGGCCGCTGCCGCAACTGCATGGCCGGCCGGCGCGTTCAGTGCGCGCACACGAAAGGCGTGGGGGTCAACTATCCGGGCGCGTTCGCGGAGTACATCGCGCTGCCCGCGACGAACGTGTGGCGGCACGAGCCGGACATCGACCTCGACGTGGCGGCCATCTTCGACCCGTTCGGCAACGCCGTGCACACCGCCTTGACGTTCCCGATCCTCGGGGAGGACGTGCTGATCACCGGGGCCGGCCCGATCGGCCTGATGGCGGCGATCGTGGCCAGGCACGCCGGCGCCCGGTACGTCGTTATCAGCGACGTCTCGCAGTACCGGCTGGATCTGGCCCGGCGGATCGGCGTCACCCTGGCCGTGAACGCCGCCGAGACCAGGCTCAGCGGCGTGATGGCCGAGCTTGACATGCGCGAGGGCTTCGACGTCGGCCTCGAGATGTCCGGCAAGCCGGCCGCACTGCGGGACATGCTGGCCACCATGACCCACGGGGGCAAGATCGCCATGCTCGGCCTGCCCGCCGGCGATTTCGGGATCGACTGGTCGCACCTGGTCACCAACATGATCACCATCAAGGGCATCTACGGCCGCCAGATGTTCGAGACCTGGTACGAGATGTCGGTGCTGATCCAGTCCGGCCTCGACATTTCGCCGGTCATTACGCACAGGTTCGACGCCGCCGATTTCGGGCAGGCGTTCGACACCGTGCGCAGCGCCCAGTGCGGCAAGGTGGTCCTCACCTGGGCTCACCGGTGAGCAACGATCGTGAGGGGTCCGGCAGGTGTTTACCAGCGTCCAGCAGCAGATCAGCGGCGAGCTTGACCAGATCCGCGCCGACGGCCTGTTCAAGACCGAGCGCGTCATCGTCAGCCCGCAGGGGTCGAGCATCCGCGTCGGCGACGGCACGGAGGTGCTCAACTTCTGCGCGAACAACTACCTGGGCCTGGCCGACGACCCGCGCATCGTGGCGGCGGCCAAGGAGGCCCTGGACCGCTGGGGGTACGGCCTGGCCAGCGTCCGGTTCATCTGCGGCACGCAGGACGTGCACAAGGAACTCGAGCAGCGCATCTCCGGGTTCCTCGGCACCGAGGACACGATCTTGTACTCCTCCTGCTTCGACGCCAACGGCGGCTTGTTCGAGACTCTGCTCGGCGAGCAGGACGCGGTCATCAGCGACGAGCTGAACCACGCGTCGATCATCGACGGGATCAGGCTGTGCAAGGCCCGGCGGCTGCGCTACCGCAACCGCGACATGGCCGACCTCGAGGCCCAGCTCAAGGCCAGCGCCGACGCACGGCGCCGGCTCATCGCCACCGACGGCGTGTTCTCCATGGACGGCTACGTCACGCCACTCGGCGAGATCTGCGACCTGGCCGACCGTTACGAGGCGATGGTCATGGTCGACGACTCGCACGCGGTGGGTTTCGTCGGCGCCCGCGGGCCGCGGCACGCCCGAGCTGCACGAGGTCAGCGACCGCGTGGACATCGTGACCGGGACGCTGGGCAAGGCGCTGGGCGGGGCGAGCGGAGGCTACACCAGCGGCCGCCGGGAGATCATCGACCTGCTCCGCCAGCGTTCCCGGCCGTACCTGTTCTCCAACTCCGTAGCGCCCGCGGTGGTCGGCGCCTCGCTGAAGGTCCTCGACCTGCTGGAGGGCGGCGACGACCTGCGGGCCCGCCTGCGCGAGAACACCGCCTGGTTCCGCGAGCGCATGACCGGCCTGGGCTTCGACATCCTGCCCGGTGACCACCCGATCGTGCCCGTGATGATCGGCGACGCCGCGCGCGCCACCCAGATGGCCGACCGTGCTGCTGGACAAGGGCATGTACGTGATCGGCTTCAGCTATCCGGTGGTCCCGGTCGGCAAGGCGCGGATCAGGACCCAGGTGTCCGCCGCGCACAGCCGCGAGGATCTCCAGACTGCGGCCGACGCCTTCACGGCCGTCCGCGCCGAGATGAGCTGACCGGTTTCCCGTTGGTCACGTCGGGTAGCCGCCGCGCCAGGCCGCGTACTCGGGGCAGAGCGGCGGCCGGCGCCGGGCCGGCTGATCCACAGTCGCAGCAGGTGCCGCTGACGAGCCGGGTCCTCGGCGTCGTCCACGAATGCCGTGCGGTTGTGCACCGTGACGAAGTTGTTGAGGAACTGCAGGTCGCCCGTTTGGAGCTGCATCCCCAGAGCGACGCCCGGCCTTTTCGGCAGCGAGTCGAAATACATGAAGCAGGAGACCTCGTCCGCGGTGAGCCTGGGCACGTCGGGGAATCGCATGGCTGACATCGCCCGGCCGGTCCGGACGGTCGCCGAGAGCGCTCCCCCGAAGTGGCTGTAGAGCGGCTCGAGGTACCAGCCGGGTGATCCTGGCGGTTCCTCGCTCCGCCAGTCGGTCGGGAAGTTCTTGTTGAGGATGGGCAGGTACTCGGGGTGCTCGCGGACCACGAAGTTGTACAGCAGCCCGGAACTGGCCACGAAACTCTCCCCGCCGTAGAGCGCGGGGCGCAGGCACATCAGGCCCACGAAGTCGGTGGAGTCGGTGTGGAACCCCAGGTCCTCGTTGGTGGCGTACGCCCGCCCGTACGGGCCGCGCCTGCCGAGGTCTCGTATCTGGCCGATGAGGTCGCCCTTGCGATTCTGCGGCACGAGGTTCCCCATGTGCCGGCCTATCCCCCAGTAGATAGCGGTGGCCTCGACCGCGCTGAACCTGTCGTAGACGGGCAGCCCGCGCAGCAGAACGAGCCCCGGGCCGTTTTCCAGCCGGCCGGTGATGTCATCGATCCGCTCCTGGAAGTGAGGCAGCGGGAAATCCTCGGCCCGGATCTCGGTGACGTCCTTGACGTGCTTCCTGGCGACATGCGCGAGCGCTCGCTCGAAATCGGCGAGGTCTTCTTCGGCGAAGTGAATGATCCAGCCGCCGGCGTCGGCGAGCTCGTCGCCTGTCCATACATTCGGAGCCGATACCGGCTCGGTGAGGATCTCGGCCACCGAAGACGCTCCTTCGCCGCGCACGCCGCTCTCGCGGCTCACCGTACAGACCGATTGTGACGGACCCGACGGTACGGTGATCGATGTGGCTCGAGCGAGCCGAGACGCGACGGGAGTTTGCTGATGCACGCTGACGGCCAGTCGATGGACACCCTGGCGGTCCACGGCGGGGAACCGCGGCCGGGCCCCGAGGGCTCGGTGGTCTACCCGATCTACCAGGGAACGGTGTATTCGCCCGAGCCGGGAACCGGATACCACGACCTCCCCTACATCCGGCTGAACTCCACGCCGTCTCAGCGGTACCTGCACGACAAGCTGGCCGCCCTGGAGGGCGCAGAGGCAGCGGTCGCGACCGCGTCCGGCATGGCGGCAGTGACGACCACGCTGCTGAGCGTCCTGCGCGCCGGGGATCACCTGCTGGCCAGCGACTGCCTCTACGGCGGCAGCCACGACTTCCTGACCCAGCACGCCGAGAATCTCGGCTGGAGCTACAGCTTCGTCGACGTGCAGCGCCCCGAGACCTGGAGCGCCGCGCGCACCCCGCAGACCAGGGCGTTCCTGGTCGAGACGATCACTAACCCGCTGATGCGGGTGGGGCTGCTGCGCGAGATAGCGGACTTCGCCCGTCAGCAGGGCCTGCTCACGGTGATCGACAACACGTTCGCGACGCCGGTGAACTTCCGGCCGCTGCAGGCCGGGTTCGACCTGTGCGTGCACAGCGCCACCAAGTACCTGGGCGGGCATTCCGACCTGGTCGCGGGGGCCGTCATGGGCCGCGCGGAGCTGATCGGCCGGGTCCGCCAGACGCTCAACTTGCTGGGCGGCAGCCTGGATCCGCACGCCGGGTTCCTGCTCGCCCGCGGCATCAAGACGCTGGCCCTGCGGGTCCGGGCCCACAACGACAACGCCCTGGCGCTGGCCGGCTTCCTCGCCGGGCACCCGGAGGTCGCCGTCGTCAACTACCCCGGGCTGGCCTCGCATCCGGACCACGGGCACGCCGCGGAACTATTGTCCGGGTTCGGCGGGATGCTGAGCCTGCGGCTGCGCGGGGGTGAGGCGGCCGCGCACGCCCTCCTCGACGCGGTCCGGCTGCCGTACGTGGCGCCGAGCCTCGGCGGGGTCGAGACGCTGATCACCCGTCCGGTCGCCACCTCGCACGCCGGGATGGCTCTGCAGGACCGCGAGCGGCTCGGCATTACCGCCGACCTCATCCGGGTGAGCTGCGGGGTCGAGGGAACCCAGGATCTGATCGCCGACTTCGACCAGGCCCTCGCCAAGCTGTAGCGCCGCGCGAGCTCACCAGCCGCGCCGAGGGACGCGCCCCCGGGTTTACCCCTGCCGCACGGGCAGGATGACCGCCGACGGGTGCTCGGGGTCGTGGTAGACGGCTTGGTCGGCGGCGACCAGGCGGGCCGCGGTGGCACGCGGCGCGCCGGTCCCGGGGTTGCGCGCGTAGCGGGGGAAGGCGCCGCTGGAGACCTGGACCCTGATCCGGTGGCCGGCCGCGAACCGGTGCGCGGTCGGCCACAGCCGGACGTCGGCGCGGGTGACGGTGTCCGCGCCGGTGAGGCTGGTCAGGCCGTCGCAGACGTTGCGCGAGCGGCCGCCCGGCTCCACGTCGCACAGCCGCACGAACACGTCCGCGTAGCGCAGGCTGGAGCCGAACCAGATCTCGGCGCTGACGTCGCCGATGACTTCCGTGTCAGCGTCGAGCGGCGCGGTGGTGAAGGTGAGCACGTCCGGCCTGCGCCTCCGAGCTCGGTGTTGTCGACCCGGCCGGCGCTGCGGGTCATCCGCGCTCCGCCGACCGCCGGGCGTCGGGTCGGCCGGGTTGTAGCGGTACCGGTCGGGCCCGGACTCGCCGGGCGGCCGGTCGGACAGCGCGCCGCCGGGCTGCAGGTGAAAGCGCGCCGGCGCGTAGCCGCGCGGCGGCCAGGCGTCGAAGTCCCGCCAGGCCTCCTCACCCATCACGTGCAGCCGAACCGGGGCGCGGTCGGGCGGCCGCCCGTCGCGCGCGCAGGCCAGGCCGAACTCGATGGTCTCCCGCACCGCCGTGCCGTCGACGGACAGGTGGGTCCACGGCCCCACCACCAGGTGCGGCCGGCGCCCGGCTTGCTGCAGGATCGTGAAATCCCGCAGCTGGCCGGGCAGGAAGATGTCATACCACCCGCCGATCGAGCAGACCGGCACCTTCACCTGCGCCACCCGGTGGCTGTGGTCGACGCCGGCCCATCGCGGATCGTCCGCGTCGCAGGCGAGGATGTCCTGGATGTAGCCGGAGCGGTGCCCGATCGCGGCGACATCGGCCCGGCCCAGCGGCAGCGTGTTCATCGCCCGGCGTACCTTGCCGGCCTTCGCCGAGCCCCCGCAGCATGCCCAGCGGGCGCTCCTGGCCGGCGACCATGACTCCCCAGGAGAACGGAGTCTCCAGCGAGAACCCGTCCGGCCGCAGGAACTCGAGGGTGAGCGCCGAGTCGGTCTCCTGCGGGATCATCGCCTTGACCTCCGGTGGCAGGCTGTCGGCCACCGCCCACTGCACGTACCCCAGGTAACTGCCGCCCGCGAGCACGATCGAGCCGCCGAACCACGGCTGCTTCACCACCCACCCCAGGGTGGCCAGGCCGTCCTCGCGTTCTTGCCGCAGCGGGTCGAACTGCCCGCCGGAGCCGAACGTGCCGCGGGTACTCTGCAGCAGCACCTGGAACCCGCGCTCGGCCAGCGGAACGGCCATCCCCGCGGCGATCAGCCCGCGCCGGCCGTACGGGCAGCGCATCAGCGCGAGGGGCAGCGAGTCCCCGCCGTCGCGCGGCGCGTAACGGTCAGCCAGCAGCTCGACGCCGTCCGTCATGGGGACCCGCAGGTCCCGCTGGGCCAGCACGTCCCGGGTCAGCGGCGGGTCCAGCCGCAGCACCCGCTGCGTGAGATGGCTGCTCAGCTTCGCTCGCGAGGCCGCGGCGCGCCCGCGGGCCGGTGAGCCGCGGTCCGCCGGGCGGGCCGGGTACGCGTCCCCGGACGGGGCGAGCGCGGCCGCCTGCTCCGCGCATATCTCGGCCAGCGCCTGTGGCGCGGCGCGGCAGATGCCGGGGAAGTTGAGGTAGCCGTGCGGCACGCCCACGTACTCGGTGAACCGCACCGGCACGCCGGCCGATTGCAACGCCGCGGCGTACCGGGCGCCGTCCTCACGCAGCGGATCATGCTCGCCCACCTGGATCAGCGCCGGGGGCAGGCCGCTGTGGTCCTCGGCCAGCAGCGGAGACACCCGCGGGTCGGCCGGGTCGGCGTCGCCCAGGTAGAGCCGCCGGAACGCGAGCATCTCCGAGTCCGAGATGATGAGCGCTCCCGCCGCGTTCGGCGGCATCCGGGTCAGGTCGGTGGGCGGGTAGAGCAGCGCCTGATGGCTGATCTGCGGCCCGCCCCGGTCGCGGGCCAGCAAGCATGTCACCGCCGAGAGGTTGCCCCCGGCGGCTTTCCCCCATCACCCCGATACGCGGGGCCGTGGCCTCTCCCGGCCCGGCCGGCCCAGGTCCGCGGCGTGCTGCCGCCCACTCCAGGGCCGCGTAGCAGTCGTCCACGGCGGCCGGGAACCGGTGCGCGGCGCGAGCCGGTAGTCCACCGACACCACGACGGCGTCCACGGTCACGGCGACCGAGCTGCACATCCAGTCGGCCAGGCGCAGGTCACCGAAGACGAACCCGCCGCCGTGGAAGTTCAGGATCAGCGGCCGCGCGCCCGGCCCGCCGCGGGCCGGCCGGTAGACGCGCACCGGCAGCTTGCCGCCCGGCCCGTCGATGGTCCGGTCGCGTACCTCGGTTCCCGGCACGACCGTCCCGAAGATCCGGTTGGCGACCGCGTTGCTCGGGGTGGGCCGGGACTGCATCGCTATGATCTCGGCATCGCTCTTGGTGCCGATCGAGCCGTGCCGCCGTACCATCCACGCCCACAGCCCGTACCCGGCGATCGAGCGGTGCCATCCGCGCTCCGTTCCGCCCCCCGGCACCGGCACTCCGGGCCCGGCGCCACATTGAGGCTGCAACCCGCACTGGCTGAGAATGTTAATTCCCCGCT
>CAWIDQ010000096.1:0-26340 GCA_963834695.1 uncultured Actinomycetota bacterium
ACATCAAGGCGGAAGTCGAGTCGGGCCGGGTCAAGCTCGACCCGTACGCGCCCGAGCTCATCCAGCCGTCGAGCATCGACGTCCGGCTGGACCGGTACTTCCGGGTGTTCGAGAACCACCGGTACCCGCATATCGACCCGGCCGAGGAGCAGCCCGAGCTGACCAGGCTGGTGGAGCCGACCGGGTCCGAGCCGTTCGTCCTTCACCCGGGCGAGTTCGTGCTGGCTTCCACTTACGAGGTGGTAAGCCTGCCGGACGACATCGCGGGCCGACTGGAAGGCAAGGCGCTCGCGATCGATACTCCCGTCCCCACCCCGGGCGGCTGGCGATGCCTGGGCGAGCTCCGGCCCGGCGACCAGGTCTTCGACGAGACCGGCCAGGCCACGATCGTCGCGGCCACGCCGGTCCTGCTCGGCAGGCCGTGCCGGGAGGTGCTGTTCTCGGACGGCCAGTCGCTGGTCGCTGACCTCTCGCACGGCTGGGTGACCCGCACCAGGTCCGAGCGCAGGCACGGCAGGCCCGGGTCGGTCCGCACGACCGGCGAGATCGCCGGGTCGCTGCGCGCCGGCGGCGAGTGGAACCACCACATCCCGCTGGCCGGGCCGGTGCGGTACCCGAGCCAGCCGCTGCCCGCCGACCCCTATGACCTCGGGGTCCGGCTGGGGAGGAGCGTCGGCGCGACCGGCCTGCCCGGAGACCACCGGGTACCCGAGGTCTACTTGCGGTCGTCCGTCAGCCAGCGGGCCGCGCTGCTGCAGGGCCTCGTGGACGCCGGCGGCCGCGGGCCGGGTGAGTTCGTCAGCCCCGACGAGTATCTGGCCGACGCCGTCGCCGAGCTGGCCGCCGGGCTAAGCTGCCGTTCCGTGAAGCGGAAGATGACGGTGAGGCGCTCGGGCATAGAGCAGCCAGCGTTCCGGGTGAGGTTCACCCGGCCGGGGTGCGGTCAGCGCTCCCGGGCCGTCGTCGGCGTCCGGGAGATCAGCCCGCGCCCGGTGCGGTGCATCCAGGTCAGCAGCCCCTCCGGCCAGTTCCTGGCCGGGCCGGGCTTCATCCCGACCCACAATTCGAGCCTGGGCCGGCTGGGCCTGCTGACTCATTCCACCGCGGGCTGGATCGACCCGGGATTCTCCGGGCACGTGACGCTGGAGCTCTCCAACGTCGCCACGCTGCCGATCAAGCTCTGGCCGGGCATGAAGATCGGCCAGCTGTGCCTGTTCCGGTGCAGTTCGCCGGCCGAGCATCCGTACGGGTCGCCGGTGTACGGCTCCCGGTATCAGGACCAGCGCGGGCCGACCCCGTCGCGGTCCTACCTGAATTTCTACCGGACCGATGTCTGACCGCGATTTACGTCGTCGTTACGACGCCGAATCACGTCGGCAACCGTCCGGACCGATAGTCGGAATGAACCTTTTCATCTGCCGATCTCACGCTCAGGGTGCGTGGGCAGTCATGGAGAGGATGGAAGGTTCACTCAACGGACGGAGTGTTCCGTATGCACCAGTGGAGGATCCGGATCGCGGTACCTGACGACCCGGATGGCCGTTCCGCGCTCAACGACGTGCTCGCGTCCCAGCCCGCGGCGCGCCTGCGGGAACTGCCTGGCCAGTCGGCCCGGTCCGCGACGACCGGCGAGATCGTGGTCGAGCTTCCGCAAGACGACGGCCTCGTGACCGTGCTCTCGGCGCTGCACCAGATAAGCCCGCAGGTGTTCGTGAGCCGCGCGGACATGCCCGAGCCTGCCCCCTGACCTCCCTGACCCGGGCTGGGCCTGTCCTGCCGCGGGCCCGCGCGTTACCGTCGGCTGTTACCGGGCAGTACCCAGATACCAGCCGACGACGATGGGGATCAGGACCGTGAGCGAGCACCAGGAAACCAGCGGAACCAGCTACACCGCCACGCAGCCGAGCACTGCGGTTACCCAAGGTCAGCCGGGGACGCCAGGGAGCCGGGGCGCGCAGGTCACCGAGGCCGAGGCCCGCCAGGTCGCGGAGCAGGCCCGGGAAACGGAGTGGGCCCTGCCCAGCTTCGGGAAGCAGCTATTTCTCGGCGACTTCCAGCTCGGGCTGATCAGCCCCCACCCGCGCCCGGAGGCGGAGGCGAGCCGGCGCGGCGAGGAGTTCTGCGCCCGGCTGCTCGAATTCTGCGGGACCTCGATGAACGGCCCGCTGATCGAACGGGAAGCCAGGATCCCCGATGAGACGGTCCGGGGTCTCGCGGCGCTCGGAGCGTTCGGGATGAAAATCCCGGTGGCCTACGGCGGCCTCGGCCTGTCGAACCTGTACTACAACCGGGCCCTCATCATCGTCGGGTCGGTGTCGCCCGCGGTGGCCGCGTTGCTGTCCGCGCACCAGTCGATCGGCGTGCCGCAGCCGCTCGCGCTGTTCGGGACCGATGAGCAGAAGCAGCAGTTCCTGCCGCGGTGCGCGCGCGGCGAGATCAGCGCGTTCCTGCTGACCGAGCCGGACGTCGGCTCCGACCCGGCGCGGCTGGCCACGACCGCGGCGCCGTCGGCCGACGGCAGCGAGTACGTGCTGGACGGCGTGAAGCTGTGGACGACCAACGGCGTGGTCGCCGACCTGCTGGTGGTGATGGCCCGGGTGCCCAAGGGAGAGGGGCATCGCGGCGGGATCACCGCGTTCGTGGTCGAGGGCGCCTCGGACGGGATCACGGTCGAGCACCGCAACGCGTTCATGGGCCTGCGCGGCCTGGAGAACGGCGTGACCAGGTTCCACGAGGTCCGGGTGCCGGCGGCCAACCGGATCGGCGAGGAGGGCCAGGGCCTGAAGATCGCCCTGACCACCCTGAACACCGGCCGGCTCTCGCTGCCCGCCAGCTGCGCGGCGGCCGGCAAACTGGCGCTCAAGATCGCGCGGGAGTGGTCGGGCGAGCGGGTGCAGTGGGGCCGGCCGATCGCCGAGCACGAGGCGGTCGCCACGAAGATCGCGTTCATCGCCGCCACCGGGTACGCGCTGGAGGCAATCGTCGAGCTGTCCAGCCAGATGGCCGACGACAAGCGCCGCGACATCCGGATCGAGGCCGCGCTGGCCAAGCTCTACTGCTCGGAGATGGCCAGCAAGATGGCGGACGAGCTGGTGCAGATCCGCGGCGGGCGGGGTTACGAGACGGCGGCGTCGCTGGCCGCGCGGGGCGAGCGCGGGGTGCCTGCCGAGCAGATGGTGCGCGACCTGCGGATCAACCGGATCTTCGAGGGGTCATCGGAGATCATGCGCCTGTTCATCGCCCGGGAGGCGGTGGACGCCCACCTCGCCGCGGCCGGCGAGATGATCCAGCCCGGGCTGCCCCCGGCGCAACGGGCCCGCGCGGCGGCCCAGGCGGGCCGGTTCTACGCCCGGTGGCTGCCCACGCTGATGACCGGCGAGGGCCAGCACCCCCGCAGCTACGCCGAGTTCGGCACGCTCGCGCCGCACCTGCGGTACGTGGAGCGGGCGAGCCGGAAGCTGGCCCGGACGACGTTCTACGGCATGGCCCGGTGGCAGGGCAAGCTGGAGCGCAAGCAGGGCTTCCTCGGCCGGCTCGTCGACATCGGCGCCGAGCTGTTCGCGATGAGCGCGGTCTGCGTGCGCGCCCAGATGGACGCCACCGACGCTCCCAGCGAGCGCGGCCGGACCGGGGCCGAGCTGGCGGCCGCGTTCTGCGTGCAGTCCAGGGTGCGGTGCGAGGAGCTGTTCAGCCAGCTGTGGAGGAACGCGGACCGGGCCGACGCGGCGCTCGCCCGCCGGGTCATGTCCGGCCGATACACCTGGCTTGAGCAGGGCATCCTCGACCCGTCGATCCCCGGGCCGTGGGTGGCCGAGACCGTGCCCGGGCCGTCGAAGCACGAGAACGTGCACCGCCACATCGGCTGAGGCCTTTATCCATAACGCGGACGTCCCGGGGAGCCGTGGCTCCCCGGGACGTCCGGCCTGCTCGTGGTCACGAGCAGCGAGTTCACCGTTTCAGTCGGGAGAATCGGGCGCGGGGCGGTCGTCTCCGCCGCGGCCCGCGGTGAGCCGGGCCAGGCGCGCGTCGCGCTCGGCGACGGCGGCCTGGAGGGCGTTACGATGCGCCTCCAGTTCGGCGTGGAGGGCGTCGCGCTGCGCCTCGAGTTCCCTGACCCGCTGCTCCAGTTCGAGCACGCGGCGGACGGCGGTAAGGGTCATCCCCTCGTCGACGAGGTTGACCACGTACTGGACCACCGTGATCTCGCGCCGGGTGTAACGGCGCTGGCCGCCTGGGGACCGGGAGGGGCGGACGACGCGGAACTCATCCAGCCGGCGCAAAAAGGCCTGCTGGATCTCAAGCATCTCCGACACCTGGCCGACGGTGAACAGCGGCAGGTTCTCATCATCGAGTGGCAACGATGGCATGACTGGCTCCGGGAATGGTTCCGGGCCCGGGCGGATAACCGCGCCGGGCCCGGACAGAGTACCTCTGCGTACCTTAGCGTCAGGCGGCGATGGCCTTGGCGTCGGAACGAACCTCGATCTTGCGCGGCTTGGCGGTCTCCATGACCGGCACGTGCACGGTCAGCACACCGTCGGTGTAGCCGGCCTCGATCTTCTCGGCGTCGACCGTGTCCGACAGGCGGACCCGGCGGACGTAGGAGCCCATCACCCGCTCGCGGATGACCGGCTTCTCGCCCTCGGTGTACTCCTCGTTGCGGCTGGCCTTGACGGTCAGCACGCCCCGGTCCACCGAGACGTCGATGCTCTCCGGGTCGATGCCCGGCAGGTCGAACCGGAGCTCGACCTCGTCGTCGCGCCGGATGGCGTCCATCCGGGCCAGCCGACGGTAGTCGGCGCGCTGCGCGAAGGGATCAAAAGTGGTAAGCAGCATGCGTTTCACCTCCAAGTGAGTACCAGGATTCGGTTATCTAACTAACCTAGGTCCTCGCTTCAATAGAACTTATAACTGAGATTATATATTCCTTAGAGCCCTTGTCAAATCAAAGCTGTCGGCAAGCAGCCTAGGTTAACCTCCGGGCCGTTGCAGCCGACGGGGCGGGATCGTTGCCTGGGAAGGCGAGGATGACGGCGACGGCGCATCGGTGCCGCCCGCGCCGCTGGTACAGAGCCTGTGTCACGGCCGCTTCCTGGGCACGTTTGTCCCCTAGACCCAGCGGGTTGGTACGGCTCCAGTCCGTTGTCGGCGCCGGGCACTCCTTCCTACCCAGCCCTGGCGGGCGCGTATCCCGTCGCCTCGCCGGACCGCGTGACCAGGACGTAAGGGCAGGCCGATGCCCTCGCGCAGCGGTCAGCTCAGGAAGTGCGCGCCGGTGGGGCCGGTGACTTGCTGGAGCATGGTGTGGGCGAGTTGCTGGAGTCGGGGTGGCAGGGGAACGTAGCCGTTGGCGGCGGCGTAGGCCTGGCCGTCGTGGGTGAGCCAGTCCAGCATGACCACCAGTTGCTGTCCGGTGAGCTGGCTGGGCTGGTGGGTGTAGACCAGGGCCCAGCTGTAGCCGCTGATGGGGTAGCTGGTGGCGCCGGCCTGGTTGACGATGGAGAAGTCGGCCGGGGTGATGCGGGGTTTGCGGGCGGCGTCGGCGGCGACGGTCTGGGTGGACGGGGTGACGTAGTTTCCGGCCCGGTTGCGGATGGCCGCGAACGGCAGCGTCAGGCCCATGGCATAGGCCTGCTCGATGTATCCGATGGAGAACGGGGTCCGGAACACCGTCGTGGCGACGCTGGCGTTGCCTTCGGCTCCTTCGCCGACTGGCCAGTTGAGGGTCTTGCCGGTGCCGACCTTGGCGGCCCAGGCGGGGTCGACGCTGGAGAGGTAGTTGCTGAAGATGTAGGTGGTGCCGCTGCCGTCGGAGCGGTGCACGACAGTGATCGGCGCGGCGGGCAGGGTGGTACCGGGGTTGAGGGCGGTGATGGCCGGGTCGTTCCAGCGGGTGATCTGGCCGAGGTAGATGGCCGCGAGCACCGGGCCGGTCAGGTGCAGCCGGGCGCCCGCGGGGAGGCTGAGGTTGTAGGCGATGCCTTCGCCGCCCAGGTCCACGGGTACCTGGGTGACCGGGCCGCCTTGGGCGGCGGCTTGCTCGGCGGTGGTCATGGGCACGTCGGAGGCGCCGAAGGTGACCTGGCGGGCGCTGATCGCGGCGATGCCCGCGCTGCTGCCCACGGCGGCGTAGCTGATGGCCACTCCCGGGTGCTGTTGGTGGTAGTGGGCGAAGGCCACGGCGAAGAACGGCTCGTCGAAGGTCGATCCAGCGCCGCTGAGGGTGACCCTGTCACTGCCGGAGCCGAAGCTGTCCGCAGACGGTGACGCTGAGCCGCTGGGGTTGGCCGTGGTCGAGGAGCACGCGGCGAGGGCGAGAAGGGCGAGGGGGATGAGCGCGGCGGCAGCTGCCCGGATCGCTGTGCGTGGCGTGTGGTGGGGTCGCGGCCCGGATGTTCCGTTGTGTGCTGACATGGTGGTTCCTCTGGGTGAAGATCGGGAGCGGGTTAGGCCCGCTGGGTGGACCGGACCCAGGCCTGGGCGCCCATCTGGATGGCGTCCCAGGGGCTGCCCAGCGGCGGGGTGTAGGACAAGTCCAGGTCGCTGAGGCCGTCCACGGTCATGCCGTGGAAGATGGCGGTGGCGGCGATGTCGATGCGCTTGGCGATTTCGGCGTTCTTATTGCCGAGCAGCTGCATCCCGAGTAGCAGCCCGGTGGCCCGGTCGCCGGTGATGCGCATGGCGATGCGGTGGGCGCCGGGATAGTAGGCCTTGTGATCGTCGGCGGCCGAGCCGACGGTGACCGGGTCGAATCCGGCCGCCGAAGCTTCGTGGTCGCGCAGCCCGGTCCGGGCGGCGGCCTGGTCGAAGATCTTCACTACCTGCGTGCCGAGGCTGCCCGCGAACTGCCGGTTTCCGCCGAGCGCGTTCTCGCCGGCGACCCGGCCCTGCTTGTGCGCGGTGGTGCCCAGCGGCAGGTAGGTCACCCCGAGCAGCCGGTGATGGGTGATGGCGCAGTCCCCGGCGGCGAGCACATCCGGCAGGCTGGTCCGCATGCGAGTGTCGACCGCGATCGCGCCCTTGACGCCGAGCGCGGCCCCCGCCTCGGCCGCCAGGGTGGTCTCCGGCCGTACCCCGACAACGACCAGGACGATGTCGGCCGAGCGGTTCACCGCCGAGCCGTCAGCCGCGGTGGCCTGGACCTCCAGCCGCCCCGTCCGGCCCGGCGCGGCGCGGCTGATCTGCCGCACGGTGGTGCCCGTCAGGACCCCCACGCCGCGAGCGGCGAGTTCGGCGTGCACGAGAGCGCCCAGCTCGGGGTCGACAGTGGGCAGCACCTCGCCCAGCTGTTCCATCTGGGTGACCTGAAGGCCGCGGACGGTGAGGGCGTCGGCCATTTCCAGGCCGATGTATCCGGCGCCGACGATGATCGCGCTGGCCGGCGCGGCGTCTTCGAGGGTCTGCATGACGGCGAAGGTGTCGCCCATCGAGTGCAGCAGGTGCACCCCGTCGCCGGAACCGAGAGCGTCCAGCCCGCCGATCGGGGGCCGGACCGGGACCGCGCCGGTGCCGACGATCAGCTTGTCGTAGCCGAGCAGTTCCTCCCCGCCCGCGGCGTCGGTGACCAGGAGCTTGCGGGCGGGCACGTCGATGCGCCTAGCGGTGGTATCCAGCCGCAGCCGCATCCCGGCCGCTTCCAGGTCGGCGAGGGTGCGGTGGGCCAGGTTGCGCCAGTGGGTGACCTCGCCCGACAGGTAGTAGGGGATGCCGCAGATGGAGAAGTTCGGGTAGGCGTCCTCCAGGACCACCGTGACGTCCGCGCCCGGGTCCAGCTCGCGGGCTCGCAACGCGGCGCTGATCCCCGCGTCGCTGCCGCCGATCATCACCAGGTGCATGGCAGGGGCTCCCCTCTGGGCGGGCTAGTCAGCGGACGGGCCGCGATCGGGCGGGCGGGCCGCCGCGGAGGCACCGTCCTGGGCGGCCCGGGCGGGCGAGGGTCCGGCCGGGCTTTCGCGGTGCGGGACGATGACGTCGGCGGCCTGCGCCGGGGTGATGCTCGGATACAGCGCGCGGATGACCACCCAGGCCAGCGCGCCGCCGATGACCTGGGCGCCGATGAAGGACGGCGCCGAGGACGGGGCGATCCCGGCGAAAGTGTCGGAGAACATCCGGCCGATGGTGATGGCGGGGTTGGCGAAGCTGGTCGAGGACGTGAAGAAATACGCTGCCCCGATATAGGCGCCGACGGCCGCGGGGGCGGCCTGGCTGCGCCCGGACCGGGCCAGCGCGAAGATCACCAGCATCAGCCCGAGGGTCGCCACGATCTCCGACAGGAAATGGGCCGGGGTGGCCCGGTGCTTGGCGGAGATGCTCACCGCGGGCAGGGCGAACATCAGGTTCGCGATCACGGCCCCGGCGATGCACCCGGCCACCTGCACTGGCAGGTAGGCCGCCGCGTCGCGCCAGCGCAGCCCCCCGAACGCGGCGTCGACGAAGGACACCACCGGGTTGAAGTGGCCGCCCGACACCGGGCCGAACATCAAGATGATCGCGAACAGCCCGGCCGCGGTCGCCGCCGCGTTCTCCAGCAACTCCAGCCCGGTCTGCCCGGGTGACAGCCGCTGCGCGGCGATCCCGGAGCCGATCACCACGGCAGCCAGGAACGCGCTGCCCGCGAACTCCGCGGCCAGGCGGCGCCACAACGGGACCGGCACGCTGGTCACGGCCCCATCTTGACGGACCATAGATGCCTCAGTCAATATTGAGTCAATGAAATCTGAGCTAACTTCAGGAGTGGAGGCCCGCGCCGCAGTGCACGCGGCGCTGGCCGACCCCGCCCGGCTGCAGATTGTCGACACCCTCGGCGCCGGGGACGCGTCCCCCTCGGAACTGGCGGCGCTGCTCGCGATGCCCTCGAACCTGCTCGCGCACCACCTGGACGTGCTGCAGCGGGCCGGGCTGATCACCCGCCGCCGCTCCGACGGTGACCGCCGCCGCACCTACCTGCAGCTGGTCCCCGGCGCTCTGGAGACGCTGATCACCCCGGCCGCGCGCACAGCTGGCCGGGTGCTGTTCGTGTGCACGGCCAACTCGGCCCGCTCGCACCTGGCCGCGGCGCTGTGGCGCCGCGCCAGCGCCCTGCCCGCCGCCTCGGCCGGCACCCACCCCGCCGCGCGGATCGAGCCCGGTGCCCTCGCCGCCGCCCGGCGCCACCGCCTGCCGGTGCGCCGCCTGCGCCCCCGGCACATCGGCGACGTCCGTCAGGACGGCGACCTGGTCATCACCGTGTGCGACCTGGCGCACGAAGAACTCGGCCACCAGGCCGCCATGCACTGGTCGGTGCCCGACCCGGTCCCCGCCGGCGACCCCGCCAGCTTTGACCAGGCGCTCGCCGAGCTCAGCGACCGCGTCGACCGTCTCGTACCCCGCCTCGCGGCGACTTCCTGACGGTCTGCCCGTCGGGCAGGTCGGCCTCCGGGCGGCCTCGTCGCGGGCGAGGACTCTTCCTCGGCTCCCAGCCTCCGGGCCGGCCGTGAGATCGGCCGGCCCAGAACGTCATCGTCAGGTGCGCGCTGCCGCGTCGGCCCGCTCGTCCGCGGTGCTGGTGCCGCAGCATTGCGGTGCCGACCCGGCGTCCCGTGCCGCGGCCGCGCTGTCGTGGGCGTCGTCGAGTTCGGCGGCGGCCGCTTCCCAGCGCTGGCCGCCTTCCTGGCCCCAGAAGGTCGGGCTGTCGTTCAGGACCGTGTAGATCTCCCACCGCTCGCTGTCAGGCCCGCCCTTGACCCAGAACTTGTCCTGGCGGGCGTAGCAGCAGGTCGTGTCCCGCTCCTCGACGACGGCCAGGCCCTCCTCGGCCAGCCTGGCCTGCTCGGCCTCCACGGCGTCGGTGCTGGCCACCTCGACGCCGAGGTGGTTGAGGCTGCCGCCCCGGCCAGGGTTCTCCAGGAGAACGAGCTTGAGCGGCGGCTCGGCGATGGCGAAGTTGGCGTACCCGGGGCGGACCTTGGCCGGCTGGGTGGCGAACAGTTTGCTGTAGAAGGCGATGGACTCGCCCAGGTCATCGACGTTGAGCGCGAGCTGGATGCGACCGGGCACCGGGACCTCCCAGATATAGATAACTGTCGATGTCTGTTCTGAGACCGAGTTTGCCATAGGCATTGATAGATGTCAATATAGACGCATGCCGAAGTCCCCGACCGTGCTGGACCTCGCCAGCCCGGCCGCGTGCTGTGCGCCGCTGTCGGCCGAGCCGCTGTCCCAGGTGCAGGCCGAGCAGGTCGCGCCGCTGCTGAAGGCGCTGGGCGATCCAGTGCGGCTGCGGCTGATGTCGCTGATCGCCTCGCACCCAGGCGGTGAGGCCTGCGTCTGCGACCTGAACGGCGCGTTCGACCTGTCCCAGCCCACGATCAGCCACCACCTCAAGGTGCTGCACGAGGCCGGGCTGGTGGACCGCGACAAGCGCGGCGTGTGGGCCTATTACCGGGTCCGGGCCGACGCGCTGGCCAGCCTCGGCGCGCTGATCGGCGACCGGCCCGCCTGACCGCGCCGTACGTGGCCCGCCCATCGCGGGGAACTCCTTCTTCCGTCCACGCCTTTGATCGGTTATCGTCGATTAACGATGAACGAAGAGGACCGGCCTCTCGACCGGGCCACGGCCGCCGAGTACGCGACCTGGTTCAAGGCGCTGGCCGACCCCACCCGGATCCAGATCGTCTCGCTGCTCGCCCGCCGGGCCGTCCCGATGAACGTGGGCGAGATCGTCGCCGCCGTCACCGTCGGGCAGTCCACGGTCTCAGCCCACCTGAAGGTGCTGGCCGAGGTGCGGTTCGTGCTGGCCGAACCCCGGGGCACGGCCACCTACTACCGGATCAACGACGCGTGCGTGGGTTGCTTCCCCACCGCCGCCGACATCGTCATGGGCCGGCCCGTCCCCGCCCAGCCCGACCCCATCCCCGCAGCATCACCCTAAGGAGCACCCCAGTGACCGAATCCTTCACTACCGGCCACCGCGACGCGGTCGTCGGCCGCTACTCCGCCCTGGCCCGCACCGCCCTGGCCGGCGGCGCCATCACCGACTGCGACCCGGGCGGATTCACCGACGGGCGGTTCGGCGCAGCCGCCTACCCCGAAGAGGACGTCCCCGAGGCGGCGCTGCGAGCCAGCCTGGGCTGCGGCAACCCGCTCGCCGTCGCCGGCCTCCACCTTGGCGAGACCGTCCTGGACCTCGGCTCCGGCGGCGGCCTGGACGTGCTGCTGTCCGCTCGCCGGGTCGCCCCGGACGGCGTCGCTTACGGCCTGGACGCCAGCCCGGACATGCTCACCCTCGCCCGCGCCAACGCCGCGCAGGCCGGCGTCCCCAACGCCCGCTTCCTGCACGGCCACATCGAAGACATCCCGCTCCCGGACGGTAGCGTCGACGTGGTCATCTCCAACTGCGTGATCAACCTGTCCGCCGACAAGCCACGCGTGCTGGCCGAGGCCATCCGGGTCCTGCGCCCGGGCGGGCGGCTGGGCATCAGCGACGTCACCGCCGACGACGTCACCGGCCCCGGCCAGCGAGTCCACGCCGAGCGCAGCACCGGCTGCGGCCCCGCCCTTACCCACGCCCAGTACCGTGACCTGCTGCGGGCGGCCGGCTTCACCGGCATCACCATCACCACCACCCACCAGGCCGGAGCAGGCCTGCACTCCGCGATCATCCAGGCGGCCAAGCCAGCCAGCGCGCCCGAATAGGCACCCACCCCGCCAACAGGGACCAAGCGCCGGGTGCGCCGCTGACGCCTGGCCCCGGCGGCGCTGCAGCGGGTTCGCGCCGGCTAGCTCTCCTGCTGCCGGGCCGGGATTCGGCAAACTCGGCAGACCGCCACACCGACGGGAAACGACACCGCCCCCGGCACCGGGCCACCAGCCTCCATGACCTGGTCCGCTGACTAAAGGCCAGCCGGCCGGCGCGAGGCTAGCCGAGGCGCTCGATGATCGTGGCGTTGGCCTGGCCGCCGCCCTCGCACATCGTCTGCAGGCCGTACCGGCCGCCGCTGCGCTCGAGCTCGTGCAGCAGCTTGGTCATCAGGATCGCGCCGGTGGCGCCGAGCGGGTGTCCGAGCGCGATCGCGCCGCCGTTCGGGTTGGCCTTCTCCAGCGAGGCGCCGGTGTCCGCGGACCAGGCGAGCAGCACCGGGGCGAACGCCTCGTTGACCTCGAACACGTCGATGTCGTCGACGTCCAGGTGGCCCTTGGCCAGGGCCTGCTCGGTCGCGGGGATCGGGCCGGTCAGCATGAACACCGGATCGGAGCCGGTCACCGTGAGCGCGTGGATCCGCGCCCGCGGGGTGAAGCTGCCGCGCTTGACGGCGTCGGCCGAGGCGATCAGCACTGCGGCCGCGCCGTCGGAGATCTGCGAGGCCGTGGCCGCGGTGAGCTCCCAGCCCTCGCGCAGCGGCTTGAGCTCGGCCATCTTCTCCAGCGACGTATCCCGGCGCGGCCCCTCGTCCGTGGTGACCCCGCCGACCGGCGTGATCTCCCGGTCGAACCGTCCCTCGTCGATCGCGCGCACCGCCCGCTGGTGGCTCTCCAGGGAGAACTCCTCGAGCTGGGACCGCTTCAGGCCCCACTTCTCGCAGACCAGCTGCGCGCCGCGGAACTGGGAAATCTCCTGGTCCCCGTACCGGTCCCGCCAGCGCGGCCCGAACGGGCCCGGCATGCCCTTCTCGTGCGGCAGCACCACCGTCGAGCCCATCGGCACCATGCTCATGTTCTCGACGCCGGCCGCGACGACCAGGTCCTGGGTCCCGGACATGACGGCCTGGGCGGCGAAGTGCACGGCCTGCTGCGACGAGCCGCACTGGCGGTCGATGGTGACGCCGGGGACGCTTTCCGGCAGGCCGGCCGACAGCCACGCGTTCCGCGCGATGTCGATGGACTGCGGCCCGATCTGGGAGACGCACCCCATGATGACGTCGTCCACGGCCGACGGATCGGCGCCGGTCCGGGCGATAAGCTCGGTCAGCACCCGGGCCGCCAGGTCCACGGGGTGCTCTGCGGCCAGGCCGCCGTTCCGCCTGCCGACAGGGGTCCGTACCGCCCCGACGATGTATGCCTCAGCCACAATGCCCTCCGCTTGCACTACCGTTGGCCTCTGATTTGAGGTTACCCCCGGGATCCGGGCTGGGTAACCGGCGGGCAGCCGGGAGGGTGACTTCGCGCTGCCACGGCTTATGCTCGAAGCAGATGACTAACTCGGGAGACGCGGTGACCGAAGGATTGATCTTGCTGGCGTTTCTCGGAGTGCTGGCTGCCTTCTTCACGGTCCGGGTCCGGCGCAAGATGGGCATCGCGTCGGACGCCAAGACGTGGACCGCGATCATCGTCGGCGTGATCCTGGTCGGGCTCACGATCTGGGCCGCGTCTCAGCACTGACCAGACGCTGACCCAGCCCCAGTACCAACCGCGCTCAGCGCACCGGCCGTGTCTCAGCGTGCCGACCGCGCCTCAGCCCTGGCCGTGACCGCCCTTGATCGGGACCTCGAACCAGACCGCCTTGCCGCCCGGGGTCGGCCGCGAACCCCACCGGGTAGCCAGCTGGTCGACGAGGTAGAGCCCGCGGCCTCCCTCGTCGTTCTCCCCGGCGCTCCGGATCCGGGGCAGCCGGAGGTCCGGGTCGAACACCTCGACCCAGACGGCGGCCTCGCCGCGGCGCAGCCGGAGGGTGAATTCCCGGCTGCCGTCCCGGCCGTCCAGCGCGGCGTCGCCGAGTGACGGACCGGACCAGACGTCGGGGATCTCGGCGTCGAGCTGCCCGGCCGGCTCGAGGGCGAACTCATGCCGGGGAGCCGGCGACGCGGCGGCGTGCAGCACGACGTTCGTCACCACCTCGGAGACCAGCAGGCAGGCCAGGTCGGCCTGGTCCAGGTCCATGCCCCAGCTGGTGAACGTCTGGTGGGCCAGCCGCCTGGCCTCGGAGACCCGGATCGGCTCGGCCGGGAACTTGCGCTCCCGGGAGGCGAGTTCCACCACGGAGGTACGGACGACGACGATCGCCATGTCGTCATCGATTTCCCCGGGCACCGCCTGCTCGGCCGCCTGGGCGATGGCCTCCACGCTGCCGTCGGCCGCGTCCTGCACGGCCTTGCAGAGCATCTGCAACGCTTCGGCCTCGGTGTAGTGCCCGGCACCGTCCGCGCGGTGCCGCCGGTCGGTCAGGCCGTCGGTGTAGAACACCAGGGTGGAGCCGGGAGCGAGGTAACGCGTCTCCTCGCGGTAGGTGGGCAGGCCAGGGATCCCCTTGGCGCGCACGCCGAGCAGCAGGCCCTTGTTCTCGATATCCATCTGCCCGACCTCGTGGCCGGAGATCAGCAGCGGGGCGTCGTGGCCGGCGTCGGCGAACGACAGCATCCGGGACCAGGCGTCGTAGACCAGGTAGGTGCAGCTCACGATCGGCGGGTCGGCGGCGGCGAACCCGTGCGACTCTGCGCCCGTGGGCTCCAGCGTGCGGCACCAGTCGTCCAGCCTGCGCAGGATCTCCGCGGGCGGCTTGTCGTCCTGAGCGAACGCCCGCAACGCGGCCCGGAGCTGGCCCATGATCGCGGCCGCGCGGGCGCCGCGCCCCTCCACGTCGCCGATGACGATGCCGACACGCCCGGCGGACAGCGGGATGATGTCGTACCAGTCGCCGCCCACCTGCGTCTGGATGCCCTGTCCGTGGGTCTCCAGCGGCTTGGCCGGCACGTACTTGTAGGCGACCTCGAGGCCGTCGACCGCGGGCGGATCGGGCGGCAGCAGGCTGGTCTGGAACGCCAGCGCGGTACGGCGCTCCTCCTCGAACAGCATGGCGTTGTCGATGGCCACGGCGACCCGGCTGCCGATCGCGCCGACCAGCTCGCTGTCGTCAGCGGTGTAGCGGGGATGCTTGCGCTCGGAGAGGCTGGACAGCGCCAGGATCATCACGCCGAGCAGCTCGCCGCGCGCGATCAGCGGTGTCGCGATCGCCGACCGGACGCCTACCTTGTCAAAGGTGTCCACGCTGGCCTGGCGCATCCTCGGGACCCGTTCGTCCGCTACGTCGGCCACGACGACCGTGTCCCGGCGGGACATCGCCCGCTGGCAGAAGTGCCCCGCCGGGTAGCTGATCTGCTCGCCGACCATGGCCCAGCTGCCCGGCTCGGGCATCCAGCCCCGGGCGTGCAGTTGCGCCTTGCGCACCAGCTTGTCGCCCTGGAACAGGTCAATCAGGCAATGATCGGCGAACTGCGGCACGAGGGTCTCTGCGACCTGCCGGAGCGTGACGTCGAGCTCAAGCGAGCGGGCCAGGCGCTCCCCGATGCGTTCCAGCAGCCGGAGCCGGTCCCGCTCGCTCTGGCCGCCGCGCATGGTGGCCTCGCGGGCCAGGATCGCGATTCCGATGATCTCGCCAGACGAGCCGTGCAGGGCGCCCGCCCGCGCCCGGAGCAGGATCCGGGATCCGTCTACGCGCCGGCACGCGTACGTCCCTTCCCAGGGCCTGCCGCGCACCACCTGAGACACGAGATCGTTGACCCGGGGCGCGTCCCCTTCTTCGAACCCCAGGGCGGCCAGGGACTGGCCGACCAGGTGCGCGGCGTCATCGGGGAACCCGAGCAGGCGCACCGCGTAGGGATTCGCGTACAGCAGGTTGCCGCCCACGTCGGTGACCACCACGGCGGCCTGCATTTGCTCCAGGATGTCCGACGGGCCGGGAAGTGAGCCGACGGCGGCAGTGCCGGGCACGTGCGACGTCATCGGCGCACCATCGCGTTAGGGAATATAGGCTCTGGCCTGCGGAGATACCGGTCACGACCGGGTGACGAAGACATGCGCGGCAACCTCGCGCGGCAGTTCCGCCTCCAGATCGCCGATGCCGTTGTCACCTGTCACCCGCACACCATCGTCGCTGGCCGCGAGCTTGATCTCGCGGCCGGGCTGTATCCCGATGTTCTTGAGTTTAAGCATCAAGTCCGCGTCGCTTTGGACTTGTTCGCTGATCCGGCGCACCACCACCGGCTCGGCTTCAAGCGACGCGATCATTGTCATGGCCACGGCGTGCTCGCGGCCGGCCGCCAGCGCGCGCTTGCTAGCATCGGCCGGAACGCCCAGTTCCGCAAGCCCCGGAATGATATTTCCGTGCGGGCACCGGACCGGGTAATCGAGCAGTTCCACCAGCCTGCGCTCCACGCTATCGGAGATCACGTGCTCCCAGCGGCAGGCCTCGATGTGCACCTCTTCCCAGGGCAGCCCGATCACGCCGACCAGAAGGCACTCGGCCAGGCGGTGCTTGCGCATCACCCGCATGGCGAGCGTCCGGCCGGTCGCGGTGAGCGCCAGCTGGCGGTCGCCCTCGACGCGCAACAGGCCATCGCGCTCCATCCGGGCGACCGTCTGGCTCACGGTCGGGCCGCTCTGCGACAGGCGCTCGGCAATGCGGGCACGCAGCGGGATGATGCCTTCCTCTTCGAGTTCGAAAACCGTGCGAAGGTACATCTCGGTGGTGTCGATTAGCCCGTGCGCCGTCAAAGCCACTCCCTTCTCCAACGATGCTATGCCGCACGGCTACTTTGGCGAACCGACAAGAATACGGAAGGCCGACAGATTCACGCGCTGGGCGCGAGCGACGCCGCACGCGGGGATGCTGGATGCGAGGGCCGGCCGGAGGGATGCCGGATGCGAGGGCCGGCCGGAGGGATGCCGGATGCGAGGGCCGGCCGGAGGGATGCCGGATGCGAGGGCCGGCCGGAGGCTGGCCCGAGCAGACGGCAGGGGGGCTCCGGGGGGCGAAGCCCCCCGGTCTGGGGGTCCGGGGGTTACCCCCCGGGATAACACAGCGTTATGGCGCCAGCCGCTCGATCATCCACGCTCCGCCGTCCCGGCGGTACCTGAGCCGGTCGTGCAGCCGGTTGGGCCAGGCCCTGCCAGAACTCGACCACCTCCGGGATCACCAGGTACCCGCCCCAGAAGTCCGGCATGGGGACGTCCGTTCCCTCCGGCCAGCACCGGGACAGCTTGGCGTAGCGGTCGTCGAGCTCGGCGCGGGAGCCGATCACCGTGGACTGCCTGCTGGCCCAGGCGCCGATCTGGGATCCGTGCGGGCGGGACCGGAAGTACGGCTCGCTCTCCGCCGTGGTCAGCGGAGTCACCGGCCCCTCGACGATCACCTGCCGGCGGATCGCGTACCAGGGGAACAGCAGGGACGCCCGCGGGATCTCGGCTAGGTCGGTGCCCTTGCGGGAGGTCCGGTTGGTATAGAAGGTGAAGCCGCTGGAGTCGTAGTTCTTGAGCAGGACCGTCCGGGCCCGGGCCGGCCATCGGCCGAGACCGTGGCGAGCGCCATGGCGGTCGGCTCGGGCAGCGCCGCGGCGACGGCGTCGGCCATCCAGGACGCGAACTGGGTCAGCGGATCGCCGGCGAGCATGTCCTCGGTGAAGCCAGGCTCGCCCGGGGTGTTGCTCTTCGCATTCACGGCTAGTGATCCTCACATACCGGGAGGGTGCGGGGCCGACCGGGTTACCAGATTTGCTCCGGGCGCGATTGAATAGGCACGCAGCGCCACCGGGCCGGTCAAGCCCCGCTGGTGACCATAAGCGACGGAGGAACCAGATGTCCGATTTCAGGCCCGGCCTCGAAGGCGTCGTCGCGTTCGAGACGGAAATCGCGGAGCCGGACCGGGAGGGGAGCGCGCTCCGCTACCGGGGAGTGGATATCGAAGAGCTTGTCGGGCACGTGACCTACGGCCACGTGTGGGGCCTGCTGGTGGACAACTCCTTCGAGCCCGGCCTGCCTCCGGCCGAGCCGTACCCGATCCCGGTGCACTCCGGGGACATCCGGGTGGACGTGCAGAGCGCGCTGGCCATGCTGGCCCCCGCCTGGGGCATGCACCAGCTGCTCGACATCAGCGACGAGCAGGCCCGCGACGACCTGGCCCGCGCCTCGGTGATGGCGCTCTCGTTCGTCGCGCAGTCCGCGCGCGGCCTGGGCCTGCCCATGGTTCCGCAGCGGCGGGTGGACGAGGCCAGGACGATCACCGAGCGGTTCATGATCCGCTGGCAGGGCGACCCCGACCCCAAGCACGTCAAGGCCATCGACTCCTACTGGGTCTCCGCGGCCGAGCACGGCATGAACGCCTCCACGTTCACCGCGCGGGTCATCGCCTCCACCGGGGCCGACGTGGCCGCGGCGCTGTCCGGCGCGGTGGGCGCGATCTCCGGGCCGCTGCACGGCGGCGCCCCGGCCCGCGTGCTGACCATGATCCAGGAGGTGGAGCGGAGCGGCAACGCGGACGCGTGGGTCAAGTCGGCGCTGGACCGCGGCGAGCGGCTGATGGGCTTCGGCCACCGGGTGTACCGGGCCGAGGACCCGCGGGCCCGGGTGCTGCGCCGGACGGCCCGGGAGCTCGGCGCGCCCCGGTTCGAGGTGGCAGAGGCGCTGGAGAAGGCGGCCCTGGCCGAGCTGCACGCCCGCAGGCCGGACCGGGTGCTCGCGACGAACGTCGAGTTCTGGTCAGCCGTGGTGCTGGACTTCGCCCAGGTACCCTCGCACATGTTCACCTCCATGTTCACCTGTGCGCGGACCGCGGGCTGGGCCGCGCACATCATGGAGCAGAAGCAGACCGGCCGCCTGATCCGGCCCAGCGCACGCTACGTAGGCCCGAAGAACCGCCCGGTGTCGGAGGTGTCCGGCGCGGCCGACGTCCTCGACAAGGAAGTCTGACCTCGTGACCGACATCGTCATCCCCGGTGACCTGCGGCCTGCCGACGGCAGGTTCGGCTGCGGCCCGTCGAAGATCCGGCCCGAGCAGCTGGCCGCGCTGGCCGGCTCCGGGGCGCCCTACCTCGGGACCTCCCACCGGCAGGCGCCGGTCCGCTCGCTGGTACAGCGGATCCGGGCGGGGATGGGCGAGCTGTTCTCGCTCCCGGACGGGTACGAGGTCGTGCTCGGCAACGGCGGCACGACCGCGTTCTGGGACATCGCCGCCTTCGGCCTCGTGGCCCACAGGGCCCAGCACCTGTCGTTCGGGGAGTTCTCGTCGAAGTTCGCCAAGGTGACGGCGGCCGCGCCGTGGCTGGAGGCGCCGACGGTCATCGAGTCGCCGCCCGGCACCCACCCGCGGCCGCAGGCCGAGGACGGCGTCGACACCTACGCGCTGACCCACAACGAGACCTCCACCGGGGTGGCCATGCCGGTCGGCCGGGTGGCCGACGCCGACGCCGACGCGCTGGTGATCGTGGACGCCACCAGCGGCGCGGGCGGCCTGCCGGTGCGGGCCAGCGAGGTAGACGTGTACTACTTCGCGCCGCAGAAGTCGTTCGGGTCCGACGGCGGACTCTGGATCGCGCTGATGTCCCCGGCCGCGCTGGACCGGGCCGGGAAGGTCGCGGCCAGCGGCCGCTACATCCCGGAGTTCTTCTCGCTGCAGGTCGCGATCGACAATTCGCGGCTGCAGCAGACCTACAACACCCCGGCGGTCGCCACGCTGTTCCTGCTGGCGGACCAGGTGGAGTGGATGCTCGGCCAGGGCGGGCTGGCCTGGGCCACGGCCCGGACCGCGCAGTCCTCGGCCATCCTCTACGAGTGGGCCGAGCAGAGTGGTTACGCTGTGCCGTTCGTGGCGGACCCGCTGCAGCGCTCCCAGGTGGTCGGCACCATCGACTTCGCCGACGGTATCGACGCGAAGGCACTGTCGGCGGCGTTGCGGGCCAACGGGATCGTGGATACGGATTCCTACCGCAAGCTCGGCCGCAACCAGCTGCGGATCGGCATGTTCCCGGCCGTGGACCCGGCCGACGTGCAGGCGCTCACCGCCTGCATCGACTTCGTCATCGAGCGGCTGTAGCCCGGCCACCCCACGATTGCCGGAAAACGCATCGACCGGCGGGCTGGCGGCGTGAGAGGGTCGCCGCATGACAACGGAACTGCCGCGACCTGGGCTGCAGGCGGGCGAGCGGGACATGCTGAACGGCTGGCTGGACTTCCACCGCGCGGTTCTGCTCTGGAAATGCGAGGGGCTCACCGACGACCAGCTCAAGCAGCGGGCGGTCCCGCCGTCGAGCCTGACGTTGCTCGGGCTGGTCCGGCACATGGCCGAGGTCGAGCGCGGCTGGTTCCGCGTGGTGCTGCTCGGCGAAGACCTGCCCAACCTGTACGCCACGCCGGAAGGCCCCGACCCGGAGTTCAACGGCGTCGACGCCGCGGACGTCGCCGCGGACGTCGCCGCCTTCGAGGCGGAGTGCGCCGCGGCCCGCCAGGCCGTGGCGGGCTTGCCCGACCTGGACGTGCTCAGCAAGGAGCGGTCAGAGCGCACCGGCCAGCAGTTCTCGTTGCGCTGGATCCTCACGCACATGATCGAGGAGTACGCCCGGCACAACGGCCACGCCGACCTCCTGCGGGAAACCATCGACGGCGCGACCGGCGACTTCTAAGCCTCGTCGGCGCACGGGGCTGGCCAGGGCCGCGCGGGCGCGCAGACTAGAAGGGTGTGGCAGCACGGCTTGCGCGGATGGCGGGCCATCGCGCGGCTGCTACCCCCGCCGTCGTTGCAGGTGAGGCTGGTAGTGGCCGTCATGTGCCTGGTGGCTGCCGCCGCCGTGGCCATCACCGCGGCCGGCTACCTGACGGCCCGGGGCTACCTGGTGCGGCAGGCGGGTCAGCAGCTCCGCGCCTACACCGGTGACCTGACCGGCCAGCCGTTCGCCGTGTTCCCCGGAGCCCCGATCGCGTCCGGCGCATTCGGCCCGGATGGTCCCGGCGGCAGCGCGGTCAGCATCGAGGTACGCGATCCCGAGGGTCATCTGGTCATGAACGCGGGCCCGGGCCTGCGGGCCGTCAGCGGCGGAAGCTGGCTGATGATCGCCGAACCGGTCCACTACCAGGTCCGGCACATCCCGTTCGCGTACGGCGCGGAGGATTCCTCGATCCTCGTGACCGGCCGGGCCCGTCCCGGCCTGACCGGCACGCTGGTGGTCCGGCTCAGCCTGGCCAGCATCGGCCAGGCCACCCGCAGGCTCGCCGTCACCTGCCTGGCGGTGAGCGGCGTGGTGCTCTTGCTCGTCGGCTGCGCGGCAGCCGTCGTGATCCGCGCGATACTGCGGCCCCTCATCCAGAAGGAGCGGACGGCAGCGGCGGCCGCGGCCGAGCAAGCGCTCAGCGCGGCCGCGGCCTTGGAGGCGTCCGCCCGCAGCTCGACCGACCGGATGTGCCGGGCCGTCGCCGGTGCCGTTTCTAAGCTGCGCAGGCCGGTGCACGTCCTGCACGGAATAGCCAATTGCTATCCACAACGGGGACGCCTCGGCACCACCGATCCCGGCCGCCTCATGGGGCAGGTGGCAGATGAGGCAGCGCGCATCGACGTGCTGATCGATGATCTGGTGCGCCTCCAAGCTGCGCATCCGCACGATGGGCCGGATGACGTCGGGTCCCACCCCGCGCATCCCAGATCCTGATCCGCCAAGCCGGGTCTTGCGTCCCGCCCGCCTGGGACCGTCAGCCCTGTCTTTCGCCTGATCTTCACGCCATGCTGTAGTCAGCATCAATCGCAATAAGCCGAGTATCTGAGGAGCAGGGATGCCTGGAATCGTCGTCGGGGTGGACGGCTCGCACCATTCTGGCCGTGCTCTCGGATGGGCCATGCGCGAGGCCCAGGTGCGCCATGTCCCGCTGAACGTCGTTACGGTTCACCCACCGCCCGTTCGTCCGGCCACCGGGATCTACTGGGGCATACCCACTCTTCCCGAGAACAGCTTCGATCCGGAGCTCGCGCGGGTGGCGGTGCAGCAATTCGTGGACGAAGCCGCGAAGGAAACCGGCGAGGCGGGGCTGGAGGTCACCGTGAGCGTGGTCACGGGGGATGCGGCGGAGGAACTCGTCAAGGCCTCGCGTGACGCCGACATGCTCGTGGTGGGGTCCCGCGGCAGCGGCGGTTTCGCCAGGCTCCTGATGGGCTCGGTGAGCAGCCAGGTCACGCAGCACGCGGAGGTCCCGGTCGTGGTCGTCCCCGCGGCTCGCTAGCCAGCCGGGTCGGCTGCGCCAGTTACTGAGCACGAATGATCCGGCCCGGCGCTAATCGGCTTCCTGCGGGTCGTGGGCTCCGGCCAGGTAGACCACTCGGCTGGCGATGTTGACGGCGTGGTCGCCGAGACGCTCGTAGAAGCGCCCGACCAGGGTCATCTCCATCGTCACCGGCAGTGACATTCCCCCTGAGGCAAGCTCGGCTATCAGGCTGGCGTACAGCTCGTCCACATCTCCGTCGCGTTCGGCCAGCGCATACGCCGCGGAACGGTCGCGCTTGTACCAGGAGTCGGCTGCCTGGCGCCACATGTCGGCGACCAGGCCCCCCATCCGCTCGACGATCCCGCGGGTCCGCGGCGAGAGGTCCGCGCTGAGGATGTGGTTGGCCTGGCGGGCGATGTGCGTGACGAGGCGGTGGGAGCGCTCGAGCTCGGGCACGATCCGCAGCACGGAGAGCAGGAAGCGCAGGTCGGAGGCGACGGGCGCCTGCAGCGCGATCTCCCGGTTGACCAGTTGCTCGATCTCCTGGTACAGGGCAGCGATGCTCCGGTCTCGTTCGGCCAGGACCCCGACCACCTCGTTGTCGTCGGTCACGAGGGCGTCGGTGGCCTGGGGCAGGTCCTCGGCCACCATCGCGAACAATTCGATGACCTTGGCTTCGATGTCATCCAGCTCACGCTGGAATTCCTGTCGGTGCTCCACCATGGTCAAAGCGTACTGGGCACCGCCCCCGCGTTCTAGACGGCGCGTCGCGAGGTCAGAAGGCGTTCGCCTGGCGGTTATGGCCTGTTCGCTCAGCGGTTAAGACCCGGCCGGAAGCTGGTCGCCAGCGGTCAAAAGTCCGGTCCCGTTAACCGGTGCGGGACCGGTAAATCCCGGCCGCCGGGTCCACACGGGACCGGGCGGGCAGCCCAGTACGGGCCACGTGCCGCTAGCATGGTGTCCCAGCCGAGCAGGGAACCATGGTGTGCCGGGCGAGCAGGGCACGACGGCATCCCCGTGCCATCGGGTAACCATCGCACGCCACGGAGGTAACCGCGGGCGCGTTGCCCCCGGCCGTCGGCCCGATCCTCAGCGTCCTAAGTGTTCACTTACTGTCCATATATCTTTCACCGTCCATACGCCATTACTTAACTGGCGCGTACGGGCGGCACGTCAAACTCTTGTGGGGTTAGCAGGGATTTTGCGGAGCTAGCTGGCGCTGGGGGTTGTAGTTCTTACCCAATCGGGAATGAGGTCTAAAACATGCATCTTTTGCGTATCAGGCGGGTCACAACCGCGGGGGTCGTCATCCTGGCAGCGGCTCTCGCCGCGGCTGCGTGCAGTTCGTCGAGCAGCACTACGAGCAGCCCCTCCTCGAGCAGCACCTCGAACCTCTCGGGCACGCTCAACGCCAGCGGGTCGACGTTCCAGCTCACCTTCCAAGAGGCCGCGATAGCGGCTTTCAAGTCGGTCCAGTCCGGCATGACCGTCAACTACGGCGGCGGCGGCTCGGGCAAGGGGCGCACCGACCTGTCCTCGGGAGTCGTCAACTTCGCGGGCTCGGACTCGCCGGTCCCCTCGTCTGAGGCGTCGAACTTCACGGGCAAGACCGTGCTCTACTTCCCGGTCGTGATCGGGCCGATCACGTTGTCGTACAACCTGTCCGGCCTCAGCAAGCCGCTGCAGCTGTCGGCGCCGGTCATCGCGGACATCTTCCAGGGCAAGATCACGACCTGGAACAACTCGGCGATCGCGGCGGACAACCCCGGCGTCAAGCTGCCGAGCACCGCGATCACCCTCGCCGTCCGGTCGGATTCCTCGGGTACGACGCAGAACTTCTCGTTGTTCCTCATGACCGCCGCGCCCAGCGTGTGGAAGCTCGGCAGCAGCTCGACCATCAACTGGCCCAAGGCGGCCCGCGCCGGCAACGGCAACGGCGGGGTGGCGTCGATCATCAAGTCCACTCCCGGGTCCATCGGGTACGTGGACTACGCCGACGCCAAGGCCTCCGGGCTGACCTTCGCCTCGGTGAAGAACTCGGCCGGCGACTACATCGCGCCGTCGGTGTCGTCGGCCACGGCCGCCGCCGACGGGGTCACGATCGCCCCGAACCTCACGTTCCACGCGGTCTGGGCGTCGGGCGCGAGCTCGTACCCGATCACCTACCAGTCGTGGGATCTGGTCATCGAGCATCAGTCAAGCAAGAATGTGACGAACATGCTGAAGGCGTACATCGGCTACCTGCTCGGAGACGGCCAGAAGCTCCTCCCCTCGCTGAACTACGCGCCGCTGCCCGCGAGCCTCGACTCGATGGCCAAGGCGCAGCTCAGCAAGATCGGAGGCATGTGATCGGGGGCACTGTGACCCAGACAGATCAGATCGGCTGCTCATTGTGAGTATCGCGACGAAGGCGGGTCCGGCCATCCCGGCCGGACCCGCCACCAGCCCCCTGGCCCACCGGCGGCCGCTCGGCGACCGCGGCTTCGCGGCTCTTGCGCTCGCGTGTGGCCTGCTGGTGCTGGTGATCCTGGTCCTGATCGCGTTCACGACCAGCCAGCAGGCCTCCTCGTGGTTCAGCGCCGAGGGCTGGAAGATCTTCACCGACAACTGGAACCCGGCGGCCAACCAGTTCGGCGCGCTGGCGTTCATCTACGGGACGGCCATCACGGCGGCCATCGCGCTCATCATGGCCGTCCCGGTCAGCCTGGGCATCGCCCTGCTCCTGACCGAGGTCGTGCGGCCCCGGTGGGCGCGGCCGATCGTGTACGTGGTCGACCTGCTGGCGGTCGTACCGTCCGTGGTCTGGGGCCTGTGGGGGATCCTGGTCTTCGCGCCCTGGCTCAACCACATCTACGCCGACATAGGCTCGGGCGTCCACGGCATCCCGGTGCTGGAGAACCTGGTCGGGCCGCCCACCAGCGGGGCCTCGTTCTTTACCGCCGGCATCATCCTCGCCTTCATGATCACGCCGATCGTCACCTCGCTGTCGCGCGAGGTCATCGCGACCGTGCCGGCGATCGACAAGGAGGGCGCGTACGCGCTGGGCGCGACCCGGTGGGAGATGATCCGCGGCGCGGTCTGGCCGCACAGCCAGGGCGGCGTCGTCGGGGCGGTGCTCCTCGGGCTGGGCCGGGCCATGGGCGAGACGATCGCGGTCGCGCTGGTGATCGGCTCGTCGCCCGCGATCACGTCGCACCTGTTCGCGCCCGGCTACAACATGCCCTCGGTCATCGCGAACCAGTTCGGCGAGGCCTCCGGCGAGTTCCGCGCCGCGCTGATGGGGATCGGCGTGCTGCTGTTCGTCTTCACGATCATCGTCAACGTCATCGCCCACGGAGTCGTGGAACGCTCCGCCCGGCGGAAGCGGGGTGCCTGATGGCTGTCGCCACCGGATCGCAGCAGGTCGACCTGCGAGAGCCCAAGGGCTGGCGGCGCACCAGCAACCGCATCATGACCTTCCTGACGCGAACACGATGAGCATCCGCGTGCCCAGGGCAACCATGTCCGACCGCGGGCACCCGGGCGCCGCGCCGAGCAGCACCGATATCAGCGGCCGCGCGGCGATCGCCACCACCGCGCTGACCGGGACGAGCAGCAGCACCGCCCAGCTGAGCAGCGCGGCCGACGTCTGCCGCACCTGGTAGTTGCCGTGCACGTTGCCGGCCGCGGGCCGGACCGCCAGCACGGGCACCACCACGGCGGTGAGCGCCCCGCCCAGTTCGACGATGTCATAGATGATGTTCGGCACAATGTTCGCGGTGGTGTAGGCGGTGCCGAGGCACTGGGCCTGCACGGTATGCGCGAACACCAGCCTCCAGGCCGAAGCCGATCACCCGCGCCAGCATGGTGATCGCCCCGATCAGCACCGCAGCGCGGCCTATCCCCCCAACCCGTTGCCGAGCGCTCCCCCGCTCGGCCACCGGGACGGTCACTCCTCTGGCGGGGGCGGGACCATATTCCAGCCGAACGGAGCGTGGTGGCAGCGAACTGTGTTGGCCCGGGGGGGGCGACGGTTTTCTCCTCCTCCCGGAGAGACCCATCCCCCCGGCCCCCCCTTGGGAATCCCCCCGCGCGCGGGGGGGCTGCCCGCCCGTTCCCGGCGGCCCAGCAGGTCCAGCAGGCAGGGCCGGCGTACGCTCGATCACCTTGGTGAAGCTGACCTTCTCGCTGGCCGCGGTCAGGCCGGTGATCCCGGCGAGCAGCGCGATCCGGGCCGCCCGCGGCAGGCCCGCCGCCGCGGCGCCCAGCATGGCGCCCAGAGCGTTCGCCCCGCAGTCGCCGAGCATGGCCCGCTCGCCCAGGTCCTCGGGCAACAGTGCTAGTGCCGCCGCCAGGGGCGGCAGCAGGGCCGGTCCCGCCGCCGCTGGAGGCGCGGCGACGCCGGCCCCGTTGCCGGTGCGGGACCCGCCT